>MWZA01000150.1 GCA_002050455.1 Acidobacteria bacterium 5-1 | reverse complement strand
GTCTGAAGAAAACGAAAAACAAATAGAAGAAACCGAAGACCTCAAACCGCAGGGAAACGAGGTGGAAGAATCCGCGCACGAAAATTTGCCGCGCAGATTTTTCACGCGCCGAAACGGAGTAATCGCGCTTGGAATTGTTGCACTTCTTGCAGTTGGACTTGCGCTTCTCATTACGGTTTCTTACCGTTACGGCGTTTTCGACAATTATATTAAAGAGCAATTTGTTACAAAAATGGCGGACATCGGTGTTGTCTTTGATGCCGATGTTTTTCGCGTAACCGTTTCGCCCTTGCAGTTAGAACTCAAAAACGCGACTTTTAACGACAAAGTTACGGGCGAAAAACTCTTTTTTATTAAAGAAGCCGAACTCGGTTTGACCGTTAAAGACCTTTATGCCTGGCAATTGAGCCGCGACATCAGCATTGACACAACCGATATTGACGGCGCGGAAGTTTGGGTAAAATTTGATGAAAACGGAAACTCGAACTTTTCCAATCTCAATTTTGTTCAAGACGAAGAAGGCTCAAGAGTAAATTTCACTTATTCTTCCACAAAGTTTTCGCTCAAAAACGGCTTGGTGCATTTTGGCGACGTTCAGCGCAAAATTTCCGCAGATGCCAAAAATGTTCAATTATTTCTCGAACCCGAAAATTACGATGTTCCCGATGAAGAAAAGCGTTATAAGTTTGATTTTACTTCAACTGATTCAAACTTTGTTTATGACGAAAACGTGGTTGAGCCGATAGACATTCGCGCCAGCGGCATCGCAAGCGACGAAGGCGCGGAAATCAGCACGTTAAAACTGACTTCGCCGATTGGCGAATCAACTTTGAGCGGCACGATTACCGATTGGGAATCGCTAAAATATAATCTGAAAATTAATTCAACCGTTGATTTGACGCAGACTTCCAATGTCTTGCCGCTCGGAACGGCGTTGCGCGGCGCGGCGAATTTCAGCGGAACGGTTACGGGCGAAGGCGACAAATATCGCATTGAAGGCGAAATCCAATCGGACGCGCTGGCGGCGGACAATATTCGTTTGAAAGGCTTGAATATCGCGGCGACGGTGGCGGGCGAAAATTCGATGTATGAAGCCAACGGCAAAGCGGTTGCCGAACTTCTCACGTTTGAAGATTTTCGTATTGACACATTGCAGCTTATCGGAAATATTCGCGGCACGGGAACGGATTTCAAATGGTTTGGCGAATTGCAGGCGGCGGCGGCAAAATCGCCTTTGGGAACAATCGCCGGACTTTATATCTCCGACGCGGCTGCCGAATATGAAGACGGACAATTTGATGCGACTTTAGGCAATATGCGTTCGCGCAGTTTTGCTTCAACTGATGCCGATATTCAATCATTGCAGGCAAATAACGTCAAAATCAATTCCGCTAACGGTGTAACAAATGTAACTCTGCCGAATGCGCGGGCAGGTTCTGTAAAACTCGAAGGAACAGAGCTTAACGGCGTTACGGCAAGCGGCGTGAAGGCGACACAGCGCGGCGATAAAACCACTGCACAAATCAACAACTTGCGGGCGGACAATCTGCGGACGAAAGACGGAAAAGTCAATGATTTAGCGGCAAGCGATGTAACCATTGCCGCCAATAACGGCACGACAAATGTTACGGCGAAAAATGTTCAAGCCGACGGATTGAACGCAGGAAGCACGCAGGTCGGCAGTTTTCAGGCTTCGGGCGTGAACGCGCAGATTGCCGGAAATACGACGGAAGTTTATGCCGATAATGCAAAAGTTGCCAAGATTGAAACCGACGCGGCAACTTTGGGAAGTATTAATGTTGCGGGACTTCGTTTGACAATCAAACAGGGAAGAATCGAAGCGCGGTCAAACGACATTAACGCGGGAAATGTTGTGCTCAGCGAATCAGCCGTGCCGGAAGGCGGAAATCTCGAAAACGTCAAACTTTACAAACCTGTTTTTGTGCTTGAACCTTCGGGACGTTACCGCGCAAGTCTTGATATGAGTTTGGGCGGCGGCGTTTTGGGAAGCGTCAAACTCGGCGCGGCGCGGGCTTCGGTGGTTGCGGAAAACGACCAGATTGCGCTCAATAATCTGACGGCTGAAGTGATGGACGGCAGTATTAACGGCGATGCCGTGATTGCTTTGAATGACCGCAAACGCTCGCAGGTTGATGCTCAATTTTCCAATCTCGATTTATCGAAACTACTTGCGCTGCAAGGCGGACAAGTCGTGCCGATTGAAGGAAAAACAACCGGAAACGTCAATTTGACTTTCGCGGGAACGAATTTCAAAACGGCAAGCGGAACTGTAACCGCTGATTTTGCCGCCAACGCCGGAACGACGGAACGCGGACTTGTGCCGGTCAGCGGAAAACTCGGATTAACTGCAAATAACGGACTTTTTAATGTTGATTACGCCGATTTGAATACGGAAAAAACTGGGCTTAATGTTACCGGACAATTTGATTTGAACGGGAACAATTCAAACTTAAACATCGCGCTGAATTCAGCTGATGCCAGCGAAATTGACCGGATATTAAGGGTTTTGAACATCTCGCCCGAACTCGAAGCGCAGTTCGACAATTACCAGGCGCAGCTTGCGGGAAACCTTAATTTTAACGGCAAGCTGACGGGAAATCTGAGTAATCCGACGCTTGACGGACGCGCTTCGCTCGATTCGCTCATTCTGCGCGGGCGCGATTTAGGCTCGCTTTCGACAAATGTTTTGGTTTCGCCCGATGTCATCGAACTGAGCGACGGCAAATTGCAGGAACGCGACGGCGGAAATCTCGCCTTTAACGTCAATGTTCCGCGCATCGGCGCAAATAACATTTCCGTTCAAGCGACATTAAACAATGTCAATACGGGAAATTTGCTCGCCGCTTTGCCGGTTGACATTTTGCCCGCGCAGCTTCAGGATTTTCAGGCGCAGACTTCCGGCATGATAAACGTCAGCGGAATACCCAATAATTTACAGGGCGAAGCGAATATTTCATCGGGCAGAGGCACAATCAACGGACAGCCGTTTGACGGTTTCGATGCGAAAGCGAATTTTCAAGGCAATTTAGTCAATCTCGAAAATTTTCAGGCGCGTTTCGGCGACGGTTTTTTGCGGGCAAACGGAACTTACAACACCGATTCGGCGGCGTTTAATTTCGATGTTGTCGGCAAAGATATTCAGGTTGCGCGGATTCGCCCATTTCTGCCAAGCGGCATTGATATTTCAAATATTAACGGCACAATCGATTTGCAAGCCAAAGCGACGGGCATCGGTTCGGATTCCAAAACTTACGACATCAATTTTAGCGGCGCGGGACGCAATGTTGTTATCAATGACAACGCGCTCGGTGAAGTAACATTTGCCGGACAAACCGAAAATCAGCAGCTTAATGCCAATGTAACCGTTAATTTTCAAGGACAGCCGCAAGTTCTCAATGCGAGCGTCAATTTTGCCGACGAGAATTTGCCGTTTCGGGCGGAAACTACATTTAACAATACGCAGCTTGCGCCGCTTATCGCGCTTATTCAGCCGGAAGGAGTTGATATTTCAGGTCAGGCGACGGGTAGAGTTGTTTTGGAAGGCAATCTTTCCGGCATTGACGCGAGCGGAAAACGTGGTTTTACAACCGATAATTTAAGCGGCTCGGCGATGTTTAGCCAACTTGCTTTACAGATTGACGAAACGCCGTTAATCGCTACCGAGCCGGTTTCCGTGCGGTTTAATATGAAGGAAATTATTGTTGACAACGCGAAATTTGCGGGCGGCGGCACGAATATCGTCGTCAGCGGCACAAAAGCGTTAACCGCCGACGGCATCAATAATCTGGCGATTGACGGAAAGGTAAATCTCCGCATTTTTAACGCACTTTCAAAAAACACATTTTTTGCCGGAATCGCCGATGTTTCAGTTCGCTTGACCGGAGTTAATAGAACGGCGCGGCTCAATGGTTCGGCGGAACTTGATAATGCTTCGGTGGCAACTTTTATCGGCTCTGAACGCCTGACTCTCAATCGCATAAAAGGACGCATTTTGTTCACATCAAATCAAGCGCAGATTGACCAGTTGAGCGGATTTTTAGGCGGCGGCAGAGTTACGGCTTCCGGCGGTGCGTTGCTGAGTGGTTTAGAATTGCAGGGATTTCGGCTCGATGTGCGCGGAAATAATTTTACCGCGCCGCTGCCGCCCGATTTTATTACAACGGGCGATGCTGAAATTGAAATCAGCGGAAACCGCATCAACGGCGAAATGAACACGCTCATTTCAGGAACGATTTACGCCAAACGCAGTATTTATAATAAGGATATTGATTTAGCCGATTTCATCAGCGGACGGCGTGAAGGTTCTTTGTCGGCAAGTTCGTCCGGGTCAAACACCGCGTCTTCTTCATTTTTGGGCGTGCCGAAACTTGACATACGGCTTGAAGGGCGCGATGCGTTGATTGTTCGCAATAATTTGGCTGATTTGACTGCTTCGCTTTCGCTGCGCGTAACCGGAGATACCGAATTTCCGCAGATTTCCGGCAGAGTTACCGCTAACAGCGGAACGATTTTATTCCGCAAAGAGCGTTATGAAGTTCAGCGCGGCGTGTTGGAGTTTCCGCCGAATACAAACATCGAACCGTATATTAATCTACAAGCCGAAACCGAAATCAAAGGTTATCAGGTTATCGTCAGTCTGGTCGGGGAACTGACCAATACCGAAACTCTCAATGCGACGGTGCGTTCAAGTCCGGCGTTGCCGCAAGCCGATATTATCTCGCTTATTACAACGGGCGATTTGGCAAATACCGGCACGGGAATTCCGACGCTGGCGCAATCAGGCATCAACACGGCGGCGGAAATTTTAACCGACGAACTTATCAATAATCCTTTGAGCCGCGCGACCGACAGGCTTTTCGGTTTGAACCGATTTGAGATTAACCCGAATATTTCCGGTCAACGCCTGAATCCTTCGGCGCGTCTGACGGTGGGCAGACAGATTAACCGAAACCTTTTAATTACTTATTCGACCAATCTTTCGGAAGACCAGAATCAGGTTTTAGCACTCGAATATCGCGTGTCGAACCGCCTGTCGTTTGTCGCGCAGTATGAACAACGCTCGCTTAGCAATGTTACGCGAAATAATAATGTTTTTAATTTTGAGGTTCGTTTGCGAAAGAGATTTTAATGAATTTTTCACCACAGAGGATACAAAGCAAACAAATGGAAAATGGAAAATGGAAAACGGAAAATGCAAAAACATATATTTCCCGTTTTCCGTTTTCCGTTTTCCGTATCTTGTTCTTTTTACTGCTTACTGCTTACTGCTTACTGCTCACCGCTCAGGCGCAAAACAAATTTGAAGACCGACCGATTACCGATGTTGAGATAGCTTTTGAAGGCACAGACAGCGATGTTTCCGCCGTCGAACAATATCGCCTTCTGGCGCGAAACGCTCTCGGCACAACTTATTCAACCGTCAAGGTGCGCGATGCTGTAGAAGCACTTTATAAAACAGACACTATTGTTTCCGCTTCTGTTGTCGCCAGCGATGCCGGGCAAAACGGCGTTAACTTGCGCTTTATCATCAAGCGAAAAACCAAGGCGGGAAAGGTTAATATCAACATCGGCAATACGGTCGGCAAACCTGTAACCGAACAGGAATTGCTTTTAAAGTTAAATCTGCTCAATCCGGGAACTTCCATCACCGAACAGACGCTTCGCAATAACGCCGATGTGATTTTGGCTTACCTGCGCGAGCGCGGATATTATAAAGCCGAAGTTACATACAGCCAGCAGCCGTTAAGCAGTGAAACCGAAGTCGCCGTTACTTTTAATGTTATCCCGAATACGCAGGCAAAAGTTGAAAACTTTAAAATTGATATCGAAGGTTTTGACGAAACAAAAGTCCGTCAGAAATTAAAATTAAAACCGGGCGAACCTTATTCGCGGGAACTTTTAACGGAAGACATCGCCGCTATTCGCAAAGCCCTGCGCGAACAAAAATTTATTGCTCCCGAACTCGAAGAGCCGCGCGTGGTTTATGACAGCGATAAAAACACGATAAGTATCGAGTTAGTCGGAGCCGTCGGCGCAGTCGTCAATGTTACGGTTGACGCGGGAGATTTAAAAATCGGCGATAAAAAATTAACTCAACTTTTAACCATCAGACGCGAAGGAACGCTTGATTACGCGGCGATTGTCGAAGGCGAAAGGCGACTTAGAAATTATTTTCAGGAAAAAGGGTATTTCTTTGCCAATGTTAAAGCAATTTGTTCGGTTAAACCGGAATTTACCGCAGACGAAGCCAGCGCGACGCAAAACGAGACGGACGTTATTTGCGAGGCTTTAAGCGGCGCGGCTTTACAAGACCGCGTGGTTGACGTTATGTATCGGGCTGACCTCAACCGCCGTCTAAAGTTGGTTGATATTCGCCTCGAAGGCACTGACAAATTTACAACTGAAGATATTCAAGGAATTCTTGAATCACAGGAAGCAAACGCGCTCGGTTTTATTCCGTTTTTCGGTTACGGTCGCGGTTACACAAGCACCGAAACTTTGGAAGAAGACCGCCTTGCAATTAAATCCGTGTTGCGTGAACTCGGTTACCGTAGAAATGAAGTTACCGTCCAGCAAGGTGTCGCGCTTAACGGCGAAGATTTAATTATCACTTTTGTGGTTGACGAGGGCATTCCGACGACCATCGCCGATGTTGAAATTACCGGAAATACGTCTTTTCCTGATGCGGCTTTGCTGGCAAAACTGCCTGATTTGGCGGGTAAAAACTTTTCGCGGGCGCGGGCGCGTAACGGTGTCAAGGAACTTTCAAAGTTTTATTCGGAAGAAGGTTATTACGACGCGAAGGTAAGTTATTCAATAGTCGAACTGAACGAACCCGAAGATGCTCAAGAAGAAAGAGTAAAGCTCATTTACAATCTCGAAAACGAAGGTAAAAAAGTTTTCATCAACCGTATTTTGATAAACGGCAATGAAATGACCAAGCGCGACGCTATCTTGAAAGCCCTTAATTTGAAAAGCGGCGATGTTTTGCGGGCAACCGATATTTTCGCCAGCGAACAAAATCTTTACGCCACCGATGCCTTCAATCTTGTCGAAATCAAACCGCAGCCTGCCGGAGAAACGGCGGACGGAAACGGGCGTTTATCTGACATAATTATCAACGTCGAGGAACAAAAGCCGCGTCTTATTACATACGGCGGCGGATATTCAACCGACATCGGCGCAAACGGGTTTGTTGATATTCGCCATTTCAATCTTTTTGGGAAACTCCAGCAGGGCGGCGCACGGATTCGCGCCAGCCGTTTGCAGCAACTCGTGCAGATTGATTATCTCAATCCGCGCTTTCTGCCCGACGGTAAAAATCGTTATTCGCCTTTGACCTTCACGGCGCAATATCAGCGCGATTCGACTGTAACGCGCTTTTTCCGTTCCACTTTTGACCAGGGAACTTTTGGAATTGTTCAAAGAGTTGACGAAGAAGGCAATCCGATTGACCAATTCGGCGACAGCACGGGCGACCCGACGATAAACCGGCTGACGATTGCAGCGGAAACCAGCCGCACCATCAGCGTCAAGAAACGCAGTTTTTTGTTTGTGCGCTATCGTTATGAAGATGTCCGTCTGTTTAATTTTGAAAGTTTGCTGGTGAAGGATTTGTTGCGCCCGGACGCAAAAGTTCGTATTTCCGGTTTTGGCGCAAACTTTGTTTATGACACGCGGCAAAACTGTAATATCAAATACACCTTCATTGAACTTATTCAGAGGGGCGTGCCGGGCGACCCGTGCCGTTACAGCCCGAGCGACCCGACGCGCGGCAATTACATCACCGCCGAATATAATCTTTCTGCTCCGTTTCTGGGCGCGAACACTGGATTTCATAAATTCCAAGGTTCTTACAACACTTATTTCACATTTTCCAAACTTAAAAACACGACTTTTGCCGGACGCGCCATTCTCGGTTTGGCAAGCGTGTTTTCTAGAAATGAAAGTTTTAACTCAACACAGTTTCCCGATTTAAACAGTAGTTTGCCGATTAGCGAAAGATTCTTCGCGGGCGGTTCGACAACTCTCAGAGGCTTTGAATATGAAGGCGCGGGACCGCGCGTCGTAATTGTTCCGCAGGGACTTTTCCGCAACAGCAGCGGCGAACCGGTTTTTCTAAGCCCTTTTACAGTTCCATTCGGCGGCAATGCGCTGGCGATTGTCAATCTCGAAGCGCGAATTCCGGTTACAGACCTTGTTCGAGTCGTTCCATTTTATGACGGCGGCAATGTTTTCCGGCGCGTCAGCGATATTTTCAAACCGCGTGAAGATATTCCAGCCGGTGATGTTTTCCGCCAAAATTTGCGGACGTTGTGGTCAAATACGGTTGGTTTAGGTTTGCGAATCAAAACGCCGATTGGCGGCGAATTTGCTGTTGATTATGGCTATTTGCTCAATCCGCCGAGATTTTTAATTCCACAGCCGAACGGAACCAACGCCATCTATCAACTGCATCAAGGACAACTTCATTTCCGCTTTGCTCAAGCGTTTTAAAAAGTGATAAGTGATAAGTGAAAAATTGATTTGTTTAGTTATCACTTATCACTTTATCACTACAAGTTTTCGGTGTGCTTGGACAAGCAGATTCGGGCGGCGCGATGTAACGTCAATGTTGCGGACTTCGCCTGTCTGAGAATCAATCAACGGGTGTTTCGGCGTATAAGTGATAACATAGCTTGAATCAATAATCTGTGCAACCAATGCGGTTTTGTCAAGCATTTCCTGTTTTGTTTCGGGCAGAATAAATTCGCCGTTGGTGTCTTTGGCAAGCGCGGCGAGATATTTTTCACTGTCAATCAAATCCTGTTTTCTTTTGCGCATTTTTCGCAAAAACGCTCTATCCGTGTTAATCGTCAGAATGCGGGTTGCCCTGTTCAAATCGCGGACTCCATTCGGCATCTGCGCGGCTACTTCGTCGGGTAATGCCTTTGGCGGCGGCGTATTTGAAATGCCTTTGGTGCGCGGTTCGATGTCGGCGCGTTCAAGCTGTGTGTAACTGATAATATGCACATTGATGCTGGTCGCAAGAAGATTTTTCATTGCCGCATCTCTTTCGGAAAGTTTGTTAAAAGTGTCTGTGCCGTCCGTGATAAGAACGAGATGCCGGTTTTCGAGCGGATTTTTTTGCAAAAACTTTGTCGCGGTTTCGAGCGCGTCAATAAAAACCGAACGCTTGCCGAAATTAGCTTTGCTTTTCAAAACTGTTAATGCTTCTTCCTTGTTCGTCCATTCGGCAATAATTTCAACCTTATCGTTATACTGCATTATCGCCACCGAATCTTCCACTTGAAGCGCATTGATTAAACTTTTCGTCGTGTCAACGGTTTGCTTAAAACCTTTGACCTGTCGCATCTCGCCGCCGGTGTCCATCACAACTAAAACATTAGCGGGAATGCGCTTGATGCTGTTTGCCTGATGAAGCCGCCCATCCTCGTTGATTACCAAATCTTCTTTTTTAACATCGGAAACAAATTTGCCGTCAATATCGGTGGCGATGACGTTGAGTTTAATTTCTTCGGTGAAAACTTTCTCGGTTGCTTCGTCTGTCGAAGGTGTCGGCGTTGGAGTTTTCTGAGCGAATGCAGCGACTGTCATAGAAAGAGAAACGAAAAGTATTTGCAGAAAAAGTTTGATTGGCGATGAAAGCATAAAAACTCCTCAAAATCATTGATTTTCACGATTTGATGCTTGACGTGAAATTTGAGTTGTAGTTTCGCCCTTTTGGAATTGTCCTGAACCGTCGTTAATTATTTATCGGTGGATAATAATTTCTTACAAGTCTTCGATTTATTCAATTTCCAACTGCGTTCTTGCTTCCCAAAATTCGGGATAAAAACGCTTGGCTAACGTCGTCTGCAAATAGCCGACACCTTCCGAACCGCCCGTTCCTATTTTTCCGCCGACAGTTCTTTCAACCATTTTAATATGATGATAACGCCACTTTGAAACGATTTCGTCGTGTTCGATTAACGCTTCTTCGAGTTCAAATTCTTCGGCGTGTTTTTCGATGTCTTTGATAATTTTTACGACCGCTTCGACGCGACTTTCAAAAGTGTCAATTGCAAATCCGCGTTCTTTCAAAAACGCAAAATAAATGTCGTGTAAGGTTTCATCGCCGAAGCGTTTTTTCAGCCTTTCAATGGCAAATTCTTCATCAAAAAAACGCATCAATCTTTCGTCTTTCAAGCCCGACAGAAATTCGATTTCACGAAACTGCGTTGATTGAAAACCGCTTGCCGGTTTGAGTTCCTCGCGGAAAAGTAAAAAATCGTGCGGTGTCATCGTTTCCAGAATGCGAAACTGAGCGACGAGAATTTTTTCAATCTCGCAAATGCGCCGAAGATTGCGAATTGCCCGCATTATTCGTCTTTCTTTGATATATTCAATCGTTGCGTCGAGTTCGTGCAAAATCTGTTTGAACCAAAGTTCAAAGGTTTGATGGATGATGATAAAAAGCAATTCGTCGTGTTTTTCGGGCAAGGCAAGACGTTTCTGCAACTCGATGAGCTGCTCAACTTTCAGATATTTATTGTATGAAAGCGGTGCTTTGCCGCCGTAATTTGTCATTATCTAATTTGCTTTTAGAAAATCTTCAACTTCAATTTCGACAAGTTCCTTATTTTCGCCTTTTTCAATCAGAATTTTGATGTTCATAAAATTTCTCTTAAAACCTTTATTTTATCTTCGTTGATTGCCGAATTTATGTCAATTTTCAGACAAAATTACAAAAAAGATAAAAAAGGTCTTGACAGACGGTTAACTTTCCGTTAAATTTCCCTTCGTTCTATCAAAAACAACACCGAAACGAAAATTTACCTAAAAATCTTGCAGTTTAAGATTTTCTATTTGTTAGAAAATGAATTTTCTTACATTGCTACAAATTCGCAAAGGCCTGAGCTGAAAACTTTCGGTTTAATCGAGTGCGGATTTTTGTTTTTTTGCTGTGTTTTTTATAACGAAAAACGCTTTCGGCATAGAACTCTTAAAACGGACATTAAAAAATGTTCAAAAAATAAATTCACTGAAGTTTGTAGGAGGAATTAGAAAAGATGTCAAAAACTACCGGTAAGGTCAAATGGTTCAACAACGCAAAAGGTTACGGTTTTATCGAACTGCCCGGCGAGCAGGATATTTTCGTGCATTACAGCTCAATTGAGGGCGATGGTTATAAAACTTTAACGCAAGGACAGGATGTCGAATTTGAAGTTACTACCGGACCGAAAGGTCCGCAGGCGGAAAACGTGCTGAGAGTCTGAGAAGTCCGTTAAATTATCTGACTGCTTCCGGTTTCTTTAAGCCGGACGGCGTTTGTAAAAAGGCGACCTTAAAAAGCCGCTTTTTTTTATTGAAATTATCTGCCGGTTAAGCAATTTCTCCGTCTTTTACTTCTAACAATCTGCGCCAAAGTTCGCGGGAGAACGTAAAGCGCGAAACAACCGGATTAAATTAATACTAAAATCCCTTTTTCACTTTCGGAAATATGTTTCCCTCTTAAAGTTTAATATCTATAATCACAATTGTTCCTTGTTTCCGCACTTTTTAAGTTAAAATGATTCTATGGAAAATCAGGAAACGCCAACCAATTCTAAAATTTTGCGCCTTTTGCCTTCAATTGATGTGCTTTTGCATTCGGAAACTGCAAGCAGACTTTTACAGAAAGTCGGCGCGAAACATCTGGCGATTTTAGCTCGCATCGCAACGGATTCTTTGCGACAGGAAATTCAGGAAAGACTTTCTCAAGATTTAATAGATACAAAAAATTTTTCGCGGGAGAAATTCTTATTGGAAGCGGAAAAGCGGCTTCAAAACGCTTGGCAAAGTGAGCAAAACACATCTCTGCAGCGAGTTATCAACGCAACCGGCGTAATTATTCACACTAATTTAGGACGCGCGCCGTTGTCGGAAAAGGCAAGCAAAGCGATGTTTGAAGCAGCCGCGCGTTACTGCAATCTGGAATACAATCTCGAAACCGGCAAACGCGGAACGCGCGGCGCAAATGCCGAAAATCTTCTGGCGGAGCTGACGGGCGCGGAAAGCGCGTTGATTGTCAACAACTGCGCGGCGGCTTGCCTTTTAGTTTTAACCGCGCTGGCAAACGGCGGCGAAGCGATTATTTCGCGCGGCGAACTCGTCGAAATCGGCGGCGATTTTCGCATTCCCGACGTGATGACGCAATCGGGCGCGATTTTGCGGGAAGTCGGCGCGACCAATCGCACGCGAATTTCCGATTATGAACGTGCGATTAGCGAAAACACTCGTTTAATCCTAAAAGTTCATCCGTCAAATTACAGAATCGTCGGTTTTACAGCCTCGCCTGACATTGCCGCACTTTCCACTCTGGCGCACCGAAACGATATTTTGCTTTACGAAGACGCAGGTTCGGGCGCATTGCTGGATTTAAGCGCATACGGTTTGACAGATGAGCCGATTATCAGCCACTCAATTGCGGCGGGCGCGGATGTCGTAACTTTTAGCGGCGACAAACTTCTCGGCGGCGTGCAGTCGGGCTTGGTTGTCGGACGGCGCAAAGTGATTGAGAAACTGAGAAAACATCCTCTTTACCGCGCTTTGCGAGTGGATAAATTGATTTATGCCGCTCTGGAAGCAACGCTTGAGGCGTATCGCAAAGGAACAGTTTTGCAGGAAATTCCCGTTTTAAAAATGCTTTCGAGGACAAATGCCGAACTCGGACAACGAACTTTGCAATTTGCCCAAAAATTGCGCGAAAAACTTGGCGAAAACCACGCTTTGCAATTTGGAGTTACGGAAGGGAATTCGGTCATCGGCGGCGGTTCTGCGCCAATGATACAGCCTGTAACAACGCTTCTTGCGTTAAAACATTCAAAAATGTCGGTCAGCCGTCTGGAGCAAAGTTTAAGATTTTCGAAACCGCCGGTCATTACGCGAATTCTGGGAGATAAAGTTTTGATTGATTTGCGAACAATTTCGGAAACGGAAGAAGCTGAACTTTTGGAAATTTTAACGAAGATTAGCCGCGAATTACCCGAATAGCATGAATAAAAAAATAAAATAATTCATGCTATTCGGGTAATTCGCGGCTAATTTTTTATCCGTTTTTCTGCGCGAAATCTTTCATAAAATCAACCAACGCTTCAACGCCTTTGCGCGGAAAAGCGTTATAAATCGAAGCGCGGATGCCGCCGACGCTGCGGTGTCCTTTTAAACCGTCGAGTTCTTGCGCGGCTGCTTCCGCCGCAAATTGTTTTTCTAATTCTTCGGACGGCAGGCGGAAAGTTACATTCATTAAAGAACGCGCTGCTTTATCGGCGTGTCCGCGATAGAAACCATCGCTCGAATCAATTGCGTTATAAAGAATTTGGGCTTTTTCCTCGTTTTTCTTTTCCATTTCGGCTAATCCGCCGTGTTTTTTCAAATGTTCGCAGACAAGATTGATGATATAAATTCCCCAAGTGTTCGGCGTGTTGAGCATTGAATTATTGGCGGCAAGCGCACGGTAATCAAACATTGAATGTTGAGCGTCGGGAACTTTTTCAATCAAATCGTCGCGGATAATAACTAAGGTTACGCCCGAAGGTCCGATATTTTTCTGCGCTCCAGCGTAAATCAAAGCGTATTTTTCCAAATCAATCGGTTTTGACAAAATATTTGAAGACATATCGCAAACAACCGGAATGCCGCTGCCGTCCAAATCGTATTTGAATTCCACGCCTTCAATCGTTTCATTTGAAGTGTAATGAATATAATTTGCATCTTCGCTGAACGTTAATTCGTCCTGTGTCGGCACGGATTTGAAACCTTCCTCGGCAATTGAAAAAATCACGCTGGCATTGCCGCATTTTTTTGCTTCCTTCAACGCTTTTTTGCCCCACGCGCCCGTAACCACGTAATCAGCCGTTTCATTCTCCGGCAAAAAGTTGAGCGGAATCATCGAAAACTGCAAAGACGCGCCGCCTTGCAAAAATAAAATTTGGTAGTTGTCGGGAATATTCAAAAGTTCACGGATGCCGCTGGTTGCGCCTTCGAGAATCGGTTCAAAGTGCTTTGAACGATGACTGATTTCCATCACGCTCATTCCGATTCCGTTTAGCGAAAGCAGCTCGCTCTTGGCTTTTTCCAAGACTTCAACCGGCAGAATGGCTGGTCCCGCGCTGAAATTATAAATTCTTTCTGTCATTTAATCTCCTTATAAAATTTGGTGCAGAATAATAAAAGTTAAGATAGCACAGCTTAAAATTTTAATAAATTTGAACAAATTAACTTTTTTGCTTCAAAGTTTTGGGATATTTGGGTTAAAATAAGCAATGCATAACAACTCTTTTTTTTTCGTCGGCATCTTAAAAGAGCATTTTTCGTTATATTTTGAACAAATTTTTGGAGGACTTAAATGTTTCGTAAAAACCATTTTAATTTTCTTTTAGCAATCGCTTTATTTTTAGCCAGTGGAATTGTTGTTTCCGCCCAAACCGCTCCGGTTACCGGACAAGTTGTGCTTAAAAAAGCGGACGGAACAACCGAACCGGTGGCGGGCGCTTTGGTTGAAGTATTTAGAACAGATCAAAAAGGTAAATTTCCGTCTGATAAAACCGGCAAAAAAGGCAATTTCGCCTTTGCCGGTTTGCCGGTCGGCGCAAGTTTTGTTTTTTCAGTCAGCGCGCCAAACGTCAAACCCGGATTTTATCCGAGTATCAAAGCCGGTATGGAAAAACTCGTTTTTACGGTTTCCGAAGGCGACGGCAGGCGTTTGACAGAAGATGAAGTAAGGCAAGCACTTACCGCATCGCCTAAAACCGATACTGCCCAAAGTTCAGAGCCGTCAGCTACACAGAACACATCGAAATCAACGGCGGAACAAAAAAAAGCGCAGGAAGAAGAAGCAAAACGGCTGGCTGAATATGAAGCTAAGAAAAAGCAGGTCGAAAATGCAAATGCTGTAATTGACAAGGCGGTTGCCGAAGGAAATAAGGCATTTAATGACAAAAATTATGATCTAGCAATCGTTAAATTTGATGAAGGCATTAATGCCGACCCTGATTTTGCGGGTTCCGCACCTGTTTTGCTTAATAATAAAGCCATCGCTTTGAAAAGCCGGGCAGTTGACACTTACAACAAATCAGTTAAAGCTGACGCAGCAGCCAAAGCCAGCGGAATGGAATCGGTCAAAAAAGACTTTACAGACGGAATTGCTGCTACCGATAAATCGCTGCAAATTTTGAAAAATGCAACTTCCCCCGATGCAGCCACTCAAAAAAATTATACCGATACTAAACTTTCCGCGTTAACAGCCAGAAAAGAAATATATGGTTTAATGATTCTGACGGGAATTGATAAGACAAAAGGCAAAGAAGCAGTCGCCGCTTTTGAAGAATATATTGCTGCCGAAACGGATCCGCAAAAGAAAGCCGGTGCACGGGTCGGACTGGCTGAAGCCTATCAGCTTGACAACAATTTTGACCAAGCGGTTGCTGAATTTGAAAAAGTTTTAGCCGAAGATCCTGAAAACGTCAACGCATTAGTCGGTGCCGGATTAAGTTTGGTTAATCTAGGTTATATTAACCAAGAAACTGATAAAGATAAATCGAAAGCTCAATTTCAACAGGCAATTAACTATTTGCAAAAGTTTGTAGATTCATCAAAGTTGCCTAAAAATCAAGGTAATGTGGCTGTCAAGCAATATAAAGATGAAGCTGTTTTAATCATCGAAACACTAAAGAAAGAACAAAATGTTGCACCGCAGAAGGACACGAAAAAGAAACCGTAAGTTGCTGTAAAAAACTTTAAGTTATGCCAATTTACGAATACAAATGTTTGGGTTGCGGCTCGCACGTTGAAAAAATGCAGAAAGTTTCCGACGAGCCTTTAGTCGTTTGCGAAAAGTGCGGAGAAAAGTTGGAAAAGCAATGGTCGCTTTCCGGTTTTCAGTTTAAGGGCGCAGGCTGGTATGTAACCGATTATACGAATAAAACAACGGAAAAAACAACGGAAAAATCTGAGAAAGCCGAGAAATCCGAAAAATCCGAAAAATCCGAAAAAAGTTTGCCAACCGAATCAACCGTTAAGCCGGAAAGCGCATCAAACCCAACAAATGACAATTCAAGTTCTAAACAAGATGCGGCAGCGAAAAAAGAATGAGATAGGAATATGAAATTTTCGACGCGAAAGATTTGGCTGTTGGGTTTGGTTTTGCCGATGTTTATTATATCGGCAAACGCGCAATCGCGTAACAGTGCAAAATCAATAACAAATACGGACGGCACGGTTTTAAACGTCGTCGCTTCCCGCACAGGTGATGCAAAAGAACCGATAAAGCCCGAAAATTTATATCTTTATGAAAACGGAATTGAGCAGAAAATAAAAAATTTCAGTTTTGACCCGTCGCCGTCGAGAATAGTTTTGCTGGTTGATAATTCGCAAAATGTTCCCGCGGATATTGAAAAATTGAAAAAAGCAACAATCGAGTTTGCCTACGAAATTTTTGACGGCGACCAACTTTTTGTTATCGGATATGACGAAAAGCCCGAAATTATTCAAGAATGGACGGATGACGCAAAAAAGTTGGAAACTTCGCTTGCCACGTTTCGCAAACAAGCCAACCCGTATCTTTTCGATGCGTTAGATCTGACAATGAATGAAGTTTTAATTCCGTTGATGCCCGGAACACGCAAAACGGCGATTGTTCTGATTAGCGATGGACTCGACCGCGGCAGCAAAATGTCTTTTGATAAAGTTTTGGGAAAACTCCAAAATCAAAATATCACAGTCTACGCGCTGCAAATTTCCGACAGAACCGGAGGCGCGTATCGCCGCGACCAACCGAAAGCAGGTGAAGTCATCACAAAACTGACGGAAGGAACAGGCGGAAAAGTTTTTCCGATTGACGAAGCCCAGACCGCCGCCAAATTTATCACCGATGAATTGAGAAAAAATCGCTATTCGCTCTCGTATTTTCCAACCAATACATCTTCTTACGACGCACGACGCATTTTTTTGATTGCCGACGAAGGCATTTCCGTTCGCACAAAAAATACACAACCGCCGAATATTAAGTGATAACTGATAATTGATAACTGATAAGTGAAAATAAAAGTCAGTAAAATAAAGGCTGCAAATTCCAAACAAAGTTTCCGCTTTTTCCATTTTTACTTATCAGTTATCAATTATCACCTATCACCTATCACTTATTACTTTTCATCAACTTAAAACTTGGAATTATCAATCTGTCTTGCAAGCAAGTTAATAATATGTGAAAATTTTCGTATAAAAAAGTTGTTTTTAACAGGAGATTTTCGCCAGTGAAATCAGAACTTGAGAAGTTAATAGAACTACAAAAAACGGATACCAACATTCGCAGATTAAAAAAATCTATCGAATCCGCAGAACAGAGGCGTGCTAGTCTTGAACAAGAGTTTGAACAGCACGCCTCTTCTATTCGTGAGATACAGGCAAAACGCGGCGCGGCAACAGAAGCCCGCGCTGATTTGGAAAAGCAAATCGCCGAAAACAAAACCTATATTGAACGTGCCGACCGTAATCTGAAAAACGCGCAAAATCAAAAGGAATATGAAACCGCAATGCGTGAAACCGACGCTTTGCAAAAACAGGTTTCCGCGCTTGAAACACAAGTTTTAGAGAAAATGACCGAAATTGAAGAGGTCGAGAAAGTTTTGGAAGAACGCGCCGACGAAATAAATTCGTTGGAATCGAATCGCGATGCGGCTTTGACCGATTTTGACAAGGAACTCACCGCCAACCGCAAAGAATTGGAAGCGGCAACCGCAAAACGCCACGAAGTTTTTATCACTCTGCCGCCGCAAATGGCTTCTATTTACAACCGTCTGGCGCAGCGCAGCCGCGACGGAATCGCCGTGGCGGAAGTCGTCAACGGCTCGTGCAGCGCGTGTTTTATGAAACTGCGCCCGCAAATGCAGGTTGAACTAAAAACCAGCGACCAGATAATCACCTGTGAAAGCTGTACGCGGATTTTGTATATCGCGCCCGAACCCGAATCGAAAGCCGTCAGTCAGGATGTATGAAGAGCGTTTCAACTTTTTCAATTTTAGTTTTAGCTTTTTGCATCGGCACATTGGCGCAAACAAATGAAACTTCGTCGTGTCCGACGATTTCGGTTACGGGTCCGGCGGAGATTCCAAAACCGAATGAACCGGTAATTCTTATTGCGTCAATTGGTGAAGGAGCCGAAAAATTTAATCCGCAATATAAATGGACGGTTCGAGGCGGTCAAATAGTTGAAGGTCAGGGAACACTTATCTTAAATGTTTTGCAGAATAATTCGGGAGAAAGTCTTTCAGCCACAATTGAAGTAATAGGTCTGCCAAAGCAATGTGGAAATACGGCAACTGAAAGCTTAATGTGTATTACTCCTGCACCAAGACCAATTCAAATTGATGAAATTTCAGAACCTATATCTCAAATTGATAAAGCCAGAATCGATAAAATAATTACTGCTTTAGAAGACGAACCAAATGCACAGCTTTATGTGATTGCCGGCTTCAGGAAAGATACCCCACAGAGATTGATAACGCGAGAAGAACAGGAAATTCGGAATTATTTAACAAAAGCAGAAATCGAAAAGGACAGGATTGCTTTAATAAGAATTTTTACAGAAATTGAATTAACTCAATTCTGGTTAGTTCCCGCAGGCGCAAATCCACCCGAAGTAAAATAACAATTAGAATCAAATGGCTTTGCTAAAACATTTCATATCATACTTGACAATCTTTAGAATTAGAATTATTCTAAATCTAATTTAAGAAGTTATGAGCAGTAAAGAAAACATCAAAGATTTAGGCTTGACGAAACAACGCGAAGTTGTTTTGCAAGTCATCCGCGACAAGGACACGCATTTGACGGCGAATGAAGTCTTCGACAAAGCCAAACAGCTTTTGCCGGGCATTTCGTTTGCGACCGTCTATAATTCTCTGCGCTATTTGAAGGAAACGGGTTTGATTGGCGAAATCAGTTTCGGCAATGGCGCAAGCCGGTTCGATGCTTTGACTTCGCGGCACGACCACGCCATTTGCACAAATTGCGGAAAGCTGGTTGATATGGAAATCGAACTGCCTGCGGAAATTGTTAAATTGGCGACGAAGTTTTCAAAATTCAAACTCGAATCAATCGAATTAACTTTGCGCGGATTATGTCCTGAATGTAGTGAATGATTTCAAATTCCAAATTGGGAAATCAGAGTTTGAAATCTGCAATAAATAAAAAATTTATACAGACGAGGAATAATTTATATATGACAGCAGCAGCATTAGCTAAAGAAAATGTAACGACCGTAGCGAAAATCGGACAGCCCGCGCCGGATTTCGATATGGCTTCGACGAAAAATTTGGAAACTTTGGCGGAAAACGTCAAACTTTCCGATTACGCGGGCAAATGGTTGATTTTAATGTTCTATCCGCTCGATTTTACGTTTGTCTGTCCGACGGAACTGACGGCTTTTTCGGATAGAATCGAAGAATTTGAAGGCATCGGCGCGGAAGTTATCGGCATTTCGACCGATTTGGTTCACTCGCACCGTGCGTGGATTAAAACGCCGCGCGAGCAGAACGGTGTCGCAGGCTTGGAGTATCCGCTCGCGGCTGACAGCGGCGGAAGACTTGCGCGTCAATTCGGCGTGTTGATTGAAGACGAAGGAATCGCTCTGCGCGGCTCTTTCGTTATTGACCCCGAAGGCGTTTTGCGTTATTCAGTCGTTCACGATTTGAACATCGGGCACTCGGTTGATGAAATGCTGCACGTCATTCAGGCACTGCAAACCGGCGGTTTGTGCGCGGCTGAATGGCAGCCCGGACAACAAAATTTATCGGTTTAATTATTTTAGGCGAGTTCACTGAGTTTCAAAATTTAGTGAACTCTTTTATTTTTCAAAATACACAAAAGGAGGAAAAGAAATAATGATTGAAGACGACAGCAAAAAAACAAATGAAAACAACGAGAATCCCGAAAACAAAAATGGCGAACAACCAATTTTGACGAATCGGCAAGGTCATCCGGTTTATGATAATCAGAACACGCGCACGATTGGTGACCGTGGACCGACGACGCTTGAAAATTATCAGTTTCTCGAAAAAATCACGCACTTTGACCGCGAGCGCATTCCCGAACGAGTCGTTCACGCACGCGGCGCGGGCGCACACGGTTATTTTGAAGCATATGGCACGGCGGGCGACCAGCCGGTTTCCAAATACACACGCGCCAAACTCTTTCAGGAAAAAGGCAAACGAACGCCGATGTTTGTGCGCTTTTCGACCGTGATTCACGGTGGCACATCGCCGGAAACTCTGCGCGACCCGCGCGGTTTTGCGACGAAATTCTACACCGACGACGGCAATTGGGATTTAGTCGGCAATAATTTACCCGTGTTTTTTATCCGCGACGCAATCAAATTTCCCGACGTGATTCACTCGCTAAAACCCGACCCGGTAACAAATATGCAGGATGTGCGCCGCGTTTTTGACTTTATGAGCTTAACGCCCGAAGCGATGCATATGCTCACTTGGCTGTTCAGCCCGCGCGGAATTCCGCAGGATTATCGCCACCAAGACGGTTTCGGCGTGAACACTTATAAATGGTATAACTCCGAAGGCGTTGGCGTTTTGGTCAAATATCATTGGAAAACCAAACAAGGCATCAAATCATTGACCGAGCAACAAGCCAGCGAGATTCAAGCAACGAATTTTAATCACGCGACGCAAGATTTATATGAAGCAATCGAGCGCGGAGATTTCCCGGAATGGGAATTGTGCGTCCAAATTATGTCGGACGACGAACACCCGGAACTCGATTATGACCCGCTCGATGACACGAAAACGTGGGACGAAGACCAATTTCCGCTGCTTCCCGTCGGGCGAATGGTTTTGGACAGAAACCCGAAAAATTATTTTGCCGAAGTTGAACAAGCCGCGTTTGGAACAGGCGTTCTGGTTGACGGACTTGATTTTTCCGACGACAAAATGCTGCAAGGACGCACAATGTCTTACTCGGACACGCAGCGTTACCGCGTCGGACCAAATTACCTGCAATTGCCGATAAACGCGCCGAAAAAGCATGTAGGGACGAATCAACGCGACGGTCAAATGACTTATATCGTTGACACGGGCGGCGAAAATCCGCACGTCAATTATGAGCCGTCAAGCCTCGGCGGATTAAAGGAAGCACCGAAAGCGGGACGAGACCACACGCCTTTCGTTTCGGGAAATCTCGTGCGCCAAAAACTTGAGCGAACAAACGATTACAAGCAAGCGGGCGAGCGTTACCGCACAATCGAACAATGGGAACGCGATGATTTGGTTTTCAATCTCGTCGGCGCAATTTCGCAATGCACCGAAGAAATTCAAAATCGAATGATTGACCATTTCACGCAGTGCGATGCCGAATTCGGACAAAGAGTAGCGGACGGAATCAGAATGAAGTCCGACAAATCCGAAGCCGCCAAAAATATCTAATCGGCTGGCGAAAATTTGAGCCTTTTATGCTGTGAATTTACGGTATATATGAGTTACGCAGTTGGCATTCAATTTGCAGAAACACGCACGTAGAGTTTCAGAACATACTTACGTGCGTGTTTCTGCATTCAACTGCGTAACTTCCAGGTATAAAAGGCTTATTCAATTAGAAAATTTAATTTATACAAGAGGTGAAAATTTTATGCCATTGAAAATTGGAGATATGATGCCGAAATTTGAAGGCGCGATCGAATGGCTGAACGAATTGCAGGAAACAGCCGACGATTATGTAAAAATCAGCCGACGCTCGTTCATTTTTGGGTGGTGAGTTGCGGAATCTGCAAAGATAAAATGCCGCAGCTGAATGAGCTAAAAAATAAATATAAGGATAAAGGCTTGCGAACGGTGGCGGTTCATCTGCCGCGCTACGAAGCCGATACGGATTTGGAAAAGGTCATCTCAAATATCGAAGAGTATTGTATTGACGACATTTGCGCGGTTGATAACAAATACCAATTAAGAAACGCATTCTTAAATGAACAAGGCTGGGTGCCGGTTTATTATTTGTTCGACGCGGAAGGAAAACTAAAATCTCGTGCGGCGGGCGAATTCGGAATCGGAGTCATTACAGCAGCACTTGAGAAAATGTTTGCTCCAAAAGCAATGACAGCAAATACTTAAAACTTAGTCGTGAATAATACAAATTGCACGAATAAAAAATAATTTGTGTTATTCGCGGCTAGAAATTTATTGAACTCCAAATATCTTTGAAATAAGTTCCCAAAGTATATACACGCTCACCAGAATCGAACCGACCAAAATCACAATCAAAGCTAAAATTATCAACCCGACAAAAAGATAATCGCCGGTCGTGCCTTTATCTTTTCCCGTCGCCCGTTCACGAATCAAATCCATATTCCGCTTATTCGATTTCCAGAACAAATCAAACGTGTCGCCGATAAATGGAATAACTCCAACGATATAATCCAAACCGATATTAAAAGCCATCCGCAAAAGCGTAATTTTCGGAACGCCGTAACGCACGCCAGCCAGCAAAATATAAAATGACGCAAACGAAGTCAGCATATCGCCGACATTCGGAACAAGACCAATCAGCGCGTCAAGACCGAATCGCCAGCCGACAACCGGAATTTTTATCCAATTATCAAGATAACGCGATAGATTTTCTAGGCTTTCTTCGAGTTCGATTTGTTTGCGTTCTTCTCTCGCTGTTCCGAAACGCGCACGATTTTCAATCGGTTGTAATTCTTCAATTTTTTTCATAATTTTTAGCTACGAAATAACACGAAATTTTACGAATTAATTGAGCAAGCCGCATGTCCCAAAATTTTGTCACCGTCTTTCAAACTTGAAGGAGTCGGCTCCCAACCATTTTGCAATCGAAATTGTAAAAGTTCATCGGCATTCGGTTGATATTTCCAAACGGCAACTGCCATTACTGCGCCGAGTCAGGTTGTGTCATAAACCAAAAACAAATTTTTATACGGAATTACAACATCGTGCGTAAATTCGTCTTGCGTAATAACTTCGGAAACAATTTGAGATAGAAATTCGTCTTTCGGTTTTGCGCTTGCCCAAGTCAAAACTTGTCCCAAAGTTTTATGGTTTGCGACCTCATTTTTAAATTCGGCAAAATTTGCTTCGGATAGGTTTGCAAGATTTGTAATTTTCATTTCAAAATTAATTTCTTTTCCTTTGCATTCTCTGCGTTCTCTGAAGTTTATTTCCCTCAATAATCTTTACGCTTAAAATTTTATCGCCGCGCACGAGATTATCTACGATTTTCATATCGGTTTCGTTCACTCGACCGAAAACCGTGTAGCCGCCGTCCAGATGCGGCTGCGGCGAATGCGTGACAAACCACTGCGAGCCGCCCGTGTCTTTGCCCGACAAAGCCATTCCGACCGTTCCGCGCTCATACGGAATTTCGTTGATTTCATCGCGGATTTCCCAGCCCGGACCGCCGTTGCCGTCGCCGCGCGGGTCGCCGTCCTGCATCACGAAATTCGGCACGACGCGGTGAATCGCCAAGCCGTTAAAATAATTTTTGCGGGCGAGCTTTATAAAATTATCAACCGTCAGAGGCGCGTCTTCGGGAAAGAATTCGATTGTAAAAGTTCCCTTTTCGGTCGTTAAAATCGCTTTCGCATTTTTGCGCGAAACGGCGCGAAGGTAATCGGCGTTAGTGTTCAGAACTTGTCCGAGCTTTGTGCCTGTCTTCGGATTGTAAGGCTTGACCGTTCCGACTTTTTCATCGGCATTCGGAAAACTCGTCTGCAAATCATTTTGCTTTATCAACTGCGCGGCGTGTCGGCGCACAAGAAAATTCGACGCGTCGAGCGCGAGCTTTAACGAATCAATCGCTTCTTTTTTATCTAACTTCACGAGAGCCGAAAGAATCGCAAGCTGCGCGTCGTTGTATTGTTTGTCGGTTTCGAGAGATTTAGCAAAAGCAGTTTTCAATGCTTCGATATTTTCTTTATTTGCAGGTTGTTCGCCCAAAAGTTCGGCGGCTGCGGCGCGAATAAAAATATCTTTGTTCCTTAGATTTTCATACAAAGTTTCGGGTAAATCATTTGCTTTAAACTTTGCATACGCTCGCAGAACATCAGGTATGGCTGGTATAAGCGAATTTAAATCAATAGTTGGGTCAACAGTTTTTTCAATTTCACCTTTAAGAATGGTCTGAGCAATTTCCCGTAATTCCTTGTTTGGCTCTTTAATTTCCAATCCAGCAACCTCACCTAAACCTTGTGCCACACTGCTAACAACACGCCAATCTGCCATTGCCATTGATTTCTTTTTCTTTAAGTCAACGACATAACCGAAAGAAGTGGCTGTTTCGGATTCTAACTGTGAGTATAAAGCGGGTGTAATTTGTGCATAAGAAATTTCAATTTCTGAAGATTTATAACCATTCAATCTACGAAAATCTTTCAAAAAACTAATCGCTCTTTCATTTTCAGTATTCCGCAAAATTCTACCTAAAACCGTTACAATTTCAAGCAATTCATTTTTCTCAATCGGATTAGCGAATTTTGATTTTTTGTAATCGGTCAAAAGATTTTCGCCACGGGTCAATAATCTATTGGCGGCTTTCGCATCTTTCAAACTTCCCAAACTGCGAATCGCTGAAACGCGGACGCGCGAATCTTCGTCGGAAACGGCGGATTCGACCAGAAGATTGAAAGCGTCTTTGTCTTCCGCCGCACCGAGAGCACGCGCCGCGTTTGCTCTGGCGATTGGGTCGTTGTCCGACAAAAGCATTGCGCGGAGTTTTTCGTTGGCGATTTTTGAACGAAGGCGCGAAAGAGTGTTTGCCGCGTCTGCTCGGATTCGCGCGTCGGTATTTGTCAGAAATTTCGCCGCAACAAAATCGCCGCCTTCCGGTTTTGCGCGTAGAATCGCTGTAATTCCGAGCAAAATAACATCGCGGTTTTGCCTTGCGCCGCGTTCTTCTTCAAACTGCAAAGCGTCCAAAATCGCTTCGCCCAGGTTTTTCGCTTTCGCGTCTTCGGCATTTGCCGCCGCGATTTTTCCCGCCGCTTCGACGGCACGGGCGCGAACTTGGTCAGCATTTTTCGTGTCTTGCAAAACCTTCAAAATCGTATCCGCCGCTTTGATTGATTCGATTTCACCGAGCGCAAACGCCGACATTGCGCGAACCGCAGCATCCGAATCGCTTTCGAGAAGTTTCGCCAGCATCGGAATCGCGGCTTCCTTGCCGATTCTTCCCGACGCGAGCGCGGCGCGTTTGCGAATTTTCGCGTCCTTGCTTTTCATCAAATCTTCCAAAGTTTTATCAAGACGAAGCTCGTCTTCGGCTTTGGAGATTTGCACCAAAACATTTGTCGGAATTTGCGCGAAAAGCTGAAACGTAAAACAAACGAGAACGGCAAAGCAGATTGTTAGAATTTTTTTCATTGGTTGACCTTTTATAATTTTATTTGGCAAAAGGATTTTAACGATTCGGGCGATTAAAACCAAGAGTAGCGAACTAAAAGTAATGCTTTATCAGTTGCCACTAGCTTCAGCTAGTGGACAAGATTGTCAACAAAAAAGCGGCTTTAGCCGAATAGTGAATTTTAAAATTTCCGCTTTGCTTTAGCTAAAGCTATTCGGAATCTGCTTTTTGATTGAATTCGCTAAAGCCTTTGTCCTTAAATCAGCCGTCCTAGTGGCAATTTATAACAGGATTTCAAACAACATTACTTTTAAGTTCACTACCGAACCAAGTTATTTACAAAAAGTTGGCAATTCGGTTTATAATCAAACGAAATCCAAAACCACACAGGAAATTATCAATGTTGAAAAATTTTTTAATCATAACGCTTATCTTAAATTTGATTTGCTTGCCGACTTCCGCTGCAGCGCAAGCAAAACAGAAAATCAGTCTTCTTTTGCATAACGGCAAAGTTTTTACGGCTGACGAAAACTATTTTACTGCCGAAGCGGTTGCGGTTGACGGCGAAAAAATTGTCGCTGTTGGAAAGACAAACGATTTACGAGCCAAATATCAGGCGACGGAGGAAATTGACCTGAAAGGAAAACTTGTAACACCCGGATTTAATGACGCGCACGTGCATTTTCTGCGCGGCGCGTTGTCGCTTTTGTCGGTGGTTTTGACCGATACGAAATCGCTTGCCGAAGCGCAAGGGAAAGTTGCCGAAAAAGTTAAAACGACTAAAGCAGGCGAATGGATAAACGGGCGCGGCTGGGATCACACGATTTGGAAACAAAATTTTCCGTCGAAAAAAGATTTAGACCAAATCGCGCCGAACAATCCGGTTTATCTGGTGCGCGTTGACGGTCACGTTGCTTGGGTAAATTCGGCGGCTTTGAAGTTGGCGAAGATTGACCGGAACACGAAAAATCCCGAAGGCGGCGAGATTGAACGCGACGTGAGCGGCGAGGCGACGGGGATTTTGAAGGAAACGGCGCAAGGTTTGGTTGCCGGTTTGATTGCCCAGCCGGACGCGGCGCAGATGCGGAAAGGTTTGGAACTCGCGCTCGATATGGCGCGGCGATACGGCATTACTTCGGTGCAGGACAATTCCGGTTACGAAACGACGAAACTTTACCGCGATTTTTTGCGGACTGACAAATTAACCGTGCGCGTTTCGGAATGGCAGGATTTTGAAGATTCGGTCGAGAAATTGAAAGCACAGCGCGCCGAGTTTGATTCTTTCAAAGACGACAAAAACCGTTTGAAATTAACCGCGCTCAAAGGTTATGTTGACGGAACGCTCGGCTCGCGCACCGCCGCGATGCTCGCGCCTTTTTCCGACGACGCGGGAAATTCGGGAATTCCGCGCCGTTCGCAGGAAGAATTAAACCAAATGATTGTCGAACGCAGTAAAGCAGGATTTCAGATTGCGCTTCACGCGATTGGCGACAGAGCGAATCGAATGGCTTTGAATGGTTTTGCATTAGCAGACAATTTGAAAGGCGACGGAATTGGAATACGTATAGAACGTCATCGAATCGAACACGCGCAAGTTATTTCTCCGTCTGATTTCAAGCGTTTTGAAGAACTCGGCGTTATCGCTTCGATGCAGCCTTCGCACGCGATTTCCGATAAGCGTTGGGCGGGCGAGCGGCTCGGCGAATATCGGGTTTTGGGCGCGTATGCGTGGCATTTAATGAAATCTTATAATGTTCACGTTCCGTTCGGGACGGATTTTCCGGTCGAATCAATCAATCCTTACAACACGCTTTACGCCGCCGTTTCGCGCCAAGATGTTGGAGGTGAACCTGTCGGCGGTTGGCAGCCGCAGGAGCGTTTGACGATGGCGGAAGCGATTCGTTGTCATACTTTTGAATCGGCTTACGCGGAATTTGCGGAAAATGTCAAAGGCGAAATAAAGGTTGGAATGCTGGCGGATTTAGTTATTCACTCAAAAGATTTGCTGACGATTGAGCCAAAGGAAATTTTAACCACCGAGCCGGTTTATACAATTTTTAACGGCAAGATTATTTATGAGAAAAGATGAGGAAGGGACAAGTGATGAGGGTCAAGGGACGAGGGAAGACAAGGAAGAAAGGTTTAATTTATTTTGGACATTAAACTTCGAGGTAGAGCATTGAGCATCTTTCTGATTTCAACCATTAACGAAAAAATTTCTTTGATTTGAATTTTTGTGCAAAATGACAGTTCGATTGCAACAATCAATTGGGTGTCTAATTCAGCCAAAGAGCCTTCGGCAACAGAAACGAATCGAACATAATCGCCGGTTGTCCGACGTGCTTGACCTTCAGCGATGTTTGATGGAATTGAAACGGCGGCGCGGCGCATCTGAGAAATTAAACCGAATTTTTCGTCCGTAAGAAAGTTTTGTGTAAGTTGATAAATTTGCTTTACCAAAGTAATGCTTTTCTGCCAAACAATCAAATCTCGATAACCTTCCACTTTTGCTTTGTCTTCGTTCATATTACTCAATTTATTAAAAAATTCCGCTTCCAAACCCTCGACCCTCGTCCCTAAGAATATAAATTCATCGGATGAGTCAATAATTGCACCGGGTCGGCGATATTTAAAGCCTCGCGCACAAAAAACGGCTCGCCTGCTACAACGCCAATTAATCCGCCGTAATAGCGCGAACGGTTTTCGAGTTCGTCCAAAAAGCCTTTTGAGGAAAGGCGCGTTTCCAGTTCGCTTGAATTCGGATTGTGAAACTGCGAGCGGTGAGCGCGAATCGCTCCCATTTTTTCTTCGAGAAAATCGGAAACGTCAACGATAAACGACGGCGGCGTAAGACGCGAAAAAGTATTGTGCGCGACCATCGGAACATTGATTCTTTGCTGCCCGAATTCGCCGTCGTATTTCTGCATCGAAGCCAGCCGCGCCGATTCCCTGACGAGTTGTGCAACGTGATTGTGGTCGGGATGCGGGTCGTCAAACTGCTGCGTTAAAATAACTTTTGGTTTTAATTTTCTTAAAACGCGCACTAATTCTGTGCGCGTTTCTTCCGTTACCCAAACGTGACCATCGGGCAATTCCAAATTTTCGCGGACATCTAATTTTAAAATTTCCGCCGCTTCTTTCGCTTCTTCGGCGCGACCTGTCATAGTTCCGCGTGTTCCCATTTCGCCGCGTGTTATGTCCAACGCGCCGGTTTTGTAACCCAAAGATTTCATCTTTAAAAGCGTTCCGCCGACGGTTAATTCCATATCGTCGGGGTGCGCGAAAATTGCTAATATATCTAATTCAATCATACAGATAAATTTATCATAAAAGAATTTTAGCCACGAATTGCACAAGCTGCACAAAATGAGAATAAAAACAATCCGTTTTTGTTATTATTAAATTATGAAATTTATCGTATTAGGTTCGGGAACTTCCGTTCCGCATCCGCAGAGAAGTTCGTCGGGTTATTGGCTGGAAACGGAAAACGGCTCGCTGCTATTTGATTGTTCGGCTTCGGCGATTCACCGAATGGCGCAGGAAAATCTTGATTGGGCAAATCTGGATGCAATTTGGATTTCGCATTTTCATCTTGACCACGTTGGCGGACTCGCGCCGTTTTTGTTCGGCGCAAAGTATGCGCCCGAAACGCAAGAGAGAAAGAAACCTCTAAAGATTTTTGGCGCGAAAGGTTTGGAAAAGTTGATTGAATCTTTTGATGAGGCAAATGATTACGGACTTTTTGAGCAGCCTTTTCCGATAGAAGTAATCGAAGTCGAACCGCTCGAGAAATTTGAGATTTTGCCCGAAGCCGAAGCCGTAGCGGTGAAGACTCCGCACACGGATGAAAGTTTGGCGATTCACATCAGAAATAAAAACAATAAAACGCTTGTTTATACGGCGGACACGGGTTTTACAAAGGATTTAGGAACTTTGGCGCGTGGCGTTGATTTGCTCGTGATGGAATGTTCCTTTTTTAAAGATAAGCCGGTTGAAAAACATCTCGAACTTGCCGAAGCGATGGATTTGACGAGCTATGCCAAACCAAAAAGGGCAATGCTGACGCATTTTTATCCCGAATGGGACAAAGTTGATTTTCAAAAGGAAGTTGCAAAGTTTTCGCCGCTTTGCGAAGTTATCGAAGCCAAGGACGGTTTGCGATTGGAAATAACTTAACCAAATAATTAGACATTATCAGAAACAAGCTAGACGCGAAAAACTATTGACTATTAATTATTCACTATTTTTCATTGAATGTCAGTTAATAGTGAGTGATTAATAGTCAATAGTGATGAATTCGATAAAAATTTCCAATATTTTCGATAATGTCTTTCAATGCTATATTTTAAGCAAAATCAATTTTAACAAAAGAGGAAAAATAAAAATGTTAATTCGTTTGTCGTGTTTGTTATTTGTGATATTTTTTGTCGCAACCGTTTTTTCGCAAACCAAAATTCCTGCCAAACAAAACTCCGCAACTAAGCAACTTTACGCGCTGTTTGATTCGGAATGGGAGTGGAACTTGCGCGAGAGTCCGACGTTTGCATCGTTTTTGGGCGACAAACGCTACAATGACCGTTGGAATAACGTGAGTCTGGCGGCGATTGAAAAACGCAAACAGCACCGTATTGAAACGCTCGAAAAACTCAAACAAATCAATCGCACCGCGCTTTCTACGCCCGACCAACTCAACTACGACCTTTTCAAAAAAGATTACGAAGAAGCCGTCGAAGAAAATAAATTTAAGAAATATCTGTTGCCGATAACCCAACAGGGCGGCATTCAGACGGCTGATGAAATTACTCAACTAATGACATTTCAAAGCGTCAAAGATTATCAAGATTGGATTGCGCGGATGAACGCTTTTCCCGTCTTTATGGAACAAACTATAATGCTGCTGCAAGCAGGCAAAAAGCAAAATATAATGTGGGCAAAAGTGGTGATGGAGCGTGTTCCCGCGCAGATTGATAAAATGATTACTCCGACTGCCGAGCAAAATCCTTTCTACGCGTCGTTTAAAAATTTTCCGAGAGACATTCCCGAAGCAGAGCGGGCAAAATTAAAAAATCAGGCGAAAGAAGCGATTAACGACAAAATTGTTCCTTCATATAAAAAACTAAAAGATTATTTCGTCGGCGAATATCTGCCCGCGACGTATCCGAAAGCAGGCATTTGGCAGCGTCCCGACGGCGCGGATTATTACGCATTTCTGGCGCGTTCATATACGACGACGAATTTAACTCCGCAGGAAATTCACGACAAAGGCTTGCAGGAAGTTAAACGTATTCGCGCCGAGATGGAAAAGATTAAAACACAAGTCGGTTTCAAGGGAACTTTGCGGGAATTTTTCCAATATCTGCGTTCGGACGAAAAATTCTTTTACAAAACGCCGGACGAACTTTTAAACGCCTATCGCGCAATGTCTAAAAAGATTGACCCAAATCTCGTAAAAGTCTTTCGCACATTGCCGCGCACGCCTTACGGCGTGATTCCGATTCCTGAGAAAATCGCGCCCGATACGACCACCGCTTATTACAATTCGCCCGCCGCCGACGGCTCGCGTCCCGGTTATTATTATGTAAATTTATACAAACCCGAAGTGCGTCCGAAATGGGAAATGATGGCTTTGTCCTTGCACGAATCCGTTCCCGGTCATCATTTGCAGCTTGCTTTGCAGCAGGAACTCGGCAAAATTCCGAACTTCCGCAAATTCGGCGGTTACACGGCGTTTATAGAAGGTTGGGGACTTTACAGCGAAAGTTTGGGCGAAGATATGGGTTTATATGACGATCCGTATGATAAATTCGGACAATTAACTTATGAAATGTGGCGTGCGGTGCGCCTTATCGTGGACACGGGTATTCATTATTTTAAGTGGGACAGACAACGCGCGATTGATTTTTTCAAGGACAATGCCGCGAAAACCGACCAAGACATTGTGAACGAGATTGACCGCTATATTTCCGACCCCGGACAAGCCTTAGCCTACAAAATCGGCGAGTTGAAATTAAAAGAACTTCGCGCTCGTTCAAAACAAGAACTCGGCAATAAATTCGACATCAAGGAATTTCACGATGTTGTTTTGTTAAGCGGTGCCTTACCGCTCGATATTTTGGAAAGAAATGTTGATGAGTGGATTTTAAGGAAAAAGTCCGGTAAATAAACAATTCTTTGAGTATTTACCGAATCGGGCTTGTATTAAATTATTCATAACGCAAACACTCAATCGGGTCTAAGCGCGAGGCTTTTCTGGCAGGCAGAACGCCGAAAACCAAGCCGACTCCGATTGAAACCGTCAAACCCAAAATAACTGCCCATAACGGAATCGAAGCCGGAAGACTCGGCACAAACAGCATTATCAAATTGCTGATGCCGACGGCTAAAGTTACACCGATGAGTCCGCCGAAAAATGTCAAAACCATCGCTTCGAGCAGAAATTGCATAACAATTGCGCCGCGGCTCGCGCCGACGGCTTTGCGGATACCGATTTCTTTTGTTCTTTCGGTAACGGACACGAGCATAATATTCATCACGCCGATTCCGCCGACGAGAAGCCCAAGACACGAAATTGCAATTGCGGCTAAACCGACTCCACCGATAATCGAATCAAATTGTTCAATAAAGTTATCGGCGGTTTTGATGTCAAAGTCATTCGGTTCGCCGAATTTTACACCGCGCCGTTGGCGCAGGATGGCTTCCGTATCAAGTAAAGCGGTCTGAACTTGGTCAGTTTTCGCCTTGATGATGTGCAGAATGTAATCGCGTTGCGGAGCCGCTTTCCGCGCGGTGCGAAGCGGCATAAAAACTTTCCGGTCTTCTTCATTTTCGCCAAAAAATCCGGCTTTTCGTTTTTCAATTACGCCGATAATTTCCCAAGTCGTACCGTTCATCCGCACGACTCTACCAACAATTTCGCCTTCTTTATTGGGAAAAAGCGCGTCGGCAGCGTTCACGCCGATAACCAGAACATTTCGCCGCTGCTGGTTGTCGGCTTCAGTGATGAAACGACCTTCACGCAAAACTAAATTTGTGATTTTGTCATAATTCGGAGTAACGCCGTCTGTCAAAGCCCACCGATAATTTTTGTCTTCATAAGTTAGATTGTCATCAAAACCGTCGCCAAATGAACCGATTTGCGGAGCGACACTGGTTATATCTTCAACTGCGTCTGATTGTTTTAGAATTGCCTCTGCGTCCTCTTCGGTCAGAGGTTTGCGGGAGCGTTCTTCGCGGTTTGCTTCACCAAAACCGGTTGTCAGATGAAAAGCGTAGATATTACTTGTGCCGTATTCTTCAATCATTGCCACAATGCTCTGACGCAAACCGGTCAAAATCGAAGCAACGACGATCGCCGTCATCACACCAACGACAATTCCCAAAATTGTTAGAAAACTTCGGAATTTGTGTCCCATAATGCTGTCGAGAGCCATTCGGAAGATTTCTGCGGGTAATGTGTTTGACAATTTCATAATTTCGTTACTTTTATTTATTACCAAAACGCTCGGAAAAAATGAAAATCAGCATTATTGTTTATCTGCTTTCACTAAATTTTTATCAAAAAAATTCTCTGCGTTTCCGTGGTGAAGACTTTTAATTCTTCGTCAGCGCAACAATCGGGTCGAGCTTTGATGCTTTGTAAGCCGGATAAAGTCCCGCGACAATGCCGATAATGCTTGAAACAATAACTGCCAAAGCGATGTAAGTAATCGTTACTGTCATCGTAATTTCAGCTAAAACGGTTATTAGATATGTAATGCCCGCCGCCAGAATTATTCCCAAAATTCCGCCGGCGACGCACAACAAAGCCGATTCAATCAAAAATTGAAGCAAAATCTGTTTGCGCGTTGCACCGAGTGCCTTTCTCAGACCAATTTCAAAAGTTCTTTCGGTTACGGACACGAGCATAATGTTCATTACGACAATTCCGCCGACAATCAATGTAATCAGCGTGATTGGAACGACAACCGCCGCTATTCCCGCCGTAAATTCATCTATTTGATTGTTTAGTTCCTGGACATTAACCAATCCGAAAGTGTCTTCGTCGCTGCCGAGCAGTTTGCGTTTGTTCCGCAAAGTAGTTCGGGCATCGTCAATTGCAATCATCAACGATTCACGGTCGGCAGATTTGCCGTGAACTTGTATTCCGCCTCCGCGTTCAAACATTTGCAGATGCAAACTTATCGGCATATAGATATTTCGGTCTAACGCTTCGCCAAACATCGCACCGCGTTTTTCTTCAACACCGACTATTGTTAAGGGCAAACCGCGAACCTTTATTGTTTGTCCGAGCGGATTTTGATTTGGGAAAAACTTTTCCTTGACATCTGTGCCGATAACGCAAACTTTCGAAGAACACTCAACTTCTCCGGCAAGAATAAAACGACCTTCGGCGATGGTTTTATCCTCGATTTCAAGCATATTCGCCGTTACGCCGAGAATCCGCACCGAAGGCATTTCGATTCCGTCTTGGTTGATGTCCGCGCCCGAATTGTTTTGCGCTCCAACTTCCGCGCAGGTTGTGCATTTGGCTTTGATATATTCGTATTCTTCCCAAGTTACCTTTTTGTTCAGCTTGTTACGACGTTCAAATTCGTCATCTTCCATATGTCCGGAAAATGCCATCCGATTAATCATAAAGTGATTTGCGCCCAAAACCTTCGCAACTTTTTCGGTTACGTAAGAGTTCAAACCGCTAATCGAAGCACCGACTACGACAACCGACGCCACGCCGATGATCACGCCGAGCAAAGTTAGAAAAGCACGTAACTTATGTTCTAAGATTGATTTAAAAGCAATTCGAAAAGCGTCTGCGTAAAATGTATAAACTTGTCGCATAAGAATTTAATCGGCTTATTTTTACTTTGCTGAAAAAGAAGTTAAACCGCTTACGAAGTTTTCGAAATGAATGTTCGATAAAAATTTTCTGATATACAAGAGTGGAAATTCCTTATAAAATCAATGAGCTGGCGGCAAAAATAATTCGTGTGATTAAAATTTCTTTTGCCCCGTGTTATACTTTTTTTCGTTTTATTCCACAAATATTTTAGGAGAATTATTTTGAGCATCTTAGTTAATAAAGATACGCGCCTGATTGTCCAAGGCATTACCGGAAAGGAAGGAACATTTCATACTCAACAGATGATTGAATACGGCACAAATGTCGTCGGCGGAGTTACACCCGGAAAAGGCGGCACAACTCACGAAGGCGTGCCAGTTTTTAACACGGTTGCCGATGCCGTCCGCAAAACCGGCGCAAACGCTTCGGTGATTTATGTTCCGCCGCCGTTTGCGGCAGACGCGATTATGGAAGCGGCTGATGCGAATTTGCCTTTGGTTGTTTGCATTACCGAAGGAATTCCGGTTGCCGATATGATAAAGGTGAAGGAATATCTAAGTGATAAGAATACTCGCCTTATTGGTCCGAACTGTCCGGGAATTATCTCGCCCGGAAGATGCAAAATCGGAATTATGCCCGGACATATTCACAAAGAAGGTAGAATCGGCGTTGTTTCGCGTTCGGGAACGCTGACGTATGAAGCTGTCGGACAATTAACCGCACTCGGGCTTGGACAATCTTCAGCCATCGGCATCGGCGGCGACCCGATTATCGGCACAAATCACACCGACGCTTTACGGCTTTTTCAAGCCGACGACGAAACCGATGCGATTGTGATGATTGGCGAAATCGGCGGAACTGCCGAAGAAGACGCAGCGGAATATGCAAAAGATAATGTAACAAAACCGATTGTCGCGTTTATCGCCGGACAAACCGCGCCGCCCGGACGCAGAATGGGACACGCGGGCGCGATTATTTCAGGCGGAAAGGGAACTGCCGCCGAAAAAATGAAGGCGTTGACCGAAGCCGGAATCCGCGTCGTCGAATCGCCTGCTGACATCGGACGAGCGGTGCATGAAGTTCTCGGCACAAAAGCGGCGGCTTAAGAATAATCTTTATCAAATGAAGTTTTCGCATTCTTTCCGCGTTTCCGCCGAAGATATTGACGTACAATCTCACGTCAACAACGTCGCGTTTGTGCGTTGGATTCAAAATGTCGCGGTGGCGCATTGGTTTTCGGTAACGACGGAAGAAACGCGCGAAAAATTTACTTGGATTGTTATGCGACACGAGATCGATTACAAAAAACAGGCATTTGAAAACGATAGAGTAACCATCGAAACCTGGGCTGGCGAACCGACGCGCATCAGTTGGGAAAGATTTACCGAAATCAAGCGCGGCGAAGATTGTTGGTCAAAGCCAGAAGCGTTTGGTGTTTGATTGACCGCGAAACATCGAAACCGACTCGCATCTCATCAGAGCTAAAAGAATTGTTTCAATGAGGTAAATATGAAAATTTTGCGGATTTTAGTTTTGATATTTAGCTTAGTTATAATTGCGAATGCTCAATGCGCATCAAATATACAAGAAAAATCAAAACAAAAAATGATTTTGACCGGCGCGGTTTTTGATAAAAACGGAGCAGTAATTCTCGACGCTAAAATTGTTGCGTATCAAAATGACGGAACAAAATATGAATCTAGTACCAATACAGACGGAATTTACAAGACTGAGCTTCCATTGGCAATTTACCAAATTGAAATAAGTGCAAATGGATTTTGCACCTCAAAAATTAAAAATTACCGAGTTGTAAATTCTACATATAACAAGATGTCTTTGGATGTTGTTTTAGGAGTAGCGAGTTACCCTATCGGCTGTGAAAATGGCGAGAATAACAAATCTATACAAAAGAAAAATAAGAAGACAAATAGAAAGAAGAACATAGAAGTTTTAATGTAATAAAGAGAAAAAATAATAAATAATGAGCAGTTTAACATTTGGAATTATCAAGCCGGATGCCGTGAAAAAAGGTCATTCGGGAAAAATTATTGACAAAATTTTAGCTGGTGGTTTCACGATTCGCGGGATGAAGTTGATTCATATGACGAAAAAGGAAGCCGAAGGTTTTTATGCGGTTCACGCGGAACGCCCGTTTTACGGCGAGTTGACAGAATTTATGTCGAGTGCGCCGTGTGTTGTGATGGCACTCGAAAAGGAAAATGCCGTCAAAGCGTGGCGCGATTTGATGGGTGCGACAAATCCTGCCGAAGCTGAGGTAGGAACTTTGCGGCGTGAATTTGCCGGTTCAATCGGCGAAAACGCCGTTCACGGTTCTGATTCGGATGAAAACGCCACGATTGAAGTAAGTTATTTCTTTAGCAAACTTGAATTGGTTTGAGCGTCGTTGTATAAAGAAAGTCTAGGAAATCTAGAAAGTCTAGAAAGTGTGGAAAGTCAAAATCATTTTCTCTTTCCAGACTTCCTAGACTTCCAAGACTTTCTTAAGGATGAAAAACAAATGAAAAAATGCCCGACTTGCGATAAAACTTTTGATGACGGATTACGTTTTTGCCAGACTGACGGCACGCCGCTGGTTGAAGCTGCAGAAACTTCGTCGGAAGACCCATATAAAACGATAGTGGCAGACACAGACGCAACTGCTCCGTCCGACCCGTTTAAGACGATTGTGGGAATGCCGTCGCCGATTGACAAAAAGGAAGAAGTTTTGGAATTTCCTGAAGAACCCGATATGTTGAAAACGATGGTTTCTTCGCTGAATAAATTTAAAGATAAAGCAGATGCAGACGACGTAAAAAAAGTGCCGCCTTCGCAGTTCAACGATTTAACTCCGCCCGGTGGAACAAAAGCGGAAAATGCAGGTGATGCCGTTCCTTTACCATCTGAACCGCCGAACTTTGATGCAATTTTTTCGCAGAAACCAACAGCATCAGATAGTTTACCAAAACCAGATGAAACAAGTTCAAGCGTTCCGACTTCCTCAACCGGCAGAAGCCCCGTTTCGGAAACTCCGCCTCCGCAATTTGACCCGAAACCTTTACCGAGCGAATCTTCGTCAAGCCGTTCGCCTCTCGAAAATCCGCCGAGTCCGCCGATTCCTTCACCGTTTGATCGTTCAATGCCGCCGCGTTATCAAACGCCTTCCGTGCCGCCGTTTATGGAAGCAGAAATAAAAGCCGAGGCATTAAACACGCCTTATGCCGAGCAAGTTGAGCAGCAAAACCAGCAGATGCAGCAACCCGACTGGTCGCCGCCCGCATCGAGTTGGGAAAATAAAGAAATCGGACAAAATACGCCTTTTCAGCCGCCCGCAGCTGGCAGTGGAAAAAATCAAACATTAGCGATTGTTTCATTGGTTTGCGGAATTTTGAGTATGCTTTGCTGCGTTTCGGTGATAACGGGACCAGCCGGTTTAATTACGGGCTTCATGGCTAAAAAGAATGCCGAACAAAATCCTAATGAATACGGTGGAAAAAGTTTAGCTCTGGGAGGAATTATCACCGGAGCAATCGGAACAGCACTTTTTGTTGTTTTGTTAATTTTGCAAATCTTTTTTGGAGTGCTTGGCGGAATTTTTGGTAATATATAAATTTGAATCGTGATAAAAAACAAAAGTCCGCTTCGGTTTGCACAGAGGCGGACTTCGTGCGTTATAATCAATTGAGACTTTCAAATAAAAGGAAAAATGTCAATAATCAGCGACGTAATACAATCAACTAAAGCCGTTATCAAAGGAATGAGCATCACGCTCGCGCAAATTCCGAAAGAAAAATGGACGGTGCAATATCCGGATGAACCTGTAACAGTTCAGCCACGTTATCGCGGAATGCATCTGCTTCACGTGGACGAAATGGGCAAGGAAAAATGCGTGGCGTGTTATCTGTGCGCGGCGGCTTGCCCGTCGGACTGCATCTATATCGAAGCGGAAACCGACCCGCGACCTTACGAAGAACGTATCGGGCGCGATGAACGCTTTGCGCGTGTTTATAACATTGATTACGGACGCTGTATTTTCTGCGGTTTTTGCGTCGAAGCCTGCCCGAAAGATGCCATCACGCACGGTTATAATTTTGAAATTTCCGTCTATAACCGCTCGGATTTACTCAAAACCAAGGATGATTTGCTGATTACCAAGCAAAAGCAATCGGAAAATTACCGCGTTGCGCTTTCCGGTGAAGATGTTGATTCGGAATTTAAAGAAGTTTGAGGCAGTTGTCAGTGGTCGGTTGTCGGTTGTCAGTAAGCAGTAAATTCTTTCTTACCAACTGACAACCGACTACTGACAACTATATAATCCCATTGTGGACACCGAAAATTTACCACCGACCAAAAAAGGCAGAGAATATGAAATACGCGCTATCGGCTTGCGCGAATTTGCCGGTTTGCGGCGCGATGATGAGCGTTTAAATCCGTTTGATTTAGCAAAATATGCCAAACTTCTGGTTGCTTCGTTTGAACAAATCGAACCGTTTTTGTCGGAAGAGACCAAAGCGCATCTGCTTGGAACAGGCAAAGATAAATGGTCGGGCGGCGCGTGTTCACAAACTTTATACGACGGCAGAAAACTGATTATCCTAAATCCGACGCACGGCAAAAATCGGCAAAATGCGACGCTGATGGAAGAAGTTTGCCACGTTTTTCTCGGACACCAGCCGTCGCGTCTGGCAATAGAAAATGTCAATAAACACGGCAAACCGATTGCCCGCGATTACCGTGAAGCCGACGAAGAAGCGGCGTATTCAGTCGGCGCGGCGGTGCTTGTGCCATATTCGGCGTTGCGGCGGATGATAAATCAGGGTAAAACTTCCAGAGAGATTGCGCGACATTTTAACGTCAGCCGCGAACTCGTCGAATATCGAATAAAAATCTCGCGTTTGTGGAAAAATTATATCAGTTATCGGGCGACAGTTATCAGTTATCAAAAAACTGTTGACTGATAACTGTTGACTGTCAAAATGACCGAACCGATTCAAAAAATTCATACAAGTTCCGCGCCGGATCCGCAGCTTTCGGTAGTTGACAAGCTGCGGCTGCTGCTCGACATCACGAAAACAATTAGTCGTTCGCTTAATTTAGACGAAGTTTTAACGCTCGTGATGGATACGCTCGGTTCGCTGATTCCGTATGACGCGGCGGGAATTTATCTGATTGAATCGGTTATAAAAAACGGCGAAACGGAGTATATTTTTAAATCGAAAACGATTCGCGGCTATCGGATAAGTTTTGAGATGGTTGAGCCGCGTTTGCGACTCGGCGAAGGTTTTATCGGTTACGTCGCACAGACGGGAAAGCCGCTTATTTCGCCCGACGTTAGTCAAGACGAAAGATATTTTCCCGCTCGCCGACGCACAAAATCGGAAATGGTCGCGCCCATCATCGCCAATGACGAAGTTATCGGAGTCTTCGATCTTGAAAGCGATAAATTGAATTCTTATACCCAAGATGATTTATCGATTTTGCAGCTGCTTGCTTCACAAGTCGCCATTATTATTGAAAAAGTCCAACTCCATGAACAAGTTGTTGAGAAAAAACGTCTTCAGGCGCAACTTGAAATCGCCCGCCAAGTCCAACTCGAACTGCTTCCCGCAACTGACCCTAAACTCAAAGGTTTTGACATCAGCGCATATATTTTTCCGACCGAAGAAGTTTCGGGCGATTACTACGATTGGGTGGAAATGTTCGACGACCAAATCGGGATTGTCGTCGCCGATGCGGTTGGCAAAGGCATTCCCGCCGCTCTTTTGATGTCGTTTTTGCGGGCATCTCTGCGCTCCGGCGTGCAAATCGGCTACGCGCCGCACATAGCTTTGGCGAAGGTCGGAAATCTACTGTGGGATTCGGTCAAAGATAATCAGTTTATTACAGCGATTTACGGCATTTTAGATGCGACCAATCGGACTTTTGTTTTTTCCAACGCCGGACACAATCCGCCGCTTCTGATTAAACCAAACGGCGAATACAGATTTGTCGAATATGGCGACTTGCCTTTGGGAATGTTTCGGGATACGCGTTATCATCAGCATTTCATTAAGTTTGACGAGAAACAGGTTTTGGTTCTTTACACCGACGGCATCACCGAAAGCGCGAATGCCAACGGTGAGGAATACGGGCAAGAGCGTTTTGCCAAAAGAGTTTTGGAAGGAATAGATTTACCCGCCAAAGAATTGATTGATTTTATCCGTAAAGGCGTAGCGGATTTTACCGAACAGAAATTTTTGAGCGACGACGGAACGCTTTTTATCGTCAAAGCCGTATAAAATGAAAAGGTAAAAAAGTAAAAAGCGAAAGGCTTCAATTGCTTGAAAACCTTCCGCGTTCCTTCGGTTGTTGGGAATTGTAAAAATTTAGTGTGCAGTTATTGAACAATGAACGATGTCGCCGCCCGGCACAATCGGCGCACGATAATCTCCGTAATTTATTTTTTCGATTTTGTTTGAAAACGCATAAACGTCAAAACCGTAAGCATCAAAAAATTCCGCCAATTCGCTGGAATCGTCAATGTAAAGAACTTCCGCATAACCAAGCTCGGCGCGGATTTCAAGCAGTCTTTCAATTATCTCAAGCGGTGCGAAGCATTGGATTGGATCTTGATATGTAGCCATAATTGCTGTCTTTTTAGAAAATTGCCGAACGAATAACGCTCAGGCAGTTTCTTTGATTAGAACGCGCTGGCAAAGGTTGTTCCTTATTTTCAGGCAACTATCCAAATGCCGACTGAAACTAAAGAGATGGAAAAAGCTATTGTGTTTTAAGTAATTATCGGTTAAGATAGTTATTAAAAATCCGTTCCAATGAAGGAGTAAATGAATGAGAAAGAATTTTTTGTCTATCTTAACAATCAGCACAGTTATTTTTGTATTATCTGCGGTTGCTTTTGCACAAGACAGCCGGGCAGTTTCAGCGGCGGGAAGTTTATATCTGATTTCCGCAGATGCCGGCGGCGTAAATTACGTCGAGGGAAAAGTTGCCGTCAAGCAAAATAACGGCAGAAACGGATATTTAATTAAAGGCGATAAATTGGAAGTCGGTGAAAAAGTCAGCACCGGCGCGGAAGGAAAAGCGGAAATTCTGTTAAATCCGGGTTCGTATGTTCGGTTAGCGGAAAACTCCGAATTTGAATTTAAAACAACTTCTCTGGACGACCTGCAATTGAAATTAAATCGCGGAAGCGCGATGTTTGAAGTCATCACCGATGACGATTTCAGCTTCGCCGTCAATACGCCGAAAGGAAAGTTTTACGTCGTCAAGTCGGGCGTTTACCGCGTTGACGTTTTAGGCGACGGAAGCGGAAAAATCGCTGTTTGGAAAGGTAAAGCGCAAGTTGGCAATTTAGAGGCGACTGAAATTAAAAGTGGACGCGAAGCGACCGTCAACGGTAATCAAGTGGCGGTTAGAAAATTTGACCGCGACGACAAAGACGCGCTCGAAGCGTGGAGTAAAATACGCGCTAAAGAATTGGCAAAAGTTAATTCGCGGCTCGAAAGAAATAATTTGAGAAATACTTTGGTCAATTCTTTTAATCGAAACGGCTGGAGTTTATATGATTCTTACGGACTTTGGGTTTTTGACCGTTTTAGCGGAAATTATTGTTTCCTGCCGTTTGGCTACGGTTGGAGTTCGCCTTACGGCTATGGTTTTGGGCGCGATATCTGGTATCTCCGATTACCGCGATTTATCTATTATCAACCGCCGACAGGTGGTCAACAGCTGCCAGCAGCAACTTTGAATCCGGCTACCGGCAAAATCAGAAGTAATCAGTCAGCAGTTCCGCCGTTTCAAAAAGTTCAAAATGATGTCGGACGTGCGCCGGTAGAAAGCGATGTTACACCGGCGCTGTTTCCTTCGCAAAATTTTCCGAGAACATCCGCACCGTCCTCGCCACCGCCAGCAGTTTTAACTTCGCCAACCGGTCCGGGCAGAAAAGGCGATAATTAAAAATTTCGCAAATTATTTTCCAAAGCGAGAGAATCTTTCTCTCGCTTTTTTATTTGAAATAATGAATTACTGCACCGGATTGTTTAGCAGTTGTGCCGAAAATTCCTTCTAAAAACGGCTGTAAAATTAATAATAGCGATTGAATACCGTTAAAAATTGTATGCAGAACGATACACGGAAGCAGATTTCCTGTGCGATAACGCAGCCAAGTCAAAATCAAACTAATCAGACAAATCAAAAAAATTGTTGAAAAGCTCGGATAATACTGCCAAACGTGAACGGCGGCAAATAATACCGTAACAAAGAAAATTCCTGTCGGCACACCGAAACTTTTTTGCAAAGCTGAATACAGAACGCCGCGGTAGACAACTTCTTCAACAATCGGCGCGGTGAAAGTGGCGATAAATGCAACCACATAAACCGCTGTCCGCGAACTTCGCAAAATTTTCAAAAGCTCGTTGTCTTGTTCGGGGAAATAGTTGCTTGTAATGGCGGCAACCGCAAAAATCCCGCCTAGAATCAGCAAGCAATGCCAGATATTAAATCCGTCCCAACTCCAACCAATGGTTTTTTTGAATGAGTATTTATTCAGCCTCGTAACAACCGCCCAAGCCAACACAAGAGTTAGAATATGCGCGGGAATTATTGCTAGAACACTAATTAAAACGGCAGTCGGGTCTGTCTGTAAAAATTCCGTCAGACTTGCTTTGCCGGAAAGTGCATTGCCTTGTCTGGCAAGATAAGGCAGGACGAAAAGACTCGGAATTACGACAATAAAAGCAATGCTCGCAAACCAAACAAAAAAAGCTGTCCAACTGCTCCATGGCGGATTATTCGGTGTCGGATTTTCAGGTGTGAAAACCTCTTGCGGATTGAATTCGGAAAATTTTTCGATAGTTTCTTGGTTTATATTTTCCACGAAAATGAGTTTAGCGAAAAAAGTTTAAGGTTCAAAGTTCAAAGTTGAAAAATATTTGCGGCTAAGAAAAGTCTGCATTTGTAATTTTCATACAACTTTGAACTTTGAACCTTGAACTTTGAACCAAATGAAGATAACCTAAAATTCCGTGAGCAACGCGGAAAAAAAATCCCGACAAAATGTTATCGCTATTATTCCGGCGCGGCTTTTCTCGACCCGTTTGCCGAATAAATTACTTCTTCCGATTGTCGGTAAACCGCTTATTTTGTGGACTTTGCAGCAAGCCCAAAAAACTCGAAATATTTCCCGTGTAATTGTAGCAACGGACGACGAAAAAATTCTAAGAATAATTAAAGACAGCGGAAACGAAGCGGTTTTGACTTCCGCCGCGCATCAATCGGGAAGCGACAGAATCGCGGAAGTCGCTGAAACTTTGCCTGAAAATTCAATTATAGTTAATGTGCAAGGCGACGAACCTTTGATTTCGCCGACAACAATCGAAAAAGCGGTTGACGCACTTTTGCAAGAAAAAACGGTTGATACTGCGACAACGTGCGAGCCAATTCACGACATAAAAGACGTTTTGAGCGCGGATGTCGTCAAAGTCGTTACCGATGAAAACGGTTTTGCACTTTATTTTTCGCGCCTCCCGATTCCTTTTCCGCGCGAAGCCGTGAAAAAATACGGCAGTTTAGAAAATGCTTTACGGAAAGAAAAAGATTTGCTTTCCGTTTATCGCAAACATACCGGACTCTACGTTTATCGACGAGAATTTTTGTTAAAATATACGAAGTTAAAACAAACGAATTTAGAAAAAACGGAAATGCTTGAACAACTTCGCACATTGGAGAACGGCGCGAAAATAAAAGTTGTCGAAGTTTCGGAAGGTTCGATTGGTGTTGATACGCGAGAAGATTTTGAGCGTGTCCGACAAATTCTTGAAGCAAAAAAAATAACATATCGGAAAGCCAACGTCGAAGACGCGCTCGCTGTTGCTAAAGTTCACGTCGAATCCTGGCGCAAATCCTTTGCGGGTATTGTGCCGCAGGAATTCCTTGATAATTTAACAGTCGAAAAACGCGAGCAAGTATTTCGGCAAAGATTGGGCGAAGAAAATTATAAAATGTTTGTTGCCGAAATCGCGAAAGATGGAATTGTCGGGTTTGCGGATTTCGGCAAATCGATAGAAAAAGATTTTGCATTTGAAGCGGAACTTTACGCGATTTATCTTTTGCCCGAATTTCAAAGAAAAGGAATCGGCGCAAATCTTTTCAAACTTTGTCAAAAGGAAATGATTGCCGACAAGGTAAATTCAATGTATCTGATGGCTTTGGAAGTTAGTCCGTATAAATCTTTTTATGAGAAAATGGGCGGAAAACTTGTTGGAAAAGGAAATCATTTTCTCGCACTTGTCAAATATGAAACAGTTATTTATGGCTGGAAAGATTTAAGTGAAATTTATGGCTGATTGGCTTGGATTGTTATTTTTGTTTTGCTGATTGTCGGCGTATTTGTCGGCTTGAAAGTTTTGAGCGAACCGCAGAAGCGCACCGAAGCGGAATTTGAAAAACGCGCTGCCGAGAGCATCTCGATGTTTGGCGCGAGTATGGACGCTTTGCAGGAATTGATGAATCCCAAAGCGGCGAAGGCGAAGGAAGTTCAAACACAATTAAAAGAAGGATGATACGGCAAAAAGAAATGTGAAGGAAAAGCGAACGGAAAAGATTTGAGCGAGGAAAATTATGACTGAAAAACAAACAAAATACATATTTGTAACCGGCGGCGTGGTTTCGAGTTTAGGAAAAGGTTTGGCGGCGAGTTCGATTGGCTGTCTTTTGGAAGCGCGGGGAATGCGCGTTCAAATGATGAAACTTGACCCGTATATTAATGTTGACCCGGGAACGATGTCGCCGTTTCAGCACGGCGAGGTTTTTGTAACGGACGACGGCGCGGAAACCGATCTAGATTTGGGGCATTACGAAAGATTTACCGGCGCGAAATTGTCGCAGGCGAACAATTGGACAAGCGGCAGAATTTATCTTTCCGTCATCGAAAAGGAACGGCGCGGCGATTATCTTGGCAAAACGATTCAGGTTATTCCGCACATCACGGACGAAATAAAAATGGCTGTTCGCAAAGTTGCCGATTCGGAAAAGCCTGATGTTTTGATTGTTGAAATCGGCGGCACGGTCGGCGACATTGAGAGTTTGCCGTTTATGGAAGCGATTCGCCAAATCGGTAACGAAGAAGGTCGCAACAACGCGATCTTTGTTCACGTTACGCTTGTTCCGTATATCGCGGCGGCAGGAGAATTGAAAACCAAACCGACACAGCATTCGGTCAAAGAATTGCGCGAAATCGGTATCGCGCCCGATGTTTTGCTATGCCGTTCCGACCGTCCTTTATCACTGGATTTGCGACGCAAAATCGCACTTTTCTGTAATGTTCAGGAAACTGCGGTTATTTCCGCTTTGGATGTCGGCACGATTTATGAAGTTCCGTTGGCGTTCCACGAGCAAAGGTTGGATTCGCTGATTGTTGATGCTCTGCAATTGACCGAGCAATTTCCGAACGCAGATTTAAAAAATTGGCGCGAACTCGTTTCGACCATTAAAGAACCGAGTGAAGGTTCGGTAAAAATTGCGATTGTCGGCAAATACGTGGAACTCGAAGACGCATACAAATCTTTGCGTGAAGCGTTGACACACGCGGGTGTCGCCAATGATTTGCGGGTAAAAGTCGCTTGGATTGAATCGGAAAACCTAATGAAAGACGGCTATGAAACCGAGCTGCAGGATTATGACGCGATTTTAGTTCCGGGCGGTTTTGGAAGGCGCGGCATTTCGGGAATGCTTCGCGCGATAAAATACGCGCGAAAATCAGGAACGCCATATTTCGGGATTTGCTTGGGAATGCAGATGGCTTGCATCGAATTTGCGCGAAACGTCTGCGGTTTGCGCGATGCCGATTCAACGGAATTTAACAGCGAAACGCCTTTTCCAATTATCTTTAAGTTACGTGATTTGGTTGATATTGAAGAACTTGGCGGCACAATGCGTTTGGGAGCGTGGCAATGTGAATTAAAAGAGGGAAGTTTGTCGCAAAAAATCTACAACGACGCGCCGGAAATTTCAGAACGCCATCGCCACCGTTACGAATTCAATCCAGAATTTCGTCAGGTTTTAGAAAAAGAAGGCTTAGTTTTCAGCGGCGTTTCGCCCGACGGAAAATTTGTCGAGATGATTGAACTTCCAAAAGAAAAGCATCCGTTTTTTGTCGGCTGCCAATTTCATCCCGAATATAAATCGAAGCCGCTTGACGCGCATCCGCTTTTTGTTTCGTTTGTCCGCGCCGCGCACGAAAATCGTTTGAACAGCGAGAATTTGAAGGACGACGTTTCGAGCGACAAACAGATCGAAATACCGGAACGTGCAGCGACGCTGGGCGAAGAATGAATACAAAGGTAAAAAAAGTTTGCTTATCTAATCTGCAAGAATTACAAGATATCGGCGTTAAATCGTATTTGCCGCATTACGCTCATCTATGGAAACCGAACGGCATCCAATGGTATATGAATCGTTGTTTTGGTAATGAATTTCTCAAGAATGAACTTACGGACGCAAACGTCGAGTTTTACATCATCGAAAATGATGGTGAAAATATTGGAATGGAAAATTGTTTGGAGAAAAATGGAAGTTAAATCTTTTCAAGCCAGAAATGTAACCTTCGGCGATGGACATTTGGCGTTTATTTTAGGTCCGTGCGTCGTTGAATCGGCACAGCACGCGCTTTTTATGGCGCAGGAAATTAACGATATCTGCAAGCACATCGGCGTGGAATTTGTTTATAAATCTTCGTTCGATAAGGCAAATCGCAGTTCGATTGAAAGTTTTCGCGGCGGCGGAATGGAATTCGGTTTGGAAATTTTAGCGCAGGTCAAAGCTGAAATCGGCGTTCCGGTTATCACGGATGTTCACGAAACCTGGCAAGTCGAAAAAACGGCGGAAATTGCGGACATTTTGCAGATTCCCGCGTTTCTTTGTCGACAAACCGATTTGCTGGTTGAAGCGGCAAAATCGGGAAAAGCTGTCAATGTCAAAAAAGGACAATTTCTTGCTCCTTGGGACACGAAGAATATCGTCGAGAAATTACAAGCGGCGGGTTGCGAAAAAATTATTTTAACCGAACGTGGTGCGAGTTTCGGCTACAATAATTTAGTTGTTGATTTAAGAAGTTTTCTGATTATGCGCTCGTTTGGCGTTCCCGTCGTTTTTGACGTAACGCATTCGCTCCAGCTTCCGGGTGGATTAGGCAAGGCAACGGGCGGGCAAGCCGAATACATCGAACACTTTGCTCGTGCAGGTGTCGCTTGCGGCGTGGACGCGGTTTTTATGGAAGTTCACGACAATCCGAAAAACGCGCCGAGCGATGGTCCGAATCAATTGCCATTGGGAAAATTGGAAAAATTATTGATTAAGTTAAAGCAAATTCACGAATTGGTTTCAGAGGTGAAAATATGAATATGGTTGTCAGTTTGCCCGATTCCGTTGCAAGTCAATTCGGTGCGAATTAAGAAGATTTGCAAAGAAAAGTTTTAGAATCGTTGGCGTTGGAAGGCTATCGTTCGGAAAAATTGACCGCGTTTCAAGTCAGCGAAATGCTCGGTTCGGCAATACCCAATGAAGTAGACGGTTTTTTGAAAAAGCACAGAGTTTTTCTTGAATATACAGAGCAGGAAATCGAAGAACAACGCAGGATTTTGTGCAAATTGCTGACCAAAAGAAATTTTGACAAGAAATTTTAGAACGAAATTCATAAATTCATATAAAGATGAAAAAATTTGCCATCATAACTTTTGCCTTTTTACTTTTTACTTTTGCCTTTTTCAGTTTTTCCGTTTTCGCGCAAGACGAAAGCCGCGCTTCAAAAACTTGGGGAGTGCAGAAATATGATATTACGGCGACGTTGCCGCAAGCGGAAAGCGATAGAAATTTAAATGTCAAAGCCATTTTGAATTTGAAAAATGTAAGCGGGAATATCGGCTCGCGTCTGACCTTGCGAATCAGTCCGAATGCGGAAGTTTCGGCGGTGAAAGTTAATGACGCGGCGGCGGATTTTACGAAAGGCGAAGAAAAAATCGGCAGCGGCAGCTTGCAAAGAGTTATTGTGCGCTTGCCTTCGATTCAGCCGAATCAAACTTTTTCCGTTACGGTTGATTACAAATTAAATGTTAGAGAAAATTCGGGTTTGAACGCGCTTTCGCCGGTCGGTTCGCAATTTTTACCGCTTTCTTTTTGGTATCCGACACCGAACAGTTGGTATTTTGCGCGTGGCGCGGATTTTGCGCCGTTTCGTTTGCAGGTCAATGCACCAAATGGTCAAACGGTTGTTTCTTCGGGAACGGAAAGTACGAATGCGTTTGAGCAGAAGTTAAACGGTCAACCGTTTTTTGTTACAAGAAATTGGGACAAAGTCGAGGCAAACGGCGTTTCGGTTTTTATGCCGAAAGGCGCAGACGCGGAAGCACAGAAACGCGCCAATGAATTAACAAGTTTGGCTTCGGAAGCAAAAACTTTTACCGCAAATCTCTTGGGAACTGCGCCGGATATGCCGATCCGGATTGTTGCCGGCAGGCGCGGCGCGGGTTTTTCGGGCGGCGGCAGGATTTTTGTTGAC
>MWZA01000146.1 GCA_002050455.1 Acidobacteria bacterium 5-1 | reverse complement strand
TCTATGTGTATTTCTGCACAAATCTTTTAGGCAATTAGCGGTCAACCCTGACCGCTAATTTTATTTTCAGAGCGTATTTATGACTGAATTAAGAAAAATCAAACGCGCTTTAATCAGCGTTTCGGATAAAACAGGAATTATTGACCTCGCCACATCTCTGCAAAAGTTTGGCGTGAAAATTATCTCGACGGGCGGAACGGCAAAAACTTTGCGCGAAAACCAAATTGAAGTTACGGAAGTCGCCGATGTAACGGAATTTCCCGAAATGATGGGCGGGCGCGTCAAAACTCTGCATCCGAAAATTCACGGCGCGTTTCTCGCTTTGCGCGATAATGAAGAACACCAACGGGCGATGAACGCGCACGGCATTGAGCCGATTGATTTGGTCGTCGTTAATCTTTATCCCTTTGAAGAAACGATTAAAAACAAGGATGTAAAACTCGAAGAAGCGATTGAGCAAATTGACATCGGCGGTCCAGCGATGATTCGTTCCGCCGCGAAAAACTGGCGCGATGTCGCCGTTGTAACCGACACGCGGCTTTACGGGCGAGTGATTGACGAGTTAACGGAAACGGGCGGTTCGCTTTCGCTTGAAACACGCCAAACCTTTGCCGCGTTAGCATTTACGAAAACTTCATATTACGACACGATAATTAGTGAATATCTCGGCGAGCAGCTTTCTGACGAAGAATTTTTCTCGGTCGAAAATCTCGACCCGCTGACGGAAAATCCTTTATATCAGATGATGAAGGAATCCGGCGAATTTTTTGACGAGGATTTCGACAGTGAATTTGAAGATGAAGATTTCAGTAGCACCGGACAGGTTTCGGAGATTGAAGAAGACAAACCGAATCAATATAAAGAGTTAAATTTAATCAAGGTCGCCGATCTGCGTTACGGCGAAAATCCGCATCAAAAAGCCGCGCTTTATGATACAGGCGAAAGAGTCGGCATCGCGCAAGCCGAGGTCCTGCACGGCAAGGAAATGTCTTATAACAATTATTTGGACGCGGACGCGGCGTGGCGGCTGGTTTGCGATTTTGACCAATTGGCTTGCGCGATTATCAAACACACAAATCCGTCTGGCGTTGGCGTTGGCGCAAATAACGCGGAAGCCTACAAACGCGCCTTGGCAACCGATCCGGTTTCGGCTTTTGGCGGAATTGTCGCCTTTAATCAAAAGGTTGATGCAGACACGGCACGCGCGGTCAGTGAGATTTTCACGGAAGTTGTGATTGCGCCCGAATTTGCAGATGAAGCGTTGGAAGTGTTCAAAAAGAAAAAGAATCTGCGCGTTTTGCGCGTTGAAAAAGTCGGAAATAAAGATTCGCTCGAATATCGGACGATTTCCGGCGGAATGTTGGCGCAATATCTTGATAATAAACAAATTACGGTAGACGATTTGGAATTTGTTACGACACGCAAAGCAACTGACGATGAAGTTCGCGCTTTGCTTTTCGCTTGGAAGGTCTGCAAGCATGTTAAATCAAATGCGATTGTTTTCGCCAATGAATTTCAAACTGTCGGAGTCGGCGCGGGACAAATGAACCGCGTTGATTCGGTCAGACTTGCCGCGATGCGAGCCGAACGCACAGAACTCGAATTAAAAAATACGGTTTTGGCATCGGACGCTTTCTTTCCGTTCCGCGATAATGTTGACGAAGCCGCCAAATTCGGAATTACGGCAATCATTCAACCCGGCGGTTCTGTCCGCGACGATGAAGTAATTCAAGCCGCCGATGAACACGGTTTAACAATGGTCTTCACCTCTTACAGACATTTCAAACACTAAAGAGTAATTGCCAAACTGCTGTCGTTGTAGTAAATTTATTTTTTTCATTCCGCAGAGATTTATTATGGATGAATGGTTGAAGAACAACCTCGTCTGTCCGCGCGACAAGGGGAAATTACAAATCAGCGAAAACAAACTAACCTGTTCGGAAAATCATATTTATCCGGTGGTTGACGGCATTCCGATAATGCTGCTCGAGGAAGTCGAGCATATCCACAACTATATTACCGAAACGCTTAAAGATGTCGCTAAACTTCAAACTTCGGAAAATTCCGAAAATAAATCATTTAATTTTGAGAACAAAGAAAACGAAGTTGACCCGTTTGTCCAAAGCGAAATTCCTCTTACCTGCGGCAATCTTTATATACCTCTGCTTCACAATCTGAGCCGTTATCCGCTTCCCGAACTTCGTCTGCCGCAAAGCGCGGCGGGCGAGAGATTTCTCGATGTCGGATGCAATTGGGGACGGTGGACGATTGTCGCCGCGCAAAAAGGTTATCAGCCGGTCGGCATTGACCCAAGTTTGAACGCGGTTTTGGCGGCTCGCCGAATTTCACGCCAACTTAGTGTTTCAACAACTTTTGTCGTCGGTGATGCGCGTTATCTGCCGTTTGCCGAAAATTGTTTTGATGTCGGATTTTGTTACTCGGTTCTGCAGCATTTCAGCAAGGAAAATGCCAGAATTTCGATGGAAGAAATGGCGCGGACGGTAAAAAAAGGCGGGAAAATTTTAATTCAAATGCCGAATAAATATGGTATTCGCTCTTTTTACCAAAATTATCGGCGTGGTTTTACCGAAGGCGAAGGTTTTGAAATCAGATATTGGTCACCTGCCGAATTGATGGATTATTTCAAGAAAAAATTCGGCAAAACAAAAATGACCGTAGATTGTTATTTCGGTCTGGGAATTCAGAAAAACGATGTGGATTTGCTCCCGCCGCACTATAAAATGGTTGTTCATTCGTCTGAATTTTTGCGCCAAATCAGTCGAAAATTGCCTTTTATCACAAAAGTTGCCGACAGCGTTTATCTGGAATCGGTCAATCAAAAACAATCGTAAAGAATTATAAAAATGAGCGTTATTTTAGGAATCAACACATTTCATGCCGGTTCTTCAGCCGCCGTTATTATTGACGGCGAGCCGGTTGTCGCGCTTGCCGAAGAGAGACTAAACCGCATCAAGTATTACGCCGGTTTTCCCAAACTTTCGATTCTGCGCTGTTTGGAAATCGCCGGTTTGAAATTTTCCGATATTGATTCGGTTGCCGTCGGGCGCGATTCTTCTGCTAATCTCCACAAAAAACTTGAGTTCACGCTTCGACATCCGACGCGCCTTTTAAATCTGGCGCGAATCCGCAGTAAAAGTAAATCATTTGATGATTTAAAATCTTTAATCGCTTTGGAATGCGAAGTTGATGCGGCAAAACTCGGTTTCAAAACTTACAACATCGAACACCATTTAGCGCATACGGCAAGCGCGTATTTTGCTTCCGATTGGGAGAAATCTGCCGGAGTTACGATTGACGGTTCGGGCGATTTTGTTTCCTGTATGTTGAGCGATTGCGAAGGCGACGAAATCCGACCGCTCAAAAAAGTTTTTGTGCCGCATTCATTAGGAACGCTTTACACCGCCGTTTGCCAGTTTATTGGCTATCCGAAATATGGCGACGAAGGCAAAGTAATGGGACTTGCGCCGCTTGGCGAGGATGTTTATCACGATTTTTTCGAGAAAATTCTCAAACCGACAAACAACGGTTTTGAACTCAACGCCGATTATTTTCTGCCGTTTGGCGCAAATCAGGGAATGGAAATCAACGAGGCGGGCGAAATGATTGTGCATCGGCTTTATTCCGATTTATTTATCAAAGAGCTTGGGCTTCCGCGCGAAAAATACGGCGAAATAACAAAACGCGACCAAGACGTTGCTTTCGGTTTGCAGAGAATTTTTGAGAAATATTATATGTATTTGCTCAATTTGCTGCACAAACTTGTGCCGACGGAAAAAGTTTCGATGGCTGGCGGCTGCGCTTTAAATAGTGTGGCAAACGGCAAAACCTTGCTCGAAACTCCGTTCCGCGAGCACTGTATTCAACCTGCCGCCGGAGATGACGGGCTTGCGCTCGGCTCGGCACTTTACGTCAGCAATTCGATTTTGAAGGAAGGCAAACGCTGGGTGATGAAAAATTCTTATCTCGGCGATGAGTATTCCGATTCTTTCATCAAAACCGAACTCGAAAAATATAAACTTTCCTATAAAAAACAGGAGCGCGAAGAACTGATTGACGCGACGACCGAAGAAATCAAAAACGGCAACGTCGTCGGTTGGTTTCAGGGAAAAATGGAATGGGGACCGCGTGCTTTGGGAAATCGTTCGATTCTGGCGCATCCGGGTTTTCCGAATATGAAAGACATTTTGAATGCGCGAATCAAACACCGCGAAGCGTTTCGCCCGTTTGCGCCGTCGGTTTTGGTCGAACACCAAGCGGAAATTTTTGAGCAGAATCATCCGTCGCCGTTTATGCTTCATGTTTATAAAATCAAACCCGAATGGCGGAAACGTCTTTCTGCTGTTAATCACGTTGACGACACCGGACGCTTGCAAACGGTGGCACGTGAAGAAAATCCGCTTTATTATGATTTAATAAAGAAATTTGAGTCAAAAACCGGAATTCCCGTTATCCTGAACACGAGCTTTAACGAAAACGAGCCGATTGTCTGTCAGCCTTATGAAGCAATCGAATGTTTTTTGCGAACAAAAATGGATGTTTTGGTTATCGGTTCGTTCTTTTGCAAAAAAAATGTCAGTGATTAGATATTTAGGTTTTAACTTTGCGAACTTTGCGCCTTTGCAGGAGAATTTTTTATTTCCCGTAAAGGTGCCAGGCTCGCAAAGGAAATTTATGGAGAAGTATTGATGAAATGGAAAGTTGAACAAGTTCCCGAACTTCGCGGCTACACGGTCGAATATGCCGAGCCGCAAAACTACTATATTTCGCGGCGCAATCAACTGTTTCATTCAACTTCGCTCAAACCTTCAACTTTCAAACAAATTGCTGCAATTGATGCGCCTTTGTGGAAACAAGCAGCAAGCAATTTTCGTTTGGCGCAAAGGCTTTTGCGCTTTATGGTAACGAACGTAACGCCGCTCTCCAACGGCGATTTGTTTATAACTTTCGATAAAAGCGTCGGTATTATCAAAAACGGAAAATTTCAAGCGTTAAAAAATCTCGCCAGACCGTGCCGCGTATTGCGCTCGGCTTTTGCAATAGACGACAAAGGCGATATTTATTTCGGCGAATATCTTGCCAACACTGAACGCGGCGAAATGCGGATTTATAAATACACACCGGGCAGCGATGCGCTCGAAATCGCTTATACCTTTCCGCCGAGTTCGATAAAACATATTCACGGACTTTATTTTGACAAATTCACCAAATCAATTTTTTGTTTGACGGGCGACGACGAAAAAGAATGCCGAATTCTGCATTCGTTCGATGGTTTTAAAACAATCGAAATCCTTGGCGAAGGCGACGAAACATGGCGGGCGGTGAGCGTTCTTTTTAATCAAGATAGTTTTTATTACGGCACGGACGCTGAATTCCGTGAAAATCATATTTATCAAGTGAACCGAAAAAATTCAGAGCGCGAAATTCTCGGCGAAGTTAACGGAACTGTCTTTTATTCCAAACAATTAGGCAAAGATTTATTTTTCACGACAACCGCCGAAGACGCGCCGATTCAAAAGGAAAACGTCGCCGCGTTGTGGCACGTTGACGCAAACCGTAATTGCAAAAAGTTAATACAATTTAGTAAAGACCATTGGCACAAAACACTTTTTATGTTCGGCACAATTCATTTTCCGTGTGTGAACAAACTCGAAAACGAACTCTATTTTCACCTTGTCGGTGTTAAAGAAGACAACCAAACATTTTGCATCAAAGCAATTTAGTATTTTTTATTTTTTAGCCAAAAACGATAACCGTTACATCAAAGCGATTGCATATAACACGAGCGGCAATTCATCTTTTTCAACTATTACGGTCAATGTGCAGAATTTGGCGGCGACGATTTTGTCGGGCGCGGTAATTTCAAGGTCGGCAGTCCGGTTAAATTGGAACGCCGTCGCCGGTGCCACAGGTTACAAAATTTGGAGAAACGGATTTGTTCTCGCCGTTGGAAATCTACTCGGATATGTTATCGGCGGCTTGCCGAACGGGACACATAATTTTAAGGTTTCCGCATATTCAAAATCGAAGCAATCGAATTATTCAAATCTAGTTCCCTTGACGCTTACGACAAGCGGCTCGTCGCTTGTCGTAAATCCGCCGAGCAAGCCAACCGGCTTTGGAACTGAAGACGCGGGTGAAACCACAATTGGTTTAGTTTGGATTCCGTCAACAAATGACATCAATGTTTTAGGTTACGAAATCAGAATGGCAACCGATGCCGCCTTCACTAAAAACGTTGAAGATATTCCGATTAGTAACAGTAAGCAGGACAGCTTTACAGTTATAGATTTGCTGCCCGCGACAACGTATTATTTCAAAATTCGCGCCAGAGATAATGCAAATTGGTCTGATTATTCATTAGCGGCAAACGACACAGCGACAACGGCAATGAGCGCGTTGCTGTCTAACGAACCACACAGTTCAGAAAACTATTGACATCGGAACTGCCAAATTAGAAGACGTATTAAATTTCGCAATGACAATAGCATTAGATTTAGGTCTGACTTAAAGAACCTAATTAAGGATAAAAAAAATGAAAATCAAATATTTTTTACTTTTAACGCTTTTCAGCATCCTGATTTTTTCAGGCAATTCAGCGGCGCAGGGAAATACGGTTGCCAATAATTACGGAACGGTCTTGCCCGCAACGTGCGACGCTAACCAGGAGACAAACTCGCTTTTTTTCAAAAAAAATGACGGTCTTTATTACTGTTCCGCGCTTAATACCTGGACGCGGTTCATTACAACGGCGGGCGGCGGCTCGGCGGTTGAAACTGTTGTTACCCAGCAATCGGAACTCGACACCGTGATAACCACCGCCAACGCAAACACAAGCGTCCATTACAGTGTCATTATCAACGGCGCAGTTCCGGTAACAACCGTCAAGACAATTCCTAAAAATGTCGCCTTATATCACACTAACAACGGTAAATTTATTCGCACAGGCTCAGGTAGGTTAACGATTTTAGGCGGGATTATTGCGCCGCGCACAACAATTTTCAGTGGGTTTGATAAAACGAATTTACTCGTATCCGGCGCAATGGACAAAATTTATCCTGAATGGTTCGGCGCGGTTGGCGACAGAATACTTCCCTCAGGAACGATAAATCCAACTCCGACTGATAATTATCCGGCGTTTCAATTGATGTTCGACACGGTGAGAACCCCCGTTTCAGCCATTATGACCACCGCCGAAAGCGGCAGGTTTTTACTCGACGCTAAGACATATTATTTTACGAACACTCCGCAGATTTTTAACGGCTCGGTCATTGAAGGCGCAAGCCTGCGGGGGACAGTGTTGGATTTTGCGCCGAACGTAAGCGGCTTGCGCTTTAACGGTGCGTTTACCGAAGACGGCGGCGTGAAACCTTATGCCAGAAACTCCGACAGCTCGGTTTTGCGAAATCTGACGCTTCGAGGCGCGGCTGGCGGAAACACGCACACGGTTAATGCCGGCGGCAGCAACGGATTAACTTTGACACGCACTTCCGGCGATATTTTCTTTGCTGACGCAAATGGACTCAATACGGGCGTATCTTCGGGCTACACGGTAAATATGAACGGATGGGATTGGGTAGTTAAGTTTCGTAACTCGAATGACTCGGTAACTCTGTATCCTTTTCGGCTTTACGTTTATAAATCCGCCGCAAATCAAATTTATTTCGCTTATCCGGCAACCACACAGGCGCAAGCCGATAAACTTGTCGGCGCAAAAATTCTGTTTCCAACCGACAGACTGGAACGCACAATTTTAACGGCAGTTATTGGCGGCGGTTTAGTAACTCTCGCCTTCGACGGCGCGGACATTCCCAACGGCTATGCAGGCGACGCTGAAATTACCTCGCTAGTGGCAGCGAATTTTACGGGCGAAAACGTGCGCTTTAACCGGTGGTCGGGCATTGATGCGAGAATAAAAATTCTGGTCGAGAACGTTTATATTACGGGGTTTGCCGGACACGGCGTGAGGGCTGACGCGCAAGCCTATCCGTCAATACGATTCGACGGGCAGCCGAATTTGAATAACAGCCGTTTCGTGAAAATCTTTGCCGACAGCAATCACGGGGCGGGCTTTTACGCTCGTGGGCTTAATTCCAATCAAATGACTATTGAGCAGATGGATACAGGCAACAACGCAATTTCTATTTATGACTCATCCTTTTTGGGCAACAGTTATAAAGGTATCCATTCAAATTCTGACCGACAAGGCACGTGGATTGGCATTAGCCCGTCGCAGGGATATAACGCCTACGGAAGCCAAGTTCTGTTTGGCTATATCGAGGACGGTCAGCCGTCAGTGCTTTTGGGCGGAAATTCAACCTGGTATGACGGAGATGTCGGAACGGGCTTTGCCGCTTACTATTCCGGTGCGCCAAATGCAGGATTTTATTCAGGAAATCATATTAAAGAAGGAAGTCCCAACGTTATAAACCGGATAAGTTCGGACGGAAAACACGCCTGGCAGCTCGGCAGACCAAGAGGAGATAATCGGGCGATTATATTTGGCTTTGGCAACGCTTCCGACGCTTGGGCAACTAACGCCGCACTGGGAAACGGTGCGGGGCAGGGATTCTCCTATCATCTCACATCGCCCTTGGCTTATAGTATTTCCGACGGTTCATTTTTAATGGAATACGGCGGTATTACCGGCGCAAATTCGGCAAAAGTCGCATTCGGCTTAACAACTTCAACGGCAAGCGTCGGCGGCGGGCGGTTTTTCCTTCCAAACGGTGCGTTTTTCGGAACTGATTTCGGAGTTGAGTTAAATCACGACACGCGGGGATTGGTCGTAAATAAAAATTTTAAAGCCGACACGCTGCAAACTATATCGAACGGCTCGCAGCCCGCCTGCAATTCCATGACACGAGGGACGCAATGGCTGCTCAAGGGCGGCGCAGGCTCTGCCGACAAACTTCAAGTGTGTTTGAAAGGAAGCGCAGATACTTATTCTTGGATTAATATGGTGATAGCACCGTAAAGCTAAACGCGGATTTTAGCACGAAAAGCAACGCGCGTAAAAATTATGCCGCGTAAAAAAGTTTTGACCTCAGTCAAAACACGCATTCTGAGTATTATCGTGTTTGAAAGGTGTGGATTATCGCGCTCTGCCCGCATTTGCTGAAATTTCTAAAATTGTTTGACTAATCTCAAAAAATAAGGTAAAAATAAAGGCAGTATTAGATTCTAAGGAACGCTTGAAGGTTTTTATTTGAAAGTCTTTCAGGCTTTCATTTTTTAAATTGCAATTAGCGTAAAAAAGTTTTCAACTGTAAATCCTTACCGTCGGTTGAAATTGAAACTGTTCCGCGCTCTCCTGTTGTTACGATTTTTGCGCCCGAATTTTTCCATCTTTCTAAAACTTCTTCGTGCGGATGTCCGAAAGGCGATTCGCGCCCGACGGCAATTACGACGAGTTTAGCGTGCGTCGCTTCAATAAACTCTTGCATCGAAGATGTTCGGCTGCCGTGATGCGCGGCTTTGACAACATCACTTTGCAAAAATTCGGGTGTTTGTAAAAGTTCCCTTTCGGTTTCTTTTTCAATGTCGCCCGTCAGCAAAAATGTTCTTTCGCCGTAAATTAAGCGCAAAACGACGGAATGATTATTATCGGAAACCGCGTCAATCGAATCATCTTTTTCGGGAAAAAGCACTTTTATTTTTGCTTCATCAAATCTTAAAACATCGCCGCGTGAAAGTTTCACAATCGGAATATCGCGTTTTTGCAAAATCTCAAAAAGTTCGGCAAACTCCGCATTTCTCAGAGGCGTTCTGCCAAACATCGCGGCACGAACTTTGAAATTTTTTGCTACGTCTGAAAGCCCTAGAATATGGTCAGCGTCAGCGTGTGTCGCCAAAATATAATCAACTCGGTCATAACCTTTTTCCCACAAAAACGTGGAAACAACCGTTTCGCCAATGTTTTGCGTGTCAGGCTCAAAAAGTTCCGGCTCGTCTTCATATTCGTTTTGCAAATAAATTTTATTAAAGTTTATCTTTCCGCCACCATCAACCAACAAAGTTTCGCCGTTCGGAAACGTAATCAAAGCCGAATCGCCCTGCCCGACATCGAGAAAATCTATGTGCAATCTGCCGTCCGGCGCAGGCGCGCTGAACGGATGAAAAATTATCAAAGTTAAAAGTGCGGTAAATAAAACGGCGGCAACACGGAGAAAAAAGAACTTTGGACTTTGGACTTTGGACTTTGGACTTAAAGAAAATGGTTTCCACCAATTCAAGAAAAATGTCAAAGCCAGAAGCGGCACGAAATACAACAAGTAAACCGCTTTCATCGCGCCCGAGTAATGCGGCAATCTTAAACTCGCCCAACCGTTTTCGACAAAAAAACTCGGAACAAGCAGCAAAAACCAATTCAAAAGTTCGGTTAATTTGATAAAAGGCAAAGCTAAAACATCGCTGATATTTGCGAGAAAGACAGCGAAAATCGCCGAAAAACTCTCAAGCGCGATAAAAATTCCAACCCACAGATTCATCAAAACGCCGAAAAGCGAAACGCGATGAAAATAAAGAACAATCAGCGGCAACAGCCAAATTTGCGCGACTAATGAAACGAGAACTGCTTCAAAAATATAACGCGAAAAATTTTGTAAACTCTTTTCTTCCAGCCAATTCAGAAAAGGCAATTTAAAAAGTTTGGCAGACCAGATTTGACCCGAAATCTCTTTTTCCCAAACCCTTTCGCGCCAGTAAAGCATTTCGCAGAATCTTTTGAGCAGACGCGGAACATTTGGCGGAAAAGGCGTTTCGGCAGTCGGCGACCAAGTGCCGATTGCTCTTAATTTTTCAATCAGCGGAAATGCCATTGCGACGATTGCCGCAACGCTGATAAAAGTCAGCTGAAAAGATTGCGAAAAAAGGTCGTTTGGTCGCCAAACAAGTAAAATCAATCCACAAGCACCCAAAGCATTTAATAGCGTTCCGCTTCGGTAAAGCACTTGTGAAAAAAGCAAAATTGTGAACATCAGCGCGGCACGGACGACCGGAACGTCTGCGCCGACAGCAATCGAATAAGACCACAAAATCCCGGCTGCAATCAAAAATTGCCAGAGTCTTTTTCGCGTAAAAAAGCGAACAAAAAGAAGCACTAAACCGCCGATAAACGTGATATGCAAACCCGAAATGACGAGAACATGAAATGTGCCACCTTCACGGAAAACTTCCGCCGTTTGTTTGTCGAGAAAATAATGGTTTCCCAACAAAGAAGCGTTCAAAATGCCTGTCGTTGAAACACTGAAATGCTCTTTGAAATCAACTATCAAATTTTCCCGCCGGTCATAAAGCCAAGCAAGCGGCGCAAAGCTGTTGGTGTCTTCGACTTTTTCGACGAGAAGCGGACTTTTTATAATTCCGACGGCATCAATTTGCTTTTGGTCGAGCAGTTCTTTATATGAAACAACGCCTGCGTTTAGAAAATTATCTTCGCGCCGAAGAATACACGCCACGCGAATTTTTGAGCCGTATTGAAGATTTAGTTGTTCGTATTCTTGCTTGATTTGTTCATCATTTATCGCGGCAAAAAGTCGGACATTTCCCGACACTTTAATTTCCGAGCCTTTGTGAATCGCGCTTGCGACTTTCAATTCGAGAAAAAATTTGCCAACGGCGAGTTCCGGTTTGCCGCGCAAAACACCTTCGATTTCGATTGGCTCGCCTGATTTTATTTGATTTTCGTCGAAAAGTCTTTTTAAACGATTAGGCGCAACCGATTGATTTTCAATGCTCAAACACAAACCGCCAACTGCGACAAACGCGATTGAAAGAAAAGTCAGAGCAAATTTTCCTCTAAGAAAAACAATTGTAAGAACGGAGAAAATTAAACAAACTGCCGAATAAAGCTGCCAATTTACGGCAAGAAAATGTTCCGATAAAACACCAAATGCAAAACAAACAGCCAGCCACAACAATGGATAAAGCGTGAAGTTTGAAACCGATTGTTTTAAAGTGCTTTCAGACATTATTTAATAGGTTGTCAATAGCGATAAAGTTTTGTCAGATTACCATAAAATCACTCAACTTTAATTAAACTTCTTATTTCACGAAAACGCTTATCGCTGATGCGACGCACAAGAAGAAGATGTTCAGGCTTGCGAAATTTACCGTATTTTTCACGATATTCGACAATATTTTGTGCTGTTTTTGCGCCGATATTTGGCAGTTTTTCAAACTCGGCGGCGGAAGCAGTATTGATATTTATCGAATTTTCAGCAACCTGAACTTGATTTTGTGTCGGTAAAACTTGTTGTGCTTCTTTTTGCTCACTACATCCAAGCAAAAAACAACCAATTACTAAAAGCAGAAGTTTAATTAGGAAATTGCAACTGTTGAAATAATAAAGTTTGTGCTTTCGCATAAATTATTGCATATTGAATGTGCAGAATGCTAAAAGTTGTTTGAAAATAACTATTTAAGTTTGTGAAGAAGCAGTTTTCCACAGGTTTTTCCACCGATTTTTACTTGAACCTGTGGAAAACTTTTTACAGCTCTCTGCCTTCTTCGGCTTCCTGCAAATCGTCGTAAGCTTTCTGTAAAATCGGGCGGGCGCGTTTGCTTCCGTCCATTTCACCAATGTAGCCTTCGTAAACCATTGCATCTAAAATAGCGGCGGCGCGTCCGTAACCAATGCGTAAATGACGCTGCAAAAGCGAGGTCGAAGCACTTTTTGAATTGACAACCGTGCGAAGCGCGTCAACGAATAAAACATCTTTTCTGCCCGGCAAATCGCCCGAATCATCCATTTCTTCTTCGGATTTTGTAATCGTCGTGTCGTATTCAGGATTGCCTTGCGCTTTGATGTGTTCGACGATTTTGGCAATTTCTTTTTCGTCAACAAACGCGCCGTGGACACGGACGATTTGCGAAGTTCCGGGTGGCAAAAAGAGCATATCGCCTTTGCCCAGCAGACTTTCCGCGCCGTTGCCGTCAATAATTGTGCGCGAATCAACTTTTGACGAAACCCGAAACGAAATTCGTGCCGGAAAATTTGCTTTTATCAATCCGGTGATAACGTCAACCGAAGGTCTTTGAGTTGCTAAAACCAGATGAATACCGACGGCGCGAGCCATCTGTGCAAGGCGTGTGATTGATTCTTCGACTTCCTTACCCGAAACCATCATCAAATCGGCGAGTTCGTCAATGATAATCACAACGTATGGAAGCGGTTTGTAAGGTTCGCCGTTGTCGTCAAGTTGTTCGTTGACATTACGTTTTTTCACTTCTGTGTTAAATCCGTCAATGTTGCGAACGCCCCAACCGGCAAGGTCTTTGTAGCGTTTTTCCATCTCCGACACCGCCCATTTCAGCGAAATGGCGGCGCGTTTCGGGTCGGTGATAATCGGCGTTGCAAGGTGCGGAATATCGGCGTAAAGTCCTAATTCAAGCCGTTTCGGGTCAACCATTATAAATTTTACTTCATCAGGCTTTGCCTTATACAAAATCGAAACGACGAGTGTATTCACGCCGACGGATTTTCCCGCGCCGGTTGCGCCGGCGATGAGTAGATGCGGCATTTTGGCAAGATCGGCAACATAATTCAAACCGTCAATCGTTTTGCCGAGCGCGATGGTCAAAAGCGATTTCGATTGCTCAAACTTTTTCGATTCGATAACTTCGCGCAAATGAATCGTATCGCGTTCGTTATTCGGCACCTCAATACCGACAAAGGCTTTACCGGGAATGCGGTCAATGCGAATTGATTCGGCTTCGAGCGCGAGGCACAAATCATCGGACAAACTTGTGATGCGCGAGTATTTTACGCCCGGGTCGGGTTTGAATTCGTAGGTCGTAACAACCGGACCGGGACAGATATTGACAACTCGTCCGGTTGCGTTAAATTCTTTGGTTTTTTCCTCTAATTCCTTTGCCAGAGCGCGAGCATCGTCTTCTCTTATCTGAAAACGCGGCGGCGGCGGATTGAGAAAACTCGACATCGGTAAAACATAATCGTTGTAGTTCTGCGGTTTTCTCGGCTGCGGCGCGTCGGTTTCTTCTATAATTTCTTCTGCCGTTTGAAGTAAATCTGCATCTAATTCGCCTGTTTCCAGAACCGGAGTAATCGGAACTTTTTCATCTTCAGAAATCTTTTCAATAATTTCCGGCAATTTTGGAGATTCTTTAGGAACGAAGATGGTCGGAACCGGCATTTCTTTTTCAATTTTCTTTTTCGGTTCTTCGATAACTTCGGGCGATTCTTCCGGTTCTTTTTTCGGCATATTACCGAAATGCTTAAAAATTGCCGAAACCCTTTCGCCAACAGTTTCTTTTTTCTCTTTCGCCTCAACGGAGAGAGTTTCTCCTAACGAAATAGCCGGTGTTTTCGGCTGTGCTTTTGCGGCTCGCTCTTCATTAAGTTTCTCCAGTTGCGCCATTGCCTCTTGGTCTGTTCTGCGCCGCGTCCGCCGTTTATTGAGCCATTCGTCAAAATGAACGCGGAAATTTTCCCAAGCCAGATGAAAATTACCTAAAAAAGAATCCAGCGAAAGATTTGTAATTAACAAAACGGAACTTGCAAAAATTGCCAGCAATAGAATAGCAGTGCCGATATTGCCGAGCAGCCAAGTTAGATTTCGCTGAAAAAACGCGCCTATAATTCCGCCGTAAAATCCGAATAATGTCGCTAAACTCGAAACAGAAATGACAAAAAGTAGATATCCGACAATGCGGCTAATCGAAATTGGTAAATCTTTGAAACGATAGAATCGCCACGCAATCAGAACCAGCAAAGCGGGCAGAAAATAAGCGGTCAAACCGACGGCATTAAATAAAATATCGGCAAGATTCGCGCCGATAACGCCGACCCAATTTTGTATTTTTTGTGTGCTGCTCGTGTTTATCGAAGGGTCGTTCAAGTTGTAGGTTACGAGGCTCAAGAAAATCAAAATCGCCAATGCCAACAAGACAACAGCGATAATCTCGCTGCTTCCTGAATATGTTTTTGAATTGGTTTGTTTTTTTTCTATTTCTGCTGCCATTTTTATAAAATTCCAGATTCCAAATTCTAGATTCCAAATTAAAATGCAAGTTCCATTATGGAATCCGGAATCTGGAATTCACTTCCCGCCTTTCTTAAACAATAAAAATCCTTTAATAAATTCGTCAATATCGCCATCTAAAACCGCTTCGACATCGCTTTGCTCAAACTTCGTCCGTGTATCTTTGACCAAGCGATACGGATGCAAAACATAATTGCGAATCTGCGAACCGAAAGAAATGTCTTGTTTACCGGCTTCGAGTTCGGCGTTTTCGGCTTGGCGTTTTTCAAGTTCGAGTTCATAAAGTTTCGAGCGCAAAACCTGCATTGCCACGGCGCGGTTTTGAATCTGCGAACGCTGATTTTGGCACGTTACGACAACATTTGTCGGCAGATGCGTAATTCTGACCGCGCTGTCGGTTGTGTTGACGTGCTGACCGCCTGCGCCAGTTGAGCGATAGGTATCAACGCGCAAGTCCTTGTCGTTTATTTCGACTTCGATGTCTTCATCAACCTCCGGTGAAACAAACATTGAAGCAAATGAAGTTTCGCGGCTTCCGCCCGAATTAAACGGCGAAATTCTGACAAGTCTGTGAACGCCTGCTTCGGCTGAAAGTAAGCCGTAAGCATATTCGCCTTCGACGCGAAAGGTCGCGCTTTTCAAACCGGCTTCACTTCCCGCTTGCTCGTCCAAAATTTCAACCCTAAAGCCTTTGCGTTCCGCCCAGCGAAGATACATTCGCAGAAGCATTTGCGCCCAATCCTGTGCGTCTGTGCCGCCCGCGCCCGATTGAATCGAACAAATCGCGTTGTTCGCGTCGGTTTCGCCCGACAGCAACGCTTCGGTTATCGCTGTATCAACTTCAGTTTCGAGATTGACAATTAAACCGTTTAACTCATTGGCAGAATCATTGTCCGTTTCAGCAAATTCAAACAACACTTCAGCATCAGAAACAGCAGTTTCAAATTTTTCCTGACCTTCCAAAGCGCGTTCAATGCGGCTTCTTTCCTGCACAATTTTCTGCGCCTTTTCCGAATCATTCCAAAAATCGGGCGCGGAGATTTTCTTTTCTAATGTTTCGAGTCGAGCGCGTTTTGTCGGCGCGTCAAAGAAACCTCGCAAGTTGAGCGACTCTTTCGCGGATTTCTTCGTATTTTGTTTGTAAATCTAATAATTCCATAATTTTTATTGCCACAAAAATGCACATAGCATGCAAAATAATTTTGTGTTTTTTGTGCTTTTCTGCGGCTATCTATCTTTTCTTCCAAAAACAAATTGATAATAAAGCTAAACTCACAATCAAACAAAGCCAGGCGAACCAATCGCCGTATTTGACATAAAAAGTCTGGTTTCCGTCTGACCTTGAAACTGTCCAAACGCGCGTGTCTTCCATATAAGGCTTTGCTGCGTCCATAACTTCGCCGCGTTCATTGATATAAGCCGTGATTCCAACATTCGTAACGCGCAAAACCGGACGATTTGTTTCAATGGCGCGAAAAACCGCGTTTGCCATATGTTGCCGCAAAACAGGCGTTTCGCCCAAATATCCGTCGTTGGTCATTTCAATTAAAACATCCGCGCCGTTTCTCACATATTCGCGCGAAAGCGACGGAAAATGCGACTCGAAACAAATCATTATTCCGCCTTTCGCATCACCAAGCGGCAATAAATTATACTTATCGCCGTATTGAAAATTGCCAACCATCGTCGGCACAAACTGCGCCAGCGGTTCCGGCACAGGAACATATTCGCCAAACGGCACGAGATGAATTTTATCATATTGACCGATTTTTTTTCCTTGCCGGTCAATCATCACCGCAGAGTTATAAAAATTATCGCTTATCGTGTTCGGCTGTGCAGAGTTAAAAAGCACGGAAACATTATTTCTCACCGCAAAATCTCTGATAAATGATTGAAATTCACGGTCGCTTTCATACATAAAATTCATCGGCGATTCGGGAAAGATTATAATTGTCGGTTGTTCGTTGTTCGTTTTTTGTATTGTTATTTTCACTTTTAGCATTACCTTTCGCATTTTCTCCAAACTTTAATTTTTCAGATATTCCGAGCGAAAGAAATGAAATTGTCATTATTGCCGTTCAACCAAATGTGCCGATGA
>MWZA01000213.1 GCA_002050455.1 Acidobacteria bacterium 5-1 | reverse complement strand
AAATACGCTATGAAAATTAAATTAGCGATCAGGGTTGACCGCTAATTGCCTAAAAGATTTGTGCAGAAATACACATAGAACGCCGATTCTGTACATCTCTAAACAATTCCAAAAGTGAAATTTTGCCGAACCGTCAGCTTAGAAAAAGAAACGTCCGAGAAACAAAAGGCTCAACAAAAATGCTAATGTGTAGATAACTATTTTGATAATACTCATAAATTTTCTATCCTAAAAATGAGAGCCTGCAAAGGTTACGAACAATAAATCATTTTAGTTCCGTATTTACTTCGATGTCAACAAACGGTAAAAAGTTTCCATTCCTGATGATTTTATGCGCTGAGATTTTGCTATTGGTTTTTGGCTGTTCGGCGCAGGAAATTGAAGTCAATATCAAAAAAATTTCGAGTTCTCCCGCAATTGTGCGCGTTGAAGGCAGATTTTTGCAAGAGAATCTTACGCAGTCCAATAAAAATTTGGCGTTTGCAAGTTCAGTCGGAAACGTCGAAAATCTCGGCACAAGAATTTCCGACTTGAATTTGACGGATAAACAAGGTCGCGCAATTACCTTCAAAAAACTGATTGAGGGCGAGTATTTAACCGAAGATGAAGCAAATGCTTGGAGCTATCAAGTCAATCTAAGCACTTTGCCGAATGAAAAGGCACTGGCGCACGTTTCTTGGGCGACGGATGAACAGGGAATTTTGATGCTCGGCGATTTACTCCCGCAATTTGTCGCCCAAGATAATCAGCCGATTTCCGCGAAAATCAAATTTGAATTGCCCAAAGATTGGAAAATTCTAAGCAGTGAAAAAAGTATGGAGGAAAACACTTTTTTTGTAAATAACATCGAAAAAGCGGTTTTTCTCATTGGAAAAAACTGGCGCGAAAGTAAAGTTACCATTGGAAATACTACCTTAAATTTTGCAATCGGCGGCAAATGGAATTTTACCGATGCGGAAGCCTTCGAGATGGCAGGCGAGATTTTTGAAGAATATCGAAAACAGTTTGGCGAAATTCCAACCGAAAAAGCGCAGATTTCTCTCGTGCATTTTCCAAAAGAGATAAAGTTCGGGCGTTGGGAAGCGGAAACACGCGGCGCGAATCTGACGATTCTTTCCAGCGATATGCCGTTTAAAACTCTGTCTTTGCAGCATTTGCACGAACAACTGCGCCACGAAATTTTTCATTTCTGGATTCCGAATAATCTGGCTTTGACGGGAAATTACAACTGGTTTTATGAGGGTTTTACCGTTTATCAGTCATTAAAAACAGCCGTTAAAACAAATCGAATCAGGTTTGAAGATTTTCTCGACACGCTTTCGCAAGCCTACAATCTGGACAATTTCCAGAGCCGAAAAGTTTCTTTAATCGAAGGCGCGAAAAATCGTTGGAGCGGCGCAAACAGCCAAGTTTATTCGCGCGGAATGATTGTCGCTTTTCTGTGCGATGTCGCGCTTTTGCACAAGAGCAAAGGCAAACGCTCGATTAATGATATTTTTCGGCAGGTTTTGAACAAATATCGTTTGCCAAACAAGCTGCAAGAAGGTAATACGGCAATTTTGAATATCTTGGGAAGTTATTCAGAATTGCAACCGATTATTGAAAAATACATCAAAGGAATGGAGAAAATAAATTGGCAGACGGATTTGGAAGATGCCGGAATCGAAGCAGAGGAAACGGATTTTACGACAAAATTTATTGTAAAAACCAAGCTAAACGGGCGGCAGAAAGATTTATTGGATAAACTGGGTTATAATAACTGGCGAAAAATTCTGAAAAAATGAAAATAAAAGTTAGGAAAGTATTTGTTTTAGCGGCGGTCTTACTTCTCGTTTCGGTATTGAGCGGCTGCGGCATAGTTGACGGAATTTTCAACAATGTTTCGTCTTTGGTCGGTTTGAATGAAACCGGCACGGTCATCGCTAAAACGGCGCAGATTCGCAGTTCCTACGCGGTTGTCGCGGCAGACCTTTTGGAAGTCAAACGCGGCGAAACTTTGGATATTTTGGACGAAACCAATTTTGAAAAAGTGCATTGGTATCGCGTTCGCGCTCACGACGAAGATAACACCGAAGGTTGGATTGAAGCACAAAACATAATTCTCAGCGATGCGCTTGAAAAATCAAAAAAACTTGCCGAAGAAGACAGAGATATTCCAGCGCAGGCGACCGGACAACTTCGCGCCGCTTCAAACCTGCGGCTTTCGCCTGAACAAATTGACGACAACATTTTGTTCAAACTTGATAATAATTCGCTCGATAACAACTCGAATTTCGAGATAACCGACTGGAAATTTGTGCCGAAAGCGCAGGATGCTCCCGACGTTGACGATGCGCCGAAAGGCGACCAAAAACCAATCAAGGGCAAGACGAAAAACGCCGAAATTGAAGCGGCGAAAGAAAATAACGAGCCTGATAAAATGGAAGACGCTTACGACGTCTGGTATAAAGTCCGGCTTGACCCGTCGGTTTCGCCTGCTCCGGCGGGCTGGCTTTTCGGCAGACAAGTCGAACTCCAAATGCCGAGCGACATTATGTTTTACCAACAAAACAACAAAAAATTCGTTGCTTGGCAAAGACTTGATAACAATGCCGACCTATTTGATAAAACATCGGACAAAGATACAGTAAAGGTTTTAAAACCGGGAAGTTGGGTGATTTTGTCGAGAAGCAATCTCGTTAAAGCCAAAAATGACGATGTAGAACCGGATTTCGACGGTATTCAGGTGATTGCTTACGACAAATACAACGAACAACATTACGCCGCTTATCGAAGTGGTGAAGTTTGGGGAATTCTTCCGCTAAGGGTTGAAGGCAGCGGCGACAACAAATCTTTTTCCGTCCAGCTTCGCAATAATAACAACGGGCAGATGGAAAATGTGCGTTTTGTAGTGGTTAAAGACGGAAGAAGTCGTCTGAGAATTACTCCGCCCGAAAACATGTCGCAGTATGCTGCAAGCGGGAAGTAGGCAGCGATTTTCAGATTTTCAATCGTTTGTTATTGACAACAAAATTTGGGTTGCGGTTGAAAGAATAAATTATTAATAGTCAAGGTTTTTGGGCTTCCTGTAAAAATTCGTCGTAGGCGGATTTCAGCGATTTGTCCAATTGAATTGCTTTTTCCAAATCGCGGCGCGCTTCAGTTTTCTTTTTCTGCGTAAGTAAAATCAAACCACGACGAGCGTAGGGTTGCGCTTGCGACGGGTCGAGTTCGATAGTTTTGCTGTAATCGGCAATCGCCGCATTTTTATCTTTTTCTTCATACGCCATTGCGCGGGATAAATAAACATTCGGATTTTCGGGCTGTATTTGCAAGGCTTTGCTGAGGTCGGTAATTGCGCCGGTGTAATCCTCAATAATCTGCTTGGCGACACCGCGATTGTAGAAAGGCTCAAACAAATTCGGAAAAAGCTCAATGGCTCTATCATAGTCGGCGATTGCGCCTTTGTAATCTTTCTTTGTTTGACGAACATTGCCGCGATTGTTATAAGCCATCGCAAAATTGGGGATTATTTCAATTGTTTTAGTAAAATCGGCAATCGCTTCATCATATTTTTCGAGCTGTGAATACACCACGCCGCGATTAAAATAGCTCATTCCCGCCTTTGGATTTATTTCGATAACTCTATTGTAATCGGCAATTGCGCCATTAAAATCACCGCGTTCAAGTTTGATATTGGCGCGATTGTTGAGCGCATCAATCATTTGCGGATTGAGCATAATCGCTTTGTCGTATCCGGCTAAGGCTTCGTCTAATCTTCCGTTATTTTGCAGCTCCAACGCATTATTATATATTTCGGCGGCTTTGCTGTTTTGACCGTAAATTGAAGACAAAGAAAGAAAAATGGAAAGGATAAGCGCGGGAAATAATTTCATTGGGAACTCCGGTAGTTTTATAAAATTTCGTCAGGTATAATGACACAAAACTACGAAAAAAACCAATTATTCTTTTACAAAATGCCTAAACGCACAGACATCAAGAAAATTTTAATTATCGGTTCGGGTCCGATTGTCATCGGGCAGGCTTGCGAGTTCGACTATTCGGGAACGCAGGCTTGCCGCGCATTGAAACAAGAAGGTTTTGAGGTCGTTCTCGTTAATTCAAATCCGGCGACGATTATGACCGACCCGGAAATTGCCGAGAAAACTTATGTCGAGCCTTTAACGGTTGAAACGGTTTCCGCGATTATCGAAAGGGAAAAACCCGACGCGCTTCTTCCTACCGTCGGCGGTCAAACCGCGCTCAATTTATCGGTTGATTTATATGAAAAAGGCATTTTAGAAAAGTTCGGCGTAAAACTTATCGGTGCAAACATCGAATCAATTAAAGTCGGCGAAGACCGCGAACTTTTCAAAGCCGCGATGGACGAAATCGGTATTCCGACGGCGAAAGGCGGCTTTGCACATTCTTGGGAAGAAGCCGAAAAGATTGTCGAAGCAACCGGCTATCCAGCGATTATTCGCCCGGCGTTCACGCTCGGTGGAACAGGCGGTGGGACAGCTTTTAATCCCGAAGAATTTGAGGAAATTGTCAAAGGCGGATTAGCCGCTTCACCCATTTCGCAAGTTTTAATCGAAGAATCAATTCTCGGCTGGAAAGAATACGAACTCGAAGTAATGCGCGATTTGAACGACAACGTTGTCGTCATTTGTTCGATTGAAAACTTCGATCCGATGGGCGTTCACACGGGCGATTCGATAACGGTTGCGCCGGCACAGACTTTGACCGATGTTGAATACCAGCAGCTGCGAGATATGTCAATCGCCTGTATTCGCAAAGTCGGCGTGGAAACGGGTGGCTCAAATATTCAATTTGCAGTCAATCCCGAAAACGGTGACGTGCGGATTATCGAAATGAATCCACGTGTTTCGCGCTCAAGTGCGCTGGCATCAAAGGCGACGGGTTTTCCGATTGCAAAAATTGCCGCAAAACTCGCCGTCGGTTACACTTTGGACGAAATCCCAAACGATATTACAAAGAAAACTCCCGCTTCATTTGAACCAACGATAGATTATGTCGTAACAAAAATTCCGAAATGGGCGTTCGAGAAATTTCCCGGCGCAGAAGATGTTTTGGGAACGCAGATGAAATCCGTCGGCGAAGTAATGGCGATTGGCAGAACCTTCAAAGAATCGCTGTTCAAAGGCTTGCGCTCGCTCGAAGCCGTCAAACCGCTGCGGCTCGAAGGCATTCCCGACCACGTTTTGCAGAGAAAATTGGCGCGTCCGAATTCAAACAGATTTTCATACATCACATACGCTCTGCGAAACGGTTATTCGATTGCGGAAATTCACCGCTTGACGAAGATTGACCCCTGGTTTTTGGAGCAGTTACAGGAAGTTATGCAGTTACAAGCGCGGATTGACGGGCGAAATTTAAATGATGTTCCGAGCGAAGTTTTGCAGACGGCAAAAGAATTCGCGCTTTCCGACAGACGAATTTCTTATCTGACGAATTCAACCGAAAGAGACGTGCGGGAACGCCGCAAAGATTTAAATATCACGCCTGTTTATAAACGAGTTGATACTTGCGGCGCGGAGTTTGAATCGCACACGCCGTATCTTTACTCGACTTATGAAGAAGAATGCGAAGCCGAGCCGACCAAAAGGCGAAAAATTATGATTTTGGGTTCGGGACCAAATCGCATCGGTCAGGGAATCGAGTTTGATTACTGCTGCTGCCACGCTAGTTTCGCGTTGCACGACGCTGATTTTGAAACGATTATGGTCAACTGCAACCCTGAAACCGTTTCGACCGATTACGACACTTCCGACCGTTTATATTTCGAGCCGCTGACGTTTGAAGACGTGATGAACATTGTTGAAGTCGAAAATCCGGAAGGCGTGATTGTCCAATTCGGCGGGCAAACTCCGCTTAATTTAGCCGACAGACTGCACAATGCCGGAGTTCCAATTATCGGAACGTCGCCCGATTCGATTGATTTGGCGGAAGACCGTAAAAGATTCGGCGCACTGCTTGACAAACTGAAAATCCCGTCGCCCGAAAACGGCACGGCAGTTTCGGCGGAAGAGGCGAAAATTATCGCCGATAAAATCGGTTATCCGGTTGTCGTGCGTCCGAGTTTTGTGCTTGGCGGACGCGCGATGGCGATTGTTTATGACGAGAAAACGCTCGACGAATATATGCGAACCGCGATGGACGCTTCGCCCGAAAAGCCGATTTTGATTGATAAATTTTTAGAACGCGCCGTCGAAATTGATGTTGACGCACTCGCCGATGAAGAAACCTGTGTTATCGCCGGAATTCAGGAACACATCGAAGAAGCCGGAATTCATTCGGGCGATTCCTCGTCGGTTTTGCCCGCGCAGAAAATCGCCTTGGAACATCTCGAAACCATCAAACATTACACGCAAAACTTGGCAAAAGCCTTGAAAGTTAAAGGTTTGATGAATCTTCAATTAGCAATAAAAGACGACCGCGTTTATGTTTTGGAAGTCAATCCGCGGGCTTCGCGCACCGTTCCGTTTGTGGCAAAAGCGACGGGCGTTCCGATTGCGAAAATCGCGTCTTTGGTGATGGCTGGCGAAAAAACTTTGGCTGAATTTAATCTGCCCGAAGTTTTGTCCGTGCCGAAAATCTTTGTCAAATCGCCTGTTTTCCCGTTCAAAAAATTCGCCGGAGTTGACCCGATTCTCGGACCGGAAATGCACTCAACGGGCGAAGTGATGGGCGTGGGCGACACATTCGGCGAGGCTTACGGCAAAGCGATGGAAGGCGCGGGTTTGGTTTTGCCGATGCGCGGCAAAGCCTTCATTTCCGTCAACGATTCAGATAAAGGTCAAGCCGTAATTTTAGCCAGAAGATTAAATAAACTCGGCTTCAATTTAGTCGCCACCTACGGTACAACCAAGCGTTTAGCCGAAGTTGGTTTAGAATGTGAAACTGTTTTTAAAGTCAACGAAGGTCGCCCGAACATTGCTGATTACATCAAACAAAACGAAGTTTCGTTGATTATCAACACGCCTTTGGGTCAAACCTCGCACTACGACGAACAAGCGATTCGCAAAGCCGCGCTCCAATTCAATGTGCCGTGCGTTACGACAATGACCGGCGCGGAAGCCTTGATTGAAGCAATTGCGACAAAGAAATCACAGGAAAAAGTCAGTGTGAGAAGTTTGCAGGAGATTCACGAAAACAGTAAATCGTTAATAGTAAATGGTCAGTTATAGAATAGGATTAGACTTAATCACCATATTTTGATTTAACACAAAAATCTATGCCTTACGAAGAAATTAAGAAACTCGGAAAAAATCAAAAGCATATTCTATTGTTCGCCTACCGGAACGAACTCATTTTGACGACGCATCCGCTTTTAACGCAATCTTGTCAGAGTTTGATAAAACGGGGATTGATTGAACTTCAAAACGAACTTGTAACCTTGACACCGCTTGGGAATCGAATTGTCGAAACAAGTCTTTTAAACACTGCGGACTTGTCAATTAGCTCATTAGACGAACTTTTAATAGTTCTTGAAAGTCAACTTACCGACAAACCACAAAAACTTAAAAAACTTGGTAACCAGCAAAAGATTCTCCTTAATTTTATAGCTCAAAATTCAATCGAAATAACAAATGAAATTATCGAAAATCCAGTTGTCTTGAGTCTGAAAAATAGTGGTTTATTAGGGTTTAGTGAGAACCAAATTAAAATTACGGAAAACGGACAGATAACTTTAGCCGACTCGATAAATGAATTAGATGAGCCGATAGAATTACAAGTATCAAAAATTAATAATTTACTTGGAATTTCAACTACGAAACTCACCAAAAATGAACAAATGTTTTTGCAATTTCTTAATTATGAATCGCCAAGACCGACAAAATATGTTCGTAAAGCGACAAGAATACTTCCAAGTCTTGAACAAAAAGGATTAGTTGAACTAATTGAAGATGAAATACAAATCACGCCTGATGGAATGAGGACTTTAGAAAACGCTATTCAAATTTCAAAATATAAATTCAGTATTGATGAACTTTCAGAAGTTTTCTTACTGCCAAACAAAATTGAAGCGGAAAAACAAGCCCTGAAAAAAAGCAATGAAATTTTAGAACTTTATAAACAAGGACTTACTTATCAGGCAATCGGAGATTTGCAGAAGCCAAAGTTGACACGCGAAAGGATTCGACAAATTTTAACCAATAATTCCGCTTGGGAAGAAACTTTACAAGAAATAGAAGAAGCTAAACTCAGGGACGAAAGAGAAGCAGAAGAAAAAAAGAAAGAACTCACCGAACAAAAATTATTGTCTGGAAATTTGGCGGCTATTCATCCTGAGCGCGTTGCTGAATTGTGGGATTATGAAAAAAACGGCGACCTCAAACCCGAAGATGTTTTGGCAAGCAATAGTATGCAATATATTTGGCTAAAATGTCCAAAAGACGAATATTCGTGGAAGAAAAAAATCAGAGATATAGCTTTTCATAGCTGGGAAAGACTTGGCACAAGTGGTTGTCCCGCTTGTGCAGGTCGAACTAAAAAATCTGAAAAACAACCAATGTTGGCGGAAAGCTATTTTGAATATGTGATTGACTATTGGAATTTTGAGAAAAATGAGGCATTGAAGTTAAATCCTGAAAAACTTACTTTAGGAAGTAATTATAAAGCGTGGTTTAAGTGTCCGAAAGATGCAAATGAGTGGCAAGCGAATATTTCTGCAACAGTCAACCAACAATGGTCAAAGGGAAACGCAGGATGTGGAGTTTGCAACGGAACTCATTTGAGAAAAAGAGGCGTTTGGGGAAAAGCAGGCAAGCTAATTGAAGAATTTCCTGATGAAATTGCGAAATATTGGAATTACGAAAAAAATAACGGACTAAAATTATATCCAACAGAAATAACAATCAATTCGTCCAGAAGAGTGTGGTTTAGATGCCTAATTGATAACCAAGAATGGCAAACAAGTGTTACAGCAATTACAAACGGTTCTTGGAAACAAGGACGAAGTGGATGTCCGCTTTGTGGAAGAGGTTGGACAATTGAAGTAATTCGGCAATTTATTGCAAGTCTTGAAGAATATATTCCAAACCTTACCCAATCTGAGAGATACAAAATATTTGAGCAAGCAGGTGCTTTGGGAACAAAAAATGATGAAGGTCTGAAAATATTAAAAGACATCATCAAAGGAAAACTCACAGGGCAAAAATTACGAGAAGTTATTCGAGGAAAACAGATTGAGAAAATTGAAACTTCATTAGAGATGGATGTCAATCTTGATGCAAACTCAGAATTAAAAATTGCCGAAATTGATTCAATTATTGGAAATACTCAAAATCCTCTAAATGAATTTGATTTTATTGAAGAAACTGAGGAAACGGTTGATTTGCCGAAAGTCAGAGTTCAAAAAAGTCTTAAATTTTTGAGCAGCAATATTGTTGCGTCGTCAGACCAAGAAGCAGTTGATTTTTTCGTTGCTTCAAGACGCAATCGCATTTGGGCGGAAGTTTTTGAAGATGAATCTGCCGTCGAAGGAATGGAATCGTTTGCGGATGACGGTTACGGTTGTCAAGTCAGAGACCAATTTCTTGACGAATACAATCAAGCCCGCGATATGCAGATTCCGAATGGTTGGGCGTTTAGAATTGACGGCAAAATTACTCCGCCGAACTTGATGCAAAAAGTGGCAGCGGTTCGTTTGAAAAATCAAAAACGAATGCTCAATTTGTCGCTCACGGGAACGGGAAAAACGATTGGCGGAATTTTGAGCAGTCGGATTATCAATGCCAATTTAACGATAATTATTTGCCCGCTCGACACGATAAATAATTGGCATAGCGAAATTAAGAATGTTTTTCCCGACAGTAAAGTTACGACGAAAAACTTTAACCCTTACTGGCTTGACGTTGAAGACGGACATCATTTCATAATTCTGAACCACGAAATGTTTCAACAACCCGCATCGGCAAGCAACATCAAACAACTTCTCGACCGTTATAAAATTGACTTAATCATTGTTGACGAAATTCACCGCTGCAAACAAAGAAGCGAAGACCCGTCGAAAAGAAGACAAATGGTTTTGGCTTTGATTACCAATGCAAATGAGATAAATCCTGACCTTCACGTTCTCGGAATGAGCGCAACGCCGATTATCAATAATCTCAAAGAAGGAAAAAGTCTTGTTGAATTAGTAACGGGAATTGAGCGTGCGGATTTAGCCGAGAGAGCGACGATAAACAACTGTATGAAATTGCATCAAGCGTTTGTTACGCTTGGTATTCGTTCGAGAGTTAAACCCAAAATCACAATAAACCGCGTCAAAATTCCGATTGACTGCACACATTTAGTTGATGAAATCCGCGAAGATGGAACATCGGTTTTGAAAATGGAGCAAATTCTGACGAGTGCGAGAATTCCGACAATTCTCGAAGAGATTCGTCCAAAAACGATTATTTACACGCATTATGTTGAAGGAATCGTTGACCAACTAAAAAAAGCTATTGAAGCAAAAGGCTGGTCGGTTGGTTTTCATATCGGCGGAAACAAAAGTGGTCGTGAAAGTTTCATCAATGGTTCGACTGATGTTTTGATTGCGAGTAGTGCAATGGCGGTTGGAGTTGATGGTTTTCAAAGAGTTTGCGACCGTTTGATTTTGAATATTCCGCCGTGGACAAGTGCGGAATTAGAACAACTTGAAGGCAGGATAAACCGTCAAGGACAAATTCACGACACGCTCACAATTATTTTCCCCGTAACTTTTGGAACGGACGGCGAAGATTACTGGAGTTGGGACGAAGGACGGTTGGCACGACTCCAAAATAAACAAACTATTGCCGATGCCGCCGTTGACGGAGTAATGCCCGAAGGACAATTACGCACGGAAGCGCAGGCATTCCGCGATTTAAGAAAATGGTTGGATAGATTAAAAGACGGCGAACAAAAAACAATAGTTCGTCCAAAGATTTTTGTGCCTTTGCCCGATGTTGATGACTCTGACGTTAAGCGTCGGGTTGTTAAATATGGCGATTTCAGCAGGATGAATGCGCGTTGGAATACCAGCTACAGTTCAACTACTTTCCAAAGATTGCAGAATAATCCAGAAGAGTGGATGCAATATCACACGCTTTATCAAAATGTTAGAAAAACTTGGGAGATTATTCCATTTGAAGAAACGATTAAATGGCTTGAGGAACGGTCAAATCTTATTGTTGGAGATTTTGGATGCGGTGAAGCGATTATTGCAAAATCGCTTTCTGACAAACACACGATTCATAGTTTCGACTATATTGCGCTTAATGATTCAGTGACAGAATGTGATATTTCAAAAGTTCCTTTAGAAGATTCCGAATTAGATGTTGCTGTTTTTAACCTTTCTTTGATGGGATTGAACTCGAAAGACTATTTACAGGAAGCCGTCAGAACTCTCAAGCTAGACGGGCAGTTGTGGATTTATGAAACAGAAACTCACATCAAAGATGTTGACGATTTTATTAGACAATTAGAATTTCTTGGATTAAATATTATAGAAAATTATGTAAATTGGAAATTCAGGTATATCAGAGCCATAAAGTCAAAAGAAATCGCTATTAGTTAAAAAATTATGTGTAGAAAAAGTAGTTTACGAAATTGCTTAATGACCATTACGGGCGCGGAAGCATTGATTGAAGCGATTGCGACAAAGAAATCACAGAAAAAAGTAAGCGTCAGAAGTTTGCAGGAGATTCATAACGAAAAGGAAATCGCTATGACAAAATAGTTCTTTAAAACATTTATGCACCAATTTACCGAAAAATTTGACAAGGAATTTTTCGGTAAAACTTAATTTAATCGTCAGTTTTGATCTTTTGTTAGACTAAACGAAACTCCAAATCGCTCGTTCCAATTCTGCAAGCGAATAATCAACGGCTTCGGGACGCAAGCGCAGCGCATATCGGTGCAAATCGCTCCATTCATAAAACATTGTCAGAAGCATCAGCCGTTTGCGTAAGGTTTCGTTAATTTCCGCATCGGCATAATCGTAGGCGCGAAAAAATTCGCGCTGCAAATCGCCTTTTCCTTGAATCATCAAAAGCCCGACGGCGAGAAAATCGTATTCACGAAAGCCTTTCAGCGAATCGGCAAAATCAAACAAACCGGAAATTTGCCAATGCCCGTTTTGTTTCAAAACACGCAAATTGCCGAAATGAACGTCGCCGTGCAGAAAGACCTCCACAAAATTTTGGGGCAGAAGCGTTAGATTTTCTTTGAGAAACAAGGGCAAACTTTTCAACACTTTTGGATTTACGCCGCAAGCCGTTTGACGCTCAACACAAGTATTTGCTTGGCGTTCGATAAATTTGTGCCAATCGAAATCAATATTTGTCGTATCGGAGGTGTGCAATTCTTTCAAACCTTTGGCAAGTTCGGAAAGAATTTTAACTTGCTCCCGCTTGTCCAATTTGAGCCACGTTTCTCTCGTCATTAATTCGCCTTTGAGTTGCGTGATGATGAGATATTTGAAGTTTTCAAACTCGCCGAAAGCGTAAATTTCAGGAATTTTCAAACTCGTTTTAGCGGCTTCGAGTGCTGTTTGTTCATGTTCACAGCCGTTTTTTGTGGGAATGTAAATTTTGAGAACGAGCTTTTCATCAATTAAAAAGACAATGCTTTCGCCATGTTCGGCGCGCAGCAGATTTTGAAAAGAAATCTTGTGTCAGCAACAAATTGTTTCGGCAACTCGAGTCCAAAAATCATCTTTGAAATATTTGCTGAAATCTTTGGCTGTTAAAATCGCAGGCAAAATCGTTATCATAATAATTATCAGAATTATCGCTGCGAAAAAAGCAATTTTCAAACTTGACGGATCTTTTTCGCTACAGTTAAACTGAATATGAAGTTGAATATCAATTTCAATAAGAAAAAGATTTGTAAGGAGAATCAGATGTTATGAGAGAAACTTTTAACCGGCAATCCAAAGCCTTTATTTCATATAAATTTTTACTTTTATCCATTTTTGCGTTAGCTCTAACGGCATTTTCACAAACATCGGAAAAATGCTTTCGCGGAACGGTGAAAGACTCTGCCGACGCAGTCATTATCGGAGCTGAAATCGTTTTAAAAAATGCCAAAGGTAAGACGATTGACCGGGCGGAAACAGATAATTCGGGTGAATTTGCTTTGAATTGTTTCGAGCGCGGCGAATATGTTTTAAGTATTTTCAAAGAAGGAATGTCGCCGATTGTTAAAAATCTTTCATATGGAAAAGAGAGTTTACAGATTTCCGATATTGTTTTGGAAACGCAGGCGGTTTCCGAAACAGTAACGGTGGTAATTGAGCCAGAATTTGTTTCTTCCACGAGCGAAACGGCGACGAAAACCGCAACCGCTTTGCGCGACGTTCCGCAATCGGTGGAAATCGTCAATCGTCGTCTTCTCGATTCGCAAGCTGTATTTTCGCTCAAAGACGCTTTGAATAATGTAACCGCCGTTTCCGTCGCACAAGGCGAAGGCAGGCGCGACCAGTTTTTTATACGCGGGTTTTCAGCAATCAACGACCAATTCGTTGACGGCATCCGCGACGACGCGCTTTATTACCGCGATTTGTCGAACATCGAACAGGTTGAAGTTATAAAAGGTCCGACTGCGGTTTTGTTCGGGCGTGGCTCTTCGGGTGGAATCATTAACCGCGTTACGAAAAAACCGAATGTTTTTGAACGCATAGGAAGTGCGGAAGTCAATTTCGGCTCTTACGGGTTAAAACGCGGAATGTTTGATTTCGGTCAGCCAATTGTGCAGGACAAACTCGCGTTTCGTTTCGTCGGAAGTTATGAAAAAGCGGGAAGTTTTCGCCATTTCTATTTCCAAGACCGTTACAACATTGCGCCCTCAATCGCTTGGAAGCCGACTGAAAAAACCGACATTACGTTTCAATTTGAATATCTGAACAACCGTCGTTTGCCCGACCGCGGCATTCCTTCGCTTCAAGATCGCCCCGCAAATGTGCCAATCGGAAGTTACTACGGCTTTCCCGAACTTGACGAAATCACGAGCAAAGTCAATTCTCAGGCAATTCGCTTTGAGCATCAGATAAATGATTTTTGGACGATTCGCAACGTCTTTCGGCGAATCGGTTATGATACGAGTTTTGACAGCACATTTCCGAACGGCGTTTGTCTGTTACAGCCGAACAATTCCTGCACGACGTCAATTCCGAACAATGTCGCCGTTACCGATAGTCGTTTGCGCCTCCGGCGTTTGGAATACTACGCCCGCGACGTGCAAGAAAATTATTTTAATCAAACCGAGGCGGTCGGCATTATTAATACTTTCGGTATACAGCACACGATATTGGCGGGTGTTGAACTTGGCTGGCAAGACAAGGATGCGATATTTTTCCGCAATGGCTCGGCTTCACCGGTCACTTTGTTCAATCCGATTCTGACGCGCCCGACAAACAATGGCATCGCCACCGCCGACAATAACTTTAAAGGTCAAATTTTCGGCGTTTATTTTCAAGACCAAATTGCTTTCAACAAAAATTGGAAGGCTTTAATCGGCGTGCGTTACGACCGATTTAAACAAGAACTTGACGATTTTCTGCCTGCGAATATTGATTTGGGACGAACCGACAAGGAATGGAGTCCGCGCATCGGTTTAGTTTATCAACCGAGCGATTGGCTTTCATTTTACGGGAGTTACACGCGCTCGTTTCAACCTTCGGGGGAAAATCTTTCGTTGGCGGCAAATAACGTAGAACTCGGTCCCGAGCTAACGCGAAATTACGAAGCGGGCGCGAAAGCGACATTTCAACCTTTTAGATTAAACGCAACACTCGCTGTTTTTCGACTTGAACGCAACAACATCAAAACTACTGACCCGCAAAATCCGGCACGGCTCTTACTAGTCGGTGAACAACGCACGGACGGCATCGAGTTGACGGTTTCAGGCTCGCCTTTTAGGAAACTTAATGTTTATGCGGGCTATGCCTTGCTGGATGCTCGAATTACAAAATCGAACAATGTTTCGGCGGGCGTTCTTCTGCAAGGGAAATTAGCGCAACTCACACCGCGCAATTCGGGAAATTTGTGGTTGACCTATCAGTTGCCGAAGCAATTTACTTTGGGTTTCGGCGGTTATGCGCGAAGCAAAATTTTTACTTCGACGAACAATTTGGTAACTTTGCCCGGCTATGCGCGATTTGATGCATCGCTTTCTTGGCGGAGCGAGAACCATTACGAAATCGCATTTAATCTGAAAAATATCTTCAATCGTAAATATTACGAAACGGCGCACAACGATTTGCAGATAACGCCCGGCTCACCGGTAAACGGTTCGATTACGCTGCGTTATCGTTGGTAAAAGCAGATTTACAGTTTGTTTTCCAATATACTTTTTTTTGTTATTCCAAATTGTTATAAAAGACTGTTGGCATCGCTGGCTTCGACAAATGCTACGTTGGACGCGGGAATTTTAACTTATTCACGCAGTCAAGGCGCGTTTGCCGGTGTTTCATTGAAAGGCGCGGTTATTTATCAAGATGAAGATATAAATCAAGCTATTTACAAAAAATCAGCCAAAGAATTGTTGTATAACCCAGTAACTCCTCGGACAGCTACACCGAAAAGTTTGCAGAAGTTACCGAAAACGGTAGCGATGTTTGCTAGATAATCGAATATTTAAAAGCCAAAGTGAAGAAACGCCGTTGATTATGACGACGTTTTTTTGTATAAATTCAGCAATATGAAAACCAAACCGCTTCACGAATGGAATTTAACGCCTGCCCAAGCCATCGAACTGCAAAAACAACTCGGCTATCAAGTTATTGCCGAAGATGAATTTGCCGCGCCGGTAAAAACTGTCGCCGGAATTGATTTGGGTTATGACGTAAAAGCAGATAGAAGCCGCGCCGCTGTGGTCGTTTTAAGTTTTCCCGAACTGGAATTGCTGGAAAAAAGCGAAGCTGTTTTGCCGATTCAGTTTCCATATATTCCCGGCTTGTTGTCGTTTCGTGAAACTCCTGTGGCAATAAAGGCTTTGGAGAAATTAGCAATCGCGCCCAATTTGATTTTGTGCGACGGACAAGGTTTAGCGCATCCGCGCAGATTCGGCATCGCTTGTCATATCGGACTGCTTGCCGATGTGCCGACAATCGGTGTGGCGAAATCTTTGCTGGTCGGAAAATATGAAAATCTGGGCGAAGAGCGCGGAAGCGTGGCGGATTTGATTCATCGAAAGGAAAAAGTCGGCGTTGCTTTGCGAACACGGGAAAAAGTCCAGCCAATTTATGTTTCCGTCGGACACAAAATCAGCCTTGAAACCGCCGTCAATTATGTTTTGCAATGCACGCCGAAATATCGCCTGCCGGAAACAACGAGATTAGCCGACAAATTGGCTTCGTATCGGAAAAGATAAGATTTGAGTTCTGCCTTGCACTGATTTCTTATCTGTATTTGCAAATTAAGTTGGAACGTCGTAACTATCAACTGTTCATTATTAACTATTCACTATTTTTCAAATGAATAGTTATAGGAGTTACGCAGTTGAGGGTTTTGGAATATGTAAAACAGGCTGACAGCCTGTTTTATTGCCACAGCGCAGACGCGCTTGTCGAAGTCGGGAAAACAGGCTGTCAGCCTGTTTTACGTTTTCAACTGCGTAACTCCTATAGTTAATAGTTTGCCGTTAGTATTCTAACTTAATTTGCCAATACAATTATCTGCTATAACTTAATTGCTTCGCAGTTTTTTCCAAAGTTCACGCATGATTTTTTCCTGCATATTTTCATCGGCGATAAAGGTTGCGGCTTCGGAATAAAACAATTCATTTACTCTTTCAAATTCTTTTTCGTTCATTCGCAACGCTTTGGCGCAGATTTCGGATGACACGGGAATTTCCATCTTGCCGTGCAGCGATAAATCGGAAAGACTTTTGACAAAATTGCTGCGCTCGACGCTGCCGAGCGAAATAAAGTTTTCACCGATGTTCACGCCGTCATTGTGCAGCAGACTTTTGACGACAACTTTTGCTTTTCCCAAAGGCAGATTGATTGTTTCGGTTTCCGCATTTGCGGGAACAAAATCGAGCGGCGTAAAAGGTTTTGGCTGCGGGATGAGTTCCGTCCAGATTTCTTCGGCGATTGAGTGCGCGGTTTGTTTGCCTTTGTTTGCCGACGCGCTGCGAAACTTCTGCATTTTCTTTTCGGCGATGCGGATTTGCCGGTAAAGTTTGGTTATTTCGCGGTAAAGTTCCGTTTGTAATTCGCGTCTTTCTTTTGCATCGTTGATTCCGAGCAATTCCAACAC
>MWZA01000218.1 GCA_002050455.1 Acidobacteria bacterium 5-1 | reverse complement strand
CCTTTGGAGCATCACTTAAAAACTTATCGCGCCACTTGTAATACTGCGTTTGATGAATCTGATACTCGTTGCAAAGCTCCGAAACGCTTTGTCCGCTCAAGCCTTGAAGAACGATTTTTGCCTTTTCTTCAGAAGTCCAATTCCTGCCTTTTCCCATCGAGAAGTATCCTCCATTTTTGTTAGAATACTCTCTCTGAACTCAGTTTGTCTTAACGGGGAGCAGTATAATTTACTCTCTCCAATGCGGTCTTTTGTTTTTTGAAACAATTCTGTAGCTTGCGTGTGTGCGGAAATTGCCGATTCGTTTTTTGATAAATTGCTATATGTCCCGCCTAGATTTACAAGAGAAACAGCTTCCCATTTCACGTCATTAAGCTCGCGCCATAACTGGATTGCAGCTTCGTATTCTTTAGCTGCTTCCTGAAATTTCGATTGCCCGAAAAACTTTCTACCCGCACTCAAATGCGTTTCAGCTTTGAGCCTCTTTGAATCACTTGGTACAGATTGACGGTTTTCAATCAGTTTGACCGTATAAGTCCCTGATTTACCAGCCGCGCCGTAAGCCTTTATTTCAACTCGATACTCGCCCTTTTTTTCCGCAATGGCTGATACGGCTTCACGCCACAGCCTGCCATCTTCGCCGTCCATCTCGACAACGAGTTTTCCATCAGGCGAAAACAGCGACACGACGACATCAATGTTTTTCTGCTCGACTTCCGCACGGGCGTAAAATCCTGCTTTAAGGTTAAATTGAAAGACTTGCACCTCACCGCCTTTGATTTGGCGTTCTAATGGCTGATTCAGTTCCAGTCTCTGAGCATTTGTATTTTTAGGAACAGATGTCTGTCCATAAGTAACACTAATACAAATTGCCATCAAAAAACTAAGTAATAGTAGAATCTTCCTATTGTTTTTGTTCATAACTATCTCCAATTGCCAATTAGAACAAACGGTGACCAGTAGTATGGATGAGCAAACGGTTTTGCCCTATCAAACATGAACGATTTTCCGTTCGCGCCTTGCACGCCGCCAGCTTCTTGTTCTCGGCATCAAACAAGGCAACAACCACATCAACGCCTTTTTGTTTAACGACTACATTCAGAAATTGTCCCGCCTTCAAAGCCAGAGTATAAGAATGCGCTTCGTCGCCTTTGAGTTCGCGTTCAACAGGTTTCTCGATTGTCAACGGGGCACATCTGCGTCAGTTTTTACTTGTCCGAAAACAGAAAACAAGGAAAATGTGACTACCAAGCAACAAATTGAGAAAATCTGTTTAATTGAATGTGCGAAAACTTTTTTTATTGACGGCATATTACTCATCTTCAAATTTTGTTGATTAAATTCAACGAATTTCCATTAATAGTTTCACAATACTGAAGAAAACTTCCCAAAACCTGCAAAAGCAAATTTTACGAAGAACATTTAGCTTTTATAAAAATCAGGACGACTTGAATTATAAACGATTTATGGTGAGGTATCAACGTTTTTTTTAACACAGAAGTTAAACCTACAAACTATTCATCGTAAGTATTAGCTCAGGCGAATTTATATCGGGAATATTCACGTTTCGACTAACCGCGTGTGGACTTATTTTATGCCGGAAACAGATTCTTGTATGTCAATTCGATAAAATGCTGGCATCTTGTTCAGATTGCCTTTGACGAATACACTTCACCACCTCCAATTCGAAATTTGAAAGAATGAGAAAGCTAAGAAGAAAACCAATCGCAAAATTAGTTTATGCAAATTCGATATATGACAAAAGAGAGAAAATTTAAATGTGTTTGTCTAAAATTACACCATTCTATTCACAGCTAACAAGTAAAGGCTTGTTAAACAGCGCAAACCTGTTCGCCTGACACGCATACCTTTGCGTATCTAATACACATATCTGTTCGTTTTACTCCATCCTTTATTTTTAGCAGTTTGCTTATTACAAAATGAAATTTTAATGATTTAGACCGCAATCTAAATAAAGAGTGTTAAATACAAGTAAATCTTCTCTGCTTTTTTCATTGATAGCTAAAAGAATTGGACTTATTTGATAAAAATCAACTATACTTTTTAAATATAGACGTGCCGAAGGCTGGAAAATCTACATTTTTAAATCAAACAGAAATTTATGAAAATCATTTTTGCCTTATTTTCTCTAATGCTTTTGAACCTGCCGATTGAGTTGCACGCTCAAATTACCGAATTCGGTAAAATTAAAAAAACAAAAAAGACATTTGTCAGTGTTCCGGTTACCGTCAGCGACCAAGAAGGGCATTATATATCCGGTTTGAAGAAGGAAGATTTTACGCTTTATCAAGACGGAGTAAAACAGGACATCGACTTTTTTGCAACTTACGACGAACCGCTCAATATCGCTCTGCTGCTTGATACTAGCAGGAGCGCGGAAGAGGTAATAAAGAAAATCAAAGATGCCGCCAAGGATTTTATAAAGTTATTGAATCCAACCGACCAATGTCTGGTAGCAACATTCGATTCTCAAGTTAAAATTCTCAGTCCGCTTACTTCTAATCATCAGGCACTAAAAAACTCTCTCGATAAAGTCCAAATCGCCGAGCAGGGCGGAACGATTATGTATCGCGCCGTCGAGCAAATTGCTCAGAATTCATTCGCTAATGTTCAAGGTCGCAAAGTAATTGTTCTTCTAACGGACGGTAAAGATTTCGGGAGTTCGGTAACAAAAGATGAATTATTAAATCAGCTTGAAGAATCAGACATATTGATTTACACCATATTTTATAAAACAGGCGCGGGTTTTAATAAGCAGGCAACAGATAAGAAAGAACGGCAAAGCAAAAAAGCTCGAAAAAGGCAAAAAGAGCAATTAAGTTCAATTCCCGCCGGACGGGTGGTATATATACCTACTGAGGAAGAAATTGAACTTCTCGAAAGAAATGCCGAAACTGAAGCAGTAGATTCTTTAAAAAAAATGTCTAATACCACTGCCGGAAGATTTTACCTCAGCGACGTGCCGGATTTAGAGAAAGTTTTTAAAGAAATTGCCGACGAATTGAGACAACAATACCGGCTTGGTTATTATTCGAGAGATGCTGCCGACGACGCAGCTCTTCACGATATCAGTATTAAAGTTAAGCGGTCGAATGTTGTGGTTCGCGCCCGCGGAAAGTTTCGCGCTAAACGGTTGTAATGTCCATAATGGTGATTTAAAAAATGTCGTAAAACTGCCTCAACAATTTATGTGTAAAATTATGTCAAAGGGTTTTGAGCTTAGACAAAAATGAATTGTGGTTGCGGTAACCGCAGCAGCGGTTTTGCTTACGATATTCTTGGAAAGCACATGAACTTATGAAAATTTTTATTATTATAGTTTTCACTTTTTTGTCTGTTTTTTCAGTTTTTGCTCAAAGGCAAGCAGAAGTAATCGTTACGTCAACTTATTTGCGTAAATCACCCGATTCCGGTGCGGAAAAAGTTCAAACGGTTCAAAAGGGAGAGAAAATTACCTTTGAAAAAACTCAAGACACAGACGGTTGGTATTACGTTTCAGTATCCGGCAGAAAAGTCAGAGGCTGGATACGCAAAGACACTGTTCGTTTGGTAGTGAACACAGCAGAGCCGCTAGTTAATCAAAGAGCGCGAAAAGTCTTTTCAACCCCAACGCCAATTGCAAACGTAACACCGACTATAAGCCCATCACTCTCTCCAACAAACCTTCCGGTTGAAGACGAAGAAGTTCTCCACATTGAAACGGAAGAAGTCAGCTTAAATGTGCGCGTTGTTGGCAACAATAACCGACCTATCAGCAATTTGAATCAATCAGACTTTGAAGTTTATGAAGATAACGTTCTGCAGCCAATTACGTCTTTCACAACTACTGAAGTCCCGATAATTAATGCTCTCGTAATTGATAATTCGCGTTCGCTTCGCTCCCAGCTGAGAAAGGTTATCGAAGCGGGGAAAATTATTGTGGATTCAAATCGCCCGAAAGATGAATCAACTATCGTTCGTTTTGTCAGCACCGATAAAATCGAAGTCGTACAGGATTTTACGACCAATAAAAGCTCACTTAACCAAGCACTAGATAATTTATTTGTGGAGGGCGGACAAACAGCAATTATTGATGCGGTTTATTTAACGGCAAAAAAGGTTGAGCAATATCAAAACTCGCAGAAAAAGGATGATATTAAGATACGCGCCATAATTCTGGTTTCAGACGGCGACGACCGAGGCAGTTCATATAAAGAACAACAGCTTTTTGAGTTGCTGCGCCAGTCAAATGTGCAGATTTACGCCGTTGGATTTGTCAATAATTTAAGTAAAGAACTTGACGCGAGCGGCATAAATCGTCGGGAAAAAGCAAAGGCTTTCTTAACTCGATTGACACAGGAAACGGGAGGAAAAGTTTATTTTCCAGATTCAGCCGATGAACTTCCACAAATCGCCTCTGATATTTCCGGCGAACTACGCACACAATACTTGATTTCATATACTCCGACAAATGAAACCCGCGATGGAACTTTCCGAAAAATAAAAGTGGTGATAGCCGAGGGAGCGAACAAAGAAAAAAGGATTGCCATTACTCGCACGGGCAGAACTTCCGCATCGAAATAATGAAATTCGGAGTATTACGTTTAATCAGAACACAATTAAGAATAGATTTCATCTGATACTGCTAAAACCAATTACCTGCTGATAAATGAAATACTTCCGCGTTGATTTGTAACCGTCAATGTCGCGCTTCCGCCGCCGACTTTGCCGAAAACGCGCCTTCCGTCGCCGAAGTTCAGACCTTGATTTGAAAACGGACCGAGCGAAATACGGCGCGTCGAAGGCGCGGTGGCGACCAGTCGAAAAGATGAGCCAAAGGGAATGCGGATGTTGATACTGCCGCGTGTCGAGGTAAAACGATAAGTGCCGTCCGATTGAATGTCGCCGTCGAAAAATATATCGCCAATAACATTTTCAGCGGAAACCGCACCCGCGCTGATATTGGTTAAGGTTATGTCGCCTTCGGATGTGATATGAGCGCGGACAAGTGCGCCGCGAACATTGCTGACATTTAAGTTTCCCATCATCGTTTCAATGTTGACTGATGAATTATACGGAACATTTATCCTGAAATTAACATAACCAACTTCTTTTCTGCCCTGATTGTCCTTGACGAGATTGATATAAATCGTGCCGCTCAAATTTTGCGGTGTCATATTCGCCGCCGGTGCTTCCATCGAGGCTGATATTCTGACTTCATCTCTCTCCCAACCTTCAACCGTTACCGTCCCACTGCGGTTTGTTAGTTTTAGACTGACGTTTTTGCTCGCCGGATAGCTTCTGGAAAACTTTTTCTGAGCAAAAACGTCCGGTGGTGCGGCGGACACAAAGAAAAAAACTACGCTTAACAGTAGAATCGTAGTTTTCTTGTCGGCGAAAAAGTTGAATAATACTTTTAACTTCAAATTCATTTCCTCAAACCCGTTACAACTCAGAAAATTCGCGCAAAAGTTCTACTTTTTCGGTCATCGCCGAATCGAGCATATCATTTGAGATTTCATCTTGCGGATTTTCCTGTAAAATTTTGTCATATTCGACAACAACCTGATTTATTTCATTCAAATTACGGTCAAACGCATCGCGCAGATGATTGTCCCAATTAGCACGGCGCACTTCGACGCGCTTTTTCCAGTAATCAATCGTCGCTTGCTGTTGTTTGATATATCTTTCGCGTTTCTCTTGCGTTGTTTCGGCTATACCTATTTTGCTTAAAACCTTTTCAAATACCGACGACGAAGCGTTGACCGCCACATTATCGGCAGACGCGGAATAATTCTTAAAACCAATAATTGTTAATAAAGAACTAATCAGCGCGATGCCCAAAATTGATGTCAAAACCTGCGACAGCGAAAATCGCCAACTGTTATTCCAAACCTGTGAAAGCCAGCCTTGTTTGGTTTTGTTCGGAGCAGTTTCCGGCTGCGCGAGTTCGGCTTTGACTTGATTTTCAATAATATTGTTTATTCGACACCACAGGGCTTTTGAATTGGGCGGCAAAGAATCTTGCAGTAGGTCTTCGGAACATAAATCAAGAATCATCGCACAATCTTCGCACATCTTGGCGCAATGGGCGCAGACGGCGAGATGTGATTGGACATTTATGAAAGCAGACTCATCGAGGTCATTATCCAAAAACGCACTAATCAATTCTTGATATTGTTCGCAGTTCATTTTAACTTATATTTTAAAATTGAAATTGTTTTTTATAAAAACTTCCGCCAAATTATCGACTTCAACCTAATAGATTGCTGCAGAAAGTTTTAAGTTGCCTTATAAAAATTTTTGGGTCAGGCTTTATTTTGCTTAACGAGCAGACCGCGCAATTTCAAACGCGCTTTGTGAAGTTGGGATTTTGACGTGCCGACCGAGATTCCGAGTATGCGGGCGACTTCTTCATGTTCATAACCTTCAATGTCGTGCAGCGTAAAAACGCTTTTATAACCCGGCGGGAGTTCGGCAATGGCTCGCGTTAAGGCAATCCGGTCAATAACCGGCATTCGGGTTTGATTTTCCGTTCCCGGCACGATTTGTTCAGGTATTTCGCCGTCTTGCGAAATTTTTTCGTTTTTCACGCTTCGCCGCCGAAAATGCATTAAAACCTGATTGACTGTTAAACGATGAAGCCAGGTGGAAAAAGCCGAATCGCCGCGAAAACTTCCCGCCTTGCGGAAAAGCTGAATAAAAACTTCCTGCGTCAAATCTTCGGCTTCGGTTTGGCTGTTCGTCATCCGCAGACAAAGACTGTAAGTTCGCCGATGATAACGCTCGTAAAGTAGTTCAAACGCCGCGATATTTCCCGCCGCCGAAAGTTTAGTCAACTGAAAATCGGGCGCGTTCGCTTCGACAATTTCCGTTTCGGCAGACGCGGGAGTTTGAAAAATAGAAACGCCGGTGCTTTCCCCAGACTGAAAAACTCTATCGCACTCTGCCGCTATCGAGGTTAAATCCATATTAGCTCCTAAAATATTTTCAGGATTTAGTAAATCGTTGCTGTCTATGATACGCTGCCTCCAAAAATTAGTTTCTTGTCCAGCCTGTTTATTTTATGACAAAACGCTGAAAAATGTAAATGTTTATTTTAGGAATTTAGCCGGGAGCGCGGGCATCTTGCCCGTCAACGCCGCCCCGCAACCTAAGTTTTTTAACCAGGTTTAATATCGAGTTTACACGAAGCATCGTGAACGCTTGAAATATCTATTGCCGGCAAGATGCCCGCGCACCAAAAGTAAAACTTTCAAAAAAATCTGACATTTTCCGAAAAATTTGGTATAAGTTCAAGCATTAAAATTTTCGTAACTTTTTTGGTTGAGATAAATCTATGCTTTTCCTTACGCAATCAGCCGCCGTCTATGGCATTGACGCGCTCATTGTAGATATTGAAGTAAATTTGCAGCCCGTCAAAGGCGAAGTGGATTCTTCTCCGCCCGTCCTAATCGTCGGTTTACCTGATACTGCAATCAGAGAATCGCGTGAACGTATCCGCGCCGCGATAACCAACAGTTCCTACTTTTTTCCGTTCCACAAAACGACAATAAATCTTGCGCCTGCCGACGTGCGAAAGGAAGGCGCGAGTTTTGATTTGCCGATTGCGCTTGGAATTTTGGGCGCAAACGGCGATTTGGGAAACGCGGAAAATCTGGAAAATACTTTGAGCGTTGGCGAACTTTCGCTCGACGGGCGTATCCGTCCGGTGCGCGGCGCACTTTCGATTGCTTTACGAGCGAGAGAAAACGGCATTAAAAATCTGATTCTGCCAGAAGAAAATGCAACCGAAGCGGCGGTTGTTGCGGATGTAAATGTTTATCCGGTAAAGGATTTGCGCGAAGCGGTCGAAATCGCGCAAGATTTGCAAACGGGACGTGATACGCACATTCCGCCGCTAAAACTCGATATTTCCGCCATTAAAGCCAGCGAAAATAAATATCGCATTGACTTTGCGGAAGTTCGCGGACAGCAAAGCGCGAAACGTGCGCTCGAAGTTGCCAGCGCGGGCGGTCATAACATTTTGTTAATCGGACCGCCGGGTTCGGGTAAAACAATGCTAGCAAAGCGTCTGCCGACAATTTTGCCGCCGCTTGAATTTGACGAAGCACTGGAAATCACAAAAATTCATTCGGTTGCCGGTTTGACCGGAAAATCAGGTTTGATTACGCAAAGACCTTTCAAATCGCCGCATCACACAGTTTCGCAAGCCGGACTAATCGGCGGCGGTTCGATTCCAAAACCGGGCGAAGTATCTCTGGCGCATCTCGGCGTTCTGTTTCTCGACGAACTGCCGGAGTTTGACCGCAGCGTTTTGGAAGTTCTGCGCCAACCGATGGAAGATAAAGAAGTTACAATTAGCCGCGCGGCGATGTCTCTGACATTTCCCGCTCATTTTACGATGGTCGCTTCGATGAATCCGTGTCCGTGCGGCTATTTCGGCTCGACGAGAGAATGTAAGTGTTCGCCGATGCAGATTCAGCGTTACGTCGGCAAAATTTCAGGACCTTTGATCGATAGAATCGACATTCACATTGATGTTCCTGCCGTTAAATTCAAAGAGTTGCGCGGAAAAGGCGTTTCCGTCGGCGACAGTTCTATAACAGTTCGTGAGCGAGTCATAAAAGCGCGTGAAATCCAATTAAAACGCTTTGACGGCGAAGGGATTTTTTCAAATTCGGCGATGTCTTCGCGCCACATTCGTAAATTCTGCGCGTTGGACGGGGAAAGCGAAAATTTGCTTGAACGCGCAATGCTGCGGCAAGGTCTTTCCGCCCGCGCTCACGATAGAATTTTGAAAGTTTCACGCACCATCGCCGATTTAGAAGCAAGCGAAAACATTCAGCCAAATCACATCAGCGAAGCCATCGGTTATCGCTCGCTTGACCGCAACTATTGGAGTTAAATTGAAAAATGAAAAAGCAAATTTTAACAGTCTTTAGCCTAATTATTGTCGTATGCGGATTTGGCGTATCTCGTTGCGTTTATGCACAAAACAATTCTATTATTGCACTCGCCGATAAATATTCTTCGGCTCTTAAAAAATTTGAGAAGCGAAGGACGAGAGGAAATATAGAGGCTGTGTATCGGAAAGGACAAATTGTTGCCGAAAAACTCGACGCGCTGGAAAGTCTCAGCGAGGCTGATTATGCTTCTATTGAAAGGAAAATGAGAGGTTTTGTAATTAATCGAAACGAAGTTGTTTTTGTTAAACCTGACGTTGTTTTTTTCAAGAAACTGTCAAAAAGGCTCGGCACAAAATCAGACATTGCTTTTTTTACATTTTTGGGCGAACTCAAACCTGAAAGCGTTTGGTCGGCTTATATCGAGCAGCAAACCGATTACAGCGGGTGTACAATTTACGGCAAGGGCATACTCACCAGCCTTTACGGAAAAGCTAGACAATTTAGAAGGCAATATCCTTCTGCCTATGTTAGTGATATTAAGGAAGAAATTAGAGATATGAAAAGTGACTTTACAGACGGAACTTGCGCGTGCGGCGACAGTAACGGCGTTGTCAAAGAATTTCAACTTTTTATAAAAACTTTTCCCAGAGGTGAAATCACGCCCATCGTTAAAAAAAGATTGACAGATATTCAAAATAAGAAAACCGCAATCAGATTTAATTGCTTATCAGGATAAATTTGAGTTTGAGTCAGGCTTAATATTTATAGGACTTTCTCAAATATCGAGAAAAACGAAAACTATTCACTATTAACTTTTAACTGTTAACTATTTTCACAAAAGAAGAACTTTTTATTGGAAAACAGTTAATAGCGAATAGTGAATAGTGAATAGTTTTGTCAATCTTTCTTAATCGCTTCTCGTATTTTGAGAAACTTCATAAGTTAATAATGTTTTTTCCTAATTCTTCTTTGCGCCTTTGCGGGAAATTTTTTGTCAAAGTAATTTTTCCCGCGAAGATACAAAGATAAATTTTTAACTCCTGATTTTCATAAACTTGTTGGCTGCGAAAAAGCCATCTAATTTCTTTATCTGTTAATGCTTTGCCAAATATCGAAACTTTAGTTAATAATTAATCAAACAAAGCTAAAGTATTATTTGGATAAACAAGATTAAAAAATTCAAATTTTGCTTGTATTTTATTGTATTTAACAAAAGTAGATAGACTTTCAAGAGGAAAATATGAAACTGACGAAATTTTTTATGTTTTTAGCTGCGCTTGCCCTTTTCGCGGCGTGCAGCAAAGAACCGACACAGCTAAATCCCGGCGGTTATACGGGAACGAACAAAGACATCAGCAATAATAAAACGGCGGGTGAAACCGAATCGTCTGCCGCGCAAAACTTGACCGAAGTTGACCGCCCGCAAAAGATTCAGGAAATGGTGGCTTCGCGCGGTAATCAAGACAAAGCCGCGCCGGCTTTGAAATTTATCGAACCGACGCCAGGTGCGACCGTAAATAGTTCAACCGTCAAAGTTAAACTCGAACTCGGCGGCGAACTGATGGGTTACAAACCGATGAAAGACCCGCAGACGGAGATGGGAAATCACATTCACGTAATTTTGGATAACCAACCGTATGAAGCATATTACAATCTTGACCAAGAGTTTGAACTGAGGAATGTTGCGGACGGCGAACACACTTTGCGCGTTTTCCCGTCGCGCCCGTGGCACGAAAGTTATAAAAACCAAGGCGCGTTTCAAATGGTTAAATTTACGGTCAAAAACGGCGGCGCGGATGTGACCAAACCGGCGACAACCAATTCCAACCAAATGATGTCAAACGCTAACACTGCTACTGCGCCGGAAGGCAAAGCGATGGAAAACAGCACGGCGGGCGCAGTTGATACGAGCAAACCGCTTTTGACTTACAGCCGTCCGAAAGGCGATTACAAAGGCGTGGATGCTGAAGCAATTATGATTGATTTTTGGCTGTCAAACGCCAAACTCGTCGGCGACGGCGGCGATTATCGCGTGCGTTATTCGGTTGCTGGCGGTGAGCCGAAATTTATTGACAAATGGCAGCCGATTTGGCTTTCGGGTTGGACAAACGGAAAACACACAATCAAGCTCGAACTCGTTGACAAAAACAGCAATCTCGTTGAAAACGGCGGCTATAATTCGACAACGCGAGAAATTACTGTCGCCAAGTAAGTTTTATTTCAACGAAAAATCAAAGTTAAAATAACGGCTTTGATTTGTCCATCACTGAACTTTGCGCTATATTTTTAGTTTCCGCTTCAAACGTGCGGAGAGATAGCATAATTGGTAATGCAGTAGTCTTGAAAACTACCGCCCGTAAGGGCTTGCAGGTTCGAGTCCTGTTCTCTCCGCCATATTTTACGGGCATTTCAAGAGTTTTTTAATTTTTGAGATGCCTTTTATTTTTGACCTTATTGCTCGAATTGTCCCCGAACGATTAAATTTTGTCTTTATTCCGGCTAAGAATCTAAAAGATGCAATTAAAACTTGAAGAACTCGAATACCAAAAATCCGCTATTCAATCAGTTGTAGATGTGTTTGACGGGAACGCCAAAAATACATTTGATAACTCGACCGATGAAGGAATCCGTTTCAATCTGCTAACTCTTAAACCCGAACAAATAGAAGACAATATCAGAAATATCCACATGGAAAACGGAATTGACGCGAGCGCAGCGCAGCTTTCCGAAGACAAAGATATTTGTATTGAGATGGAAACCGGCACGGGCAAAACGCTTGTTTATCTCAAAACGATTTACGAACTTCATAATCGTTACGGATTTACTAAATTTATTATTCTCGTTCCGTCCATTGCTATCAGACAAGGCGTTTTGGGAACACTCAAGACATTTGAAAAACAGCTTAATGATATTTACGGCTTCACGCCGAAATACTTTGAATACGACAGCAAAAAATTGAGCGAAGTAAAATCATTTGCCGACGAGCAGCATCCGCAAATTATGGTGATGACGACGGCGGCAATCGTCGGTGATGACAGAGTTATCAACCGACAAGAACGTGAAGGACTTTTTGACAATCTGGCATTTATCGAAGTCATCGCCAAAACAAATCCGATTGTCATAATGGATGAACCGCAAGAAGGAATGGATGCGCCGAAGACCAAAGAAGCGATTGACAAACTCAATCCGCTCGCCCGTATTCGTTATTCGGCGACACATAAAGAAATCAAAAATCTCATTTATCGGCTCACGCCTTATGACAGTTACAAACAAAATTTAGTCAAAAAGATCCGTCTTTTTACCGTTACCGAAAGGAATGACGAAGCCACTTTGAAAATCGAGCTGGCGAACGTTCAGGAAAGCGCAAGCGACCCGAAAGTAAAATTAAAGGCGTGGAAAATTGTCGGCGGCAGGCACGTTTTGGGCGAAACGAACTGGCTGAAAAAAGGCGACAACTTGGGTGATAAAACAGGCAATTCGAGTTACGCAAAATACACGATTGAAAAAATTGAAAAACCATTGCTCGACCGACGCTGGCACGTTAAATTTGAGAACGGCGCGGAGATCGTTCAAAACCAAACGTCGGCAAATATCGAAAGTATTTGGGAATTACAGCTTGATTGGCTGATTCGCTGTCATTTCGAGAAACAAAAACAACTCGAATCGAAAAATATCAAATGTTTGTCGCTCATCTTTATTGACCGTGTTGCCAATTATATGGGCGACAATCCGAAGATAAAGAATCTTTTCGTGGAAAAATATCGTGAGCTTTATCCGCAGTATAACGAAGGCGCGGCGACCGCCGAACATATTGAAAGCGTTCAAGGTTACTATTTTGCCAAAACAAGCGGCGGCGATTATACCGATAACGAAACTTCGATGGCGAAAAATAAGGAAATCTTCAAACTGATATTGGAAAAGAAAGACGAGCTGCTTTCAGTCGAAAATCCGGTTCAATTCGTTTTTTCACATTCGGCTTTGGGCGTTGGTTGGGATAATCCGAATGTTTTCAACATCGCTACTCTCAATAACTCAAACTCGTTAATCAGAAAGCGGCAGGAAATCGGGCGCGGGCTTCGCATCTGCGTTAATCAGACCGGCGAGCGGGTTTATGATGCGCCGGAAGCCAAAGACGAAGAGCGCATCAACCAATTAACCGTTTTTCCGAACGAAACTGGCGAAACTTTTATCGAAACCTATCAAAGTGAAATCCGTGAAATTTATGGAACGTCGGACGAAGGCGCGGTTATTACCGTTACACACAAAGGCAAACCGAAAAATAAAGTTTCTTTCAAATTAAATAAAGACGACAAAGTTCAAAATGCTTTCCGCGCCTTTTGGAGCAAGATGGCAAGAGAAACCGATTACGTCGTTTCGTTCAACGAAGATAATCTCGTTAAAGAATGTGTCGAAGAGTTAAAAAATATCTCAATTGCCAAATATATGTTGCAGGTTTCAGCTCGAACGGTTGACGAATTGACTGCCGACGGAACAAAGGAAACTTTTCTCGGAACGCAGGATTACGAATTAAAAGCGCGATTTACGCCGCTCGATTTGATTGAAGAAATAAGCGAATACACGCAGTTAAGTTATCCGACGATTTTCCGTATTGTGAACGGCATTAAAGACAAATCGGAAATGATAAAAAACCCGCCGCTTTTCGTTCACTTGGCGGTTAATAAAATAAAGCAAATCGAACTTGATGAAATGCTTCGCGGCATTAAATATAACCTGACGGGCGAAACTCTCATGTTTGAGTTTGCCGATTATGAAAAAGAAGTTGCCGAAGATAAAATCGCCGACACGCCGACACGCGGCGTTTTTGATAAAATGATTACAGATAGCGCAATTGAAAAAAACTTTGCCGAAGCCGCTAACCGAGACCGGAACAACGAAGTCGTCTGCGTCATTAAACTTCCGAAGTATTACAGCATCAAAACGCCGATTGGAAACTACGAGCCTGATTTCGGCGTTGTTTTATGTCGAAAAGTTCTCATTGATAAAAGCGAGGATGAATATTATTTCGTTGTCGAAACAAAAGGCACAAACGACCTAAATGATGCAGCGGCTTTGAAAGAAAGCGAAAAATATAAAATCAAATGTGCGATGAAACATTTTGAAGCGTTAGACTCAAAAGATTTTTATAAAGCGCCGATAAAAGAATACGATTATTTTTCAGCCGAAGCCGACAAAACTATCAAAAATAAATTGGGGAGATAATTGGAGCGCGGGCATCCCTGCCCGCCATAAACGCGCAAGCGTTTATCAATTTTTATTTAGAATTTAATGTCGAATTTTATCAAAAATCTTGCGGGCAGGATGCCCGCGCTCCGACTTTCGCGCTCCAATTAAATATATGGAAACACTTAGTCAAATGATGTTGGAAACGCCCAACCTTAATCAAGAACGTCTCGATAAATTAAAAGAACTTTTTCCCGACCTTTTCACAGGCGAGGGCAAATTAAATGAAGACGAACTCAAGAAGCTGACCGCAGCCGACGGCACTGTAAAGGAAACCGAGCGTTATGATTTCCGTTGGTTCGGCAAATCACAGGCAAAACGAAACGCCTTTACGCCGACGAACACGACGCTTGTGTTTGACGAAGCCCGCAGCGTTAATCCCGCGACAAGCGAAAACATCATTATCGAAGGCGAAAATCTGGAAGTTCTCAAACTTCTGTTGTGCGCGTATCGTGAAAAGATTAAGTGTATTTACATTGACCCGCCGTATAACACGGGCAAAGATTTTGTTTATTCGGACAATTACACCGAAGAGAAGCGTCCGTATTGGGAAAAGACGGGCGCAATGATTGACGGCGTAAAACAAACCACGAATCCCGACACAAGCGGGCGTTATCACAGCGATTGGCTGAATATGATGTATAGCCGTCTGCTCGTCGCTCGTTCGCTTTTAAGAAACGACGGCGTGATTTTTATTTCGATTGACGATAACGAAGTTCACAATTTGAGAAAACTGTGCGATGAAGTTTTCGGTGAAGAAAATTTTGTTGCAAATATAATTTGGGAAAAAAACTTTTCTCCAAAAAACGACGCTAAATGGTTATCAGAAAACCACGATTACATAATCGTATATGCAAAAAGCAAAGAAATTTGGCGACCTATTCTTCTTCCGAGAAGTGATGAAGCAAACGCTAGATACAGCAATCCAGATAACGACGAAAGAGGAGATTGGACTTCAGGAGATTTATCCGTAAAAACTTATAGTGCCGATTATGATTATGAAATTACTACACCTTCAGGAAAAATAATTCGCCCGCCAAAAGGCAATTCTTGGAGACTTCCAAAAAATAAATTTGATGAATTTGTAACAGATAATAGAATATGGTTCGGTAAAGACGGTAATAATGTGCCACGTTTGAAAAGATTTTTAACGGAAGTTAAAGCTGGATTAACGCCAATGACTTTTTGGTTCAGAGCGGATGCTGGCGATAATCAGCAAGCTGCAAAAGATTTAAGAGATATTTTCAATACTTTAGTTTTTGAAAATCCCAAACCATCTAAACTAATAAAAAAGATTTGTAGATTAGCAATCAAAGGTGATTCCGAAGACATAATTTTGGATTTCTTCAGCGGAAGCGGCGTAACAGGGCAAGCAGTTTTTGAATTAAATAAAGAAGACGGCGGCAATCGTAAATTTATTCTCGTCCAAATTCCCGAACTCACCGACGAAAAAAGCGAAGCATTCAAAGCCGGTTACAAACGCATCAGCGACATCACGATTGAAAGAAATAAAAGAGTTATCAGTCGGAGCGCGGGCATCCCTGCCCGCAATGAGCGCGAAGCGCGAACAAACCCCGACCAAACGCATTTAGATTTTAGCGAAGAAGAAGTATCGCAAGGCAAAGACGCGGGCATCCTGCCCGCGCTCCAATTAGAGGCGCGTATGATGCCCGCGCTTCAATTAGGATTCAAAGTATTTCAGCTTGTTAAATCGAATTTTCCGCGCGCCGAGTTCAAACCCGACGAAACAAAAGGCGACGAAGAAAATCTCGAAGCACTGAAGCGATATATCGAAGAAAAAGAACGGCAGCAAACATTCGCTTTTAAGACACAAGATTTATTGACCGAGATTTTATTGAAACAAGGCTTTATGCTGAATTTCAAATTTACCGAACAACCCGAATTTACAAACAATCGTGTTTTCCGCGCCACGGACGGCGAAAAGGAAACGCTCGTTTGTCTTGACGAAGATATTAAACTGGAAACGATTGAACAATTGAAAAACAGCGAACAAAAATTCATCTGTCTTGAACGCGCTTTGGACACGACGAAGAAATGGAACTTAAATCATTATCTCGGCGAAAAATCCATTGCCTTTTAGAAAAAATTGGAGCGCGGGCATCCCTACCCGCACATTTGCAAAGCAAATGAAATGTTCCTCGCGCGCGGGCGCGAATGCGGGCGAAGGATGCCCGCGCTCCAATTTTATAAAAACTTATCTTAATCTTAATCGTTTTGCTTCAGAAAAACCTTGCCAATTTTTCCTTTTAGGTTTAGTCTATTGAAAAACTGAATGAAGATTCATTCATAATCCAAGACGACGTAAATTTACAATATGACACGTTCAGATTCTTCAACCGGACAGGCTCGCGCCGTTGTCGCCGACAAACGCGAAGCGATTTTGCGTTCGGCGATAAAAGTTTTCGCGCAGAAAGGTTATTTCAACTCGAAAGTCGCCGACATTGCGAAAGCGGCGGGCATTGCCGACGGCACGGTTTATCTTTATTTCAAGAGCAAAGACGAAATCCTACATTCGATTTTTGACCGCGCGATGGAAGAATTTATCAGCGAGGGCAAAAAAGAAATCGCCGAAATTGCGGAAGCCGACAAACGCCTGCGCCGGATTGCCGAACTTCACCTTGAAAAACTCGGCGCAGACCGCGACCTTGCAATTGTTTTCCAAGTCGAACTGCGCGGCTCGACTAAGTTTATGGAAGAATTTTCCGCCGCCGGTTTTGCCGATTATTTGAAAATAATTCAGCAGACGATTGAAGAAGGACAAAAAACGGGCGTTTTCCGCACGGATTTAAAGCCGGTTATTTGCGCGAAAATTCTTTACGGCGCGTTGGACGAAATGGTTACAAACTGGATTTTATCAAAAAAAGCGTATCCGCTTGCGCCGCTGGCGGATGAAGTTTTGAAAATCTTTTTCGGCGGTGTTTTAAGATAATTCCAGATTCCAGATTCCAAATTGGAAGAAAAATCTGAAATCTGGAATCTGGAATTTGGAATCTGGAATTTTAGAGCGATGCAAAGCAAAACTGAAAATAGGATAAAACAAAGTGTTCGGCGCATTCCGCTTTATACGGACGAACCGAAAACGCTGGCTGAATTGTTTTTGCACGCGGCTGAAAAACACAATCGCGCCGACGCTTTGAATTATAAATCGGGCGGCAAATGGCAAGCGATTTCCTCCGCTGAAATGTTGTCGCGCATTGAAAACATCGCGCTTGGGCTATATTCGCTGGGCTTGCGGAAAGGCGACAGAATCGCGTTGCTCGCGGCAAATTCGCCCGAATGGACTTTGACCGATGCAGGCTGTCAGTTTGCCGGAATAATTGACGTGCCGATTTACACGACGCTTGCTCCGAATGCCGGTGAATAC
>MWZA01000056.1 GCA_002050455.1 Acidobacteria bacterium 5-1 | reverse complement strand
AAGACACTGTCTTTACACGGGCTGTGTGCCGTCGAAAACGCTGATTAAATCGGCAAAATTTGTTCACCAGGCGCGACAAGCTAAGAAATATGGCTTTCAACCACTTGAGCCAAAATTTCTTGGCGATTCCTTTTCTTCGATTACGAATCGCGTGCGGAACGTCATCGAAATAATCGAACGTCACGACGCGCCCGAAGGATTCGAGGAAATGGGCGTCGAAGTCATTTTCGGCTCGCCGAAGTTTCTGAATCCGAATGAAATCGAAGTCTCGCAATGTATGCGTTTTTAGTAACGGAATATTGTAACTTGGGGAATGTCCGCTCAAGATTATGGGAACTGAAAATAAATCGAACGAGGACGCTGTTGCTGCTTTGGCAGGCAGCCAATGCGCTGGCGGACGTTCACCGTCGCGGGATGCTGCATCGCGATATTAAACCCGATAATTTATTGCTTAAAACTGATTCGCAAAACAACTGGACTTTAAAGCTCGGCGACCCGGGTTTGGCTTGTTTTCCAGCCCGTTCCGTATTTGATTTCGGCGCCACGCGGACGGCTAGAGGAACGGAATTTTATATCGCTCCCGAAATGTATCTGCCTGGAGCCGTCTTTACCGCCGCCGCGGATACATTTTCTTTTGGCATCACGGCGTGTGAGATGCTGACGAACGAAAGAATAGCGGCTGGTTTTACGATAAACAATTTGGGCGAACGGCTTAATAGGTTATTGAGCCAAATGATTTCCCCGAATCCTTGGGAAAGACCTAAAATGAAATTCGTGATGAATGAGCTTGCAACGATTTATCAAAGCGAGATAAAGGAGGCACAACTTCGTGCAGAGATCGGCGGTGCTGTTGTATTGTTGGGGCTTGTTGGCTTTGGAGGTTATTTTCTGTTGAAAAGTTTTGATTGATCTCTGTATGCCCAACAATCACAAGACGATTATTTGGAATTGGATATACTGCTCAATATTTGGTTCCTGCGAGATATGCAATTTTAACAGAAACTATAAAGCCCAAATACATTAGTCGGATTGGTATATAGGTTGTGATAGATTATTTTAGACATTTAACGGTTTTATAAATTTCAAAAATAGGAGACTTGCTTATAGATTATGGAAACTAAGAAAAACGATTCGACAAAGACAATTGGCGGCGCGGCGAAAAAAGCGGCAACAAGTAAAACAGCAGCACCTGCAACAACCGGCGGCAAAGAAAAATCAGTCACTGAATTGGTCAGTGCTTTAGCCGATAAAACCGGCATCACGAAAGCGAAAGTCAAAGAAATACTTGACGCTCACGCCGAGCTTTTAGTCAACGAGCTTCAGAGTGCAGGCAGCGTACAGCTTGCCGGAATCGGAAAACTTAAACTCGGGCAGCGAGCGGAACGACAGGGACGCAATCCTTCAACCGGTGAGGCGATTACCATCAAAGCAAGCAAAACGGTTAAATTCTCAGGCGGCAAACGTTTCAAAGACAGTTTTCAATAAATAATCAGATTCAATTCGGATTTAAGTAAGAGTAAAATGCCGGTGCGTATCGCCGGCATTTTTTCGTTTCGTTCTCGGCGACCAGAATTTATGCCGAGCATCAAGCTTGCTTCTAAAAACTGGTTCGTCAGAAACGGATTTTAGAGAAGATACTGCATAATATCAAAGAATCAAAAACTAACCAACAATTTATTAAATTGGTCAATTTTTGATTTTCAATATTGACCAATAAGTGTTAATATAGGTCGAGATTTGATTTTATAACAATGAAAGATTTTTATGAAAAACAATTGGCTGGCAGATTTGATAAGGGTGTAATCTTTTCAAGAGGCGACCTCTATGATTTCTATCTGGAATATGAGCCTGAACTTAAGAACGGAACCTTCGGCTGGCGAATTTATGATCTAAAAAAGAAAGATATAATTAAAAGCGTCGGCAAGGGAATTTATACCATTTGTGATAAACCCCAATACCAGCCTTTCATCGGCGAATTATCCAGAAAAATAGCCAAGCTGCTCGCCAAGAATTTTTCGGACATAAAGTATTGCGTCTGGGAGTCATCCTGGTTGGGCGAATTCTCAAATCACCAATCCGGTTCTTTTTTTACAATTCTCGAAGTAGAAAAAGATTTGATGAATTCCGTCTTTTTTAATTTGAAGGACAACAACGTGAAAGATTTATTTCTGCAGCCCGGCGCGAACGAAATGGAAATCTACGTCCAAGGAAAAGAAAATCCGGTCGTACTCAAATGCCTGATCAGCCGCTCTCCGCTGCAGAAAATCAGTGATAAAAAACTTAAAATAAATATACCCGTTCTGGAAAAGATTCTGACGGACATTTACTGCGACACAGATATATTTTATTTTTACCAGGGGAAGGAACTGGAGACAATTTTTGAAAACGCCATAAGTCGTTACACGCTGGATTTTTCGCGGCTGCTCGCCTACGCCAACCGGAGAGGAAAAGAGGTTGAAATAAAAGAGTTTTTGAGGCGGAAATTCAGCCGCTTAGTGGGAGGCGTATTATGATAAATCCCGCTTGTTTTGAAAAAGAATGGATCGAAAATTTCCGCAAACAAAGGAGGTTCAGCCGTATAAATCCGCCTGTCTTGGAGAAGATGATTCATGCCCTGTATCTTCTGCAAAACCTGAAAAAACACGGATTGGATTTTGTCTTTAAAGGCGGCACAAGTCTGATTCTACTGCTGGAGAACGCCAACCGGTTTTCGGTTGATATTGATATTGTTCTCAATAAAAAATATGAAAGCGATTCAACCCGAAAAGAAATCGAAGACGTTTTAAGTGAAATCATCGCCAATTCCAATTTTAGAGGGTGGACGCTCGACGAAAGAAGAAGTTACCGGGAAGGGGTTCCAAAAGCTCATTACAAACTGGATTATCAACCGAAATTTGATCCGTCCGGTCATATTCTGCTCGACATCTTATTTGAAAAAAATTATTACCCGAACATTATTGAGATTCCCATTCAAACGAAATGGATCGAATCCGATGAAATAATAAATGTGTTTGTCCCGGATGTGGATTCGATCACAGGCGATAAACTGACGGCTTTCGCTCCCAATACGACTGGAATTAAATACGGCACGGAAAAGGAACTGGAGATCATCAAACAGCTTTTCGACGTTGGTAATCTCTTTGAAAAAGTAGATTCCGTCGAGACGGTGGCGAAAAGTTTTAACGCATTTGTCGTTGAAGAAATCAGCTATCGAAGTTTAACAATCGGAGCGCCCGATGTTTTAAATGACATTATCGAAACCGTCAAAATCATTGCTCTCAGAGATCGAAATCGAGATGAACCGTGCAAGTCACATTACAATGAATTACAAAAAGGAATCAAAAGCTTTAATAATTTTATAATTTCCGGCAGTTTCAGACCCGACGACGCGGTGACGGCAAGCGCAAAAGCGGCATACCTGGCGGCGAAAATATTAGCTGAAGATTATGCCGCTTTACAACGATACAACGGTGAAGATATTACCGGCTTGAGCATCGAAAACACGGAATGGAATTTTTTGAATAGATTGAAAAGGCTGCCCGATAAATCAGCGTTTTTCTATTGGTATAAGACACTTGAGATATTAGAAGTTTTATAAATAAAATATTTTTTATGCACCTTCATATTTGACCTGTAATCATTTTTTCTCGATTGCCCCTTGTCAGACCATTCGCCAAAACTGCTAATTTCGGTAATCAACTGCCGATTCGAAGCCCCAAGTGATCGCAAGGAGCGTCGGTCAAATCCTGCTCGACTCCTAAATATTTTTCGGTCGTTTGAATCGAATCGTGCCCGAGCGATAATTGAATCTGGTCAATCGGGGAGCCGCCTTTGTGCGCGAGTTTGGCAAATGTTCTTCTTAGATCGTGCGGCGCAATTTCTTGATTTTCTAATTTCAATGAGTAACCGGCAACAATATCTCTGATGGCTTGCGGCGTAATCGATTCTCCCATTAAATTGTCACCTTTATTAACCCGACGAAAAACAAAACCTTCTTCTAAATGGGCGACTGTTTTCCATGAGTCCAAGCAAGCCTTCGCCCACGAGGGCATTGGAACCGTTCGCATCTTATCGCGCTTGCCGACAATATCGACAATCGCCCAACGTCCTTCGCGCTGTTCGATGTGCGAGAAAGAAAGAATCGCAGCTTCGGCGCGGCGCAGCCCGCAGCCGATTAAGACAGCAAGAAGCGCGCGGTCACGCCCGCCTTTCAATGTTTTTGTATCGGGAGCGTTCAGCCATTTTTGCGCCTCCTCTTTCGTCAGCCAGTTTCCGGTGCGTCTACCTCTAAACGGAACGCCTTTGACGGAGCGAACACCGTTCGCAATTCTTGAATCAATCAAGTTATTATCTTCGGCTTCGGTCGCTAGCTTTCTAATAGCTGAAAGCTTTTGGTTAATGGTTGATGACGAGAGTTTTCTACCGCGTAAGGATTTCACATATCTGTTTATCAAAGCTTTATTCAGTTCTGGGCGATTTTCAAGAGCGTGCCAGAGGAAGAATTCCTGAAGATGCCGACTATAGGCGCGCCGCGAATTTTCAGACGGCAACCCGTCAATGACCATCGCAATAATTTTTTTTTCGGCAGCGGTTAGTTTAGGTTTAACCAGTGCAACTGGATTTTCCATACGAAGAAAAATAAAATAGCGAAGAAAGACAAAAAAATTAGCTTTTCAAAATTAAAAATTAGATAGAACAAGAAAAATTTAACACTTCAGTTATTAGATTATCATAAGTTATTTTCTTTAGATAGGATAAGAGTATATTTCTTAATTTTTGAACAATAATTTAATTCTTGGGTTGCGATTTCTTAAACTTAAAATTTAAGGTTATGCAAATTTATATTCAAAAACTAAAAGCCTGATAATCGGTAGCACTTTATTTCCCGAGTTATTTTCCAAGGGGCTTCTTACGTATAGGTGTTTGTAAAGGTTAAAACTTCGAATCGATCAGAGCGCGTAGAATTAACCCGATCATTTGTTAACACCTGTTGAATCTTCAAGACTTTCACAAGTGACAGCAAGCAGATTACGAACTTTTTGCAAGGTTAATGGGCTGACATCATCTTTGATTATGGATTCTGCACGCCCGAGAACCGCTGTACGTGATTCGGATCGGACAAAATCTTCCTGGCGTTAGCTAAATCCTGACCGCCAACTTCGTAAAAATATAATTCCTATTTTTATTAATCATTCGGCTAGCGGGTTTGTGTATATGAAAAACACTGCTGCGTTCCGCGCTTATACCCTTCCAGATAAGCGTCAATTCGCGCAATCGGTCTGCTCAGCTTCTTGTGTAAAGCGACGTAATCTATCTTCATTTTGAATGAAATCAAAAGGTAGCAGCTTGAGCGCGACGCGGCGTTTTAGCTGTGTGTCTTCGGCGAGATAGACTTCCTCCATCCCGCCCGTGCCGAGCAGCGAGCGGATTTCATAGCGTCCGAGTTGTGTGCCGGGAGCAATAATCATCTTGCTATTTTACAACGCCAGCTTACGACGGAAAATTCATACGCCGCAGTAAATCTTGAAAACGCGAGTCGGAGCGCAAATTGTCGAACATTGGATTAACTTTAATCAAATCAATATCTTCTTCGCGTTTCTCGACTGATTTTTCAAGCCACTTTAAGGCTTCGTCTTTGTCGCCAAGATTGGCATAGATTTCCGCCATAATGAAGGCTGATTCCTCCTCTTCGCCCTTAGCTAAATATTGCTTCTCTAATTCGAGCATTTTCTGCCAGAAACCTCTCGCGCCCGATTTTCTGTATGCGTCTCGAAGTGCCGCCCACGCCTGTCTGCGAGCTTCTTTTTTTTCAGCACTCCAATCTCTAAATTCGACAGCCTTTTCCGCTTCAGCAATAGATTCTTCATACATTCCCTTATGAAGGTAGGCGATGTAAATAAAATACCGCGCCGTAGTCCAACTCGCATCCATCTCAAGCGTTTTTTTGCCTTGTTCGATGGCTTCGTCATACCGCCGAGCCATTGTTAAGATATAAATCATATCCGAGTTGATAATCAGCGAAAGCGGATCAAGTTCACGCGCACGTTTAATTTCCGAGACTGCTTCGTCGTGTCGTCCGAGTCGCGACAGCAATTCGGCATACCATTGATGAGCCGTCGCATAATTCGGATTTAGCTCAATGGCGCGTTTATACTGGCTTTCCGCGCCCGACCAGTTCCATTCCGTCCAAAAAGTATTAGCTAACGCGGCATGAGGTTCGCCTAAACTGGGGTCTAACTCCAGAGCCTTGTTCGCTGCTGCCCGCAGTCTCAAAAATCTCTCTTGTCCTTTTACAGGAGACGAGCTGACCGCGTAACAATCTGCTATGCCTGCATATGCGAGCGCGTAATTCGGGTCAAGCGCAATTGCCTGCTCGAAATATTGGATAGCTTTTTTATGTTCCTCCGGTTTTCTTTTGTTCCAATGAAAGCGACCTTTCAAGTAAAGCTGATATGCTTCGGGACTGACAGTTTCACGCTTTACAAGACGCTGTTGTTCTTCGCCCGTCAGCTTCGAGCGCAATGTTTCGGAAATATCCCTTGAGATTTCTTGCTGCAAGGCGAATGCATCAACTATCTTACGAATGTATTGCTGTCCCCAGATTTGTTTGTTATCTTCCAAATCTGTCAGTTCCGCGCTGATAATTAAATTATCGCCGCGCTGAATAATTCTGCCCGTTAAAACGGAACGCACGTCTAACTCACGCCCAACTATTATCGGGTCTGTCTCTTTGCCTTTGTAGCGAAATACGGAGTTTCGCGTGATGACGCGCAAATGCGGCAGCTTGCTTAAATTGTTGATGATGCTTTCGGTCAAGCCGTCCGAAAGATATTCTGTTTCGGGATTTTGATTTTCAAACGGCAAAACGGCAATTGATTCGATTTGCGAAGTGTTTGCAGAGCGATTAGCGAAGAACCAATAACCCAAACCAATTGATGCGAGAAGCAAAACTATCAACCCAATCGCAAAACCGCGTTTGTGTTGTTTTATTTCCGTAACAACATACTCCGCGCTTGATGTTGTCTGCCCTTTGTCTGATGTTGTTACGCTCAAGATTTCCGTTTTAGCGTCTTCTCGTTGTGGCGATGCGGTTTGTTCCAATTTGTTTTGAAATTCCAAGTCCTGCCTTATATCTTTCAAATCAATCAACAAATCTTTCACCGTTTGATAACGCTCGTCGCGGTCTTTTCTAAGGCATTTTTCGACAATGCGCTGCAACTCTCGCGGCAGGTCAGGCGACGTTTGACTTAAAGGCGCAGGCTCTTTGTGCAGAATCGCGCTGATTGTGTCCATTGCCGTTTCACCTTCAAAAGGCAGCTTGCCCGCAAGCATTTCATAGAGCATTGCGCCAAAGCTGAAAATATCCGTCCGCGCATCTATTGCTTTTCCTCTGGCTTGTTCCGGCGACATATAGTTTGCCGTCCCAATTATCATGCCCGGCGTTGTTCCTGCTTGAACTGCCGTCGCCGCTTCCGCGTCAATTGATTCATTCTTTTTTTCGGTTAGTTTAGCAATCCCGAAATCGAGTATTTTCACTAATCCATCGGGACGAATCATCACATTTTCCGGTTTGATGTCTCGATGAACAATCCCGGCGCGATGTGCAGCGTCAAGCGCACTCGCCACTTGAATAGCAATATCAAGAATAGACTTGAGATTAATCGGCTCGCTTTTCAAACGATTGTGCAGAGTTTCGCCTTCGATATATTCAGTAGCGATAAAATGTGCGTCGTCAGTTTCGCCAATTTCGTAAATCGTAATAATGTTCGGGTGATTTAAGGCTGATGCGGATTTTGCTTCCTGCACAAAACGGCGCATTCGTTCCGTGTCATTTGCCAAATTTTCAGGCAAGATTTTCAGCGCAACTTTTCTCTCAAGGCGCGTGTCTTCGGCGAGATACACTTCGCCCATCCCGCCTGCGCCGAGTTTGGAGATGATGCGGTAATGCGACAAGTTTATTTTAAGCGAAGATTCTTTCATCTATCTTTTTCAAATCACTGTGGCAAACCGATGCGACGCAGTAAATCTTGAAAGCGCGGGTCTGAACTAAGACTTTCCATCGGCGGATGTATTTTTAAGAATAACAGGTCGTCATCATGCTGCTTGTAAGCCTTTTTCAATAATTCAAACGCCTCATCTTTTTCTCCAAGACCTGCATGAATACTTGCAATGTCTAAGGGCGAGACATAGCGCCTCGCCGACAATTCCTGTATCTGATTGAGAACCTTTCGCGCCTCATCCTTTCTTCCTGATTTTGCGTAGGTGTATCCGAGATTCGACAACGCAAATGCATTTTCCGGGTCAAGATTTATCGCCTTTTGATGTTCTGAAATAGCTTCTTGATACATCTGCTTCTGCGCATAAACGAGACCGAGGTCAGTGTGTGCCGGAGCAAAACTTGAATCTATTTCGATTGTTTTAAGAAGTTGCTCTATCGCCCCGTCATACTCGCGCTTATCCATCAGTACAAGTGCCAACTCCTTGTTGATAATCAATGACAGCGGGTCAAGTTCCTGCGCTCGTTTCATCTGCACGAGTGCTTCATCGAGCCGCCCAACTATGGATAGAAATTCGCCGTACCATTGGCGAGCCGTAGGGTAATTAGGATTCAATTCGATGGCATGTTTGAAATCTCTTTCAGAAGCAGCAAAATTCCACTCGTAACTAAATTTGATTTGCGCTAGCGCCGTGTAAGCCTCAGCCAGCGTTTCATCTATTTCAATGGCTTTCATCGCCGCCGTTCTCGCTTTCGGATATGCTTCATTCGGCGAAGTGACGTTATAGCCACTAAACAATACATAAGAATCAGCCAATCCCGCATAAGCCAGCGCATAGTTCGGGTCTTTTTCAATCGCTTGATTGAAATACTCAACTGATTTAAGCAAATCTTTCGCCGTGCGCTTATTCCAATGATACCGTCCCCTCAAATAAAGCTGATAGGCTTCGGTGTTCTCGGTGTAGTTCTTCGCTACTTTTTGCTCGTCCGCTCCCGACAATTTTGCTCGCAGTTTGTTTGATACATCACGCGCAATCTCGCTTTGCAATGAAACAAGGTCTGTCTGCTTACGATTATATTGCTCACTCCAAATGATGTTCTCTGTTCTTACATCAACTAGTTCCAAACTGAGTATCAATTGCTCTGCTCGCTGAATGACGCGACCGAATAAAACAGCTTGCACGTCTAATTCATTGCCGATGGTTTGCGGATTAACGTCTTTTCCTTTGTAGCGGAAAACCGAACTACGTGCTTTAACAGAAAGTTTTGGCAATTGCGATAAACTGCTAATCAGCGATTCAGTCATGCCGTCAGATAAATACTCATTGTCGGCATTACCGCTTTCGTTGACAAATGGCATTACGGCGATTGATTCGATGTTTGTTAAATTTAACGGACGATTGCCAAAGAACCAATAGCCGAAACCAACCGCAGTAAGAAACAGAATTATTAAGCCAAAGACAAAACCGCGCTTGTGCTGTTTGATTTCGCTGACAACGTATTCCGCGCTCGAAGTTGTGTTTGCAACATCGCTTGTCGTTGTACTCAAGAGTTGTGTTTTTGATTCTTCTCGATTCGGTGATGACGTGCGCTCCAACTTGTTTTGAAACTCCAACTCCTGCTTTACATCTTTTAAATCAAGCAGTAAATCTCGCGCCGTTTGATAACGCTCGTCGCGTTCTTTCGTCAAAGTCTTCCTCGCAATGCGCTGCAATTCCGCCGGAACATCGGAAATGTATTGCGCGAGCGGCAACGGTTCTTTCGTCAAAATCGCGGCAATCGAATCGTTCATCGTTTCGCCCGCAAACGGTAAATGCCCTGTAACCATTTCATAAAGCACAACGCCTAAACTCCAAATGTCCGTTCTCGCATCCGTGTCTTTTCCTCTGGCTTGTTCCGGCGACATATACGAGACAGTTCCCATTACGACGCCCGGATTCGTTTTTACAAGCGCGCGTGTTTCGGCTTCGGCGTCCAAATTCGCTTCCCGTTTTTCAGTCAGTTTTGCCAAACCGAAATCCAAGACTTTAACGATGCCGTCGCGCCGAAGCATAATGTTTTCCGGCTTAATGTCGCGGTGAATGATGCCCGCCGCATGTGCCGCCGAAAGTGCAAAAGCGGTTTGCTGAACAATGTCTAAAGCCTCATTAAGGTTCACGCCTTCGCCGTTGAGCCTTTCTCTGAGCGTTTCGCCTTCGACAAATTCGGTAGCGAGAAAATGATGTTGATTTTCCGCGCCCAATTCGTGAATGGTTAAAATATTTGGGTGATTGAGAGATGAAGCGGCATATGCTTCTTGCTCAAAACGACGCAGGCGGTCTTTATCTAAAGCAATGCTTTCGGGCAGAATTTTCAAAGCAACTTTGCGATTCAGGCGAGTATCTTCGGCTAAAAACACTTCACCCATTCCGCCCGCGCCGATTAGAGAGCGGATTTCGTAGCGTCCGAGTTTTGTTCCCTTAGCAATCATCTGAAATCTCGAATCAGAACAACATCAGAAGTCGTTGTGCCGCGCGATAAAACCAAATTCCTTCCGTCCGGCGACCACGCGAAATTGTATATTTGCTCTGTCTTAAAATCTGTCAACTGTTTAGGCGGCTTGTCGTCTAAAGGTAAACTCCAGACGTTTGTCACTCCGCCCGGCGAATCTCGCAGGTAGTGAAGAGAGCGTCCGTCGGGCGACCAGCGAAAATCTCCCCGTTTGCCGAGTAGGTCAAAAACCTTGATGGGCTCGCCTCCTTCGTAAGGAATGATCGCATATCTCCACGTTGAATTGATGTCTTTACGATATGAACAGACAATCCATTTTCCATCGGGCGAGACTTCCGGGGAGTTTGCATATTTGTCGATCAACTGCACGGCATCGCCGCCATCAATCGAAACTTTCCACAAATAAGGCATCCCTGACTTTTGCGCCGCGTAAATCACCCATCGGGAATCAGGCGTTACCGCGGGATCCCAGTCATTATTACCGTTTGTCAACTGCTTCGGGTTGCTGCCATCCAAATTCATTCGCCAGACATTTACCTGGTCATTGCGGAGGGACGCGAAAACTATGTAACGACCATCGGGCGTAACCTTCGGTTGAAGGTTTGCGCCCGCGTCAACCGTGAGCTGCTTTTGACCTGTGCCGTCCGCGTTCATAATCCAAATATCCGGTGCGCCGCTAGCCAATGAGTTATAGACGACGCGACCGTCGGGCGTCCACGCGAGACCGTATATTCCCTCCAGATTGTTGCCACCTGATTTAATTTGTACGGCGCGCCCTGCATCCCCGTTGGCAGCAACCCAGATATTAGAAGTCCTATTCGATTGGACGGTAACGAGGGCGTTGGAGTCTGACGGCAGGCTCAGGCTCGAATAATTATTAAAGTCAGCCGTAATTCTTCGCGCTTCGCCTTCCGGGTAGGAGAAGCGCCATATTTGTCCGGCGTAATTGACAGCCCCTTTCTCTACTCCAAGGACGAGAAGCCCGTTTTTATCCGGGAGCCAAGCTATTTGAAATATGTCCTCCCATTCCTTTGTGACGACGGTCTTGCTGGTTCCATCCGCAACATTTACTTCGACGACATGCGACCGCCCGACGCCCTTCGTCTCGTCACTGACGATACAGGCGATGGTCTTCCCGTCAGGCGACCAGGCAGGAGCAACTTGCCTGGAAGGGAATCTTACAGGCGCTTTCTGCTGGGCAAGTATTTGTTCACCCGTGCCATCGGCGTTGGCAATCAACAACGAACTTTCTTCCGCACTCGGATATTCTTCGCGCACAAAAGCGAACTGCTTGCCGTCGGGAGAATAACTTACCCCGCCCTGCGCGTGTGTTATCAGTTTCTTTTGAGTGCCTCCGAGCACCGGCATTTGGTAGAGCACCCAATCTACGTTCTTCTCAAACTGGACTTTGGTAAAATTGATGTAGTTGCTGTCAGGCGTGAATGTGAGTCCCCAGTAGTAAACGTCCTCCGCCGGAGGAATAATCTGTACGTTGCTCGACGCGGCTACTTGCCTCACCCAAAGACTCTGCCCTCCGCCCTCATCAACGCTGTACACGACGTATTTGCCGTCGGGCGAGATGGCGGCAGCAGTAGATTTGCCGTTTGTGGTCAGCCTTTCAATTTTTATCGCCTGCGGAGGCTTATCAGCTTTGCCCCAAAATTTATAGAGGGCGAAAACAATTCCGCCTATCATCACCAGAAGCGCGAGAGCGACAACGCCGACTAATTTTTTACGGCGTTTGATTTCACCTGCCAGGTATTCCGCACTCGAGGTTGAACGCACCGCAGTTGATTCTTTTGTTTCCGCCGTTTGCTCTGTATCTGATGTAAGCAAAGTTGGCGCATTCATATCGCTCGCGTTCGAGACATTTTGCGGCGAAACGGATTGATGAAGTCCTGCACTGCCTTCCATCTCGCGCCGCAGTTCTTTGAGTTCAATCGCCACATCTTTGATTGTTTGATAACGCTCTTCTGGATCTTTCGCCAGACAACGACGCACAATGCGCTGCAAATCAACCGGAACTGTTGGGTTGAAATCCTTAAGCGGTGGCGGCTGTGCATGGATGATTTTATGCAGTGAATCAACTACGCCCTCGCCCGCAAACGGTTGATGCCCGGTCGCGGCTTCATACAAAATGCACCCGAACGAGAAAATATCAGAACGCTGGTCTATTTCCTTTCTGCCCCGCGCCTGCTCGGGCGACATATAGCCGACTGTTCCCATAATCATTCCGGGAACAGAAAGCGGCTGCGGCATCATTGCGGTGGCAGCTTCATTCAACTCGTCGGCGTTAGCCTTTGGCATCTTTTGCGGCTCGACAAGTTTCGCTAGTCCAAAATCCAAAATCTTCGCAAAGCCGTCGCGCGAAATCATAATATTGTCTGGCTTCAAATCTCGATGCACGATTCCTGCGGCGTGTGCTTTTGCAAGTCCGGCAGCGACCTGCGTGAGATATTTCACCAGCGTTCTGAAATCTGTTTTGTCGTGATGAATTTTCTCGCGCAAGGTTTCGCCTTCGACAAACTCCATTGCAATAAAATTGACGCCATCTGTTTCTCCAATCTCGTAAATGTGCGCGATATTCGGATGGTTCAAGGAAGAAGCCGCCTTTGCTTCCTGCACAAACCGGCGCATTCGCTCAACATTTTGCGCGAAATCGGCAAGCAACACCTTAAGCGCAACTTTGCGTTCAAGGCGTGTGTCCTCGGCTAAATAAACTTCGCCCATTCCGCCTGCGCCGAGCAACTGCCGGATTTCGTAACGTCCAAATTTTGTGTCTGCTTCGAGCATCAATTATCTGAAATCGGTAATCATTATGGCATCGGAATTTCCTTCGCCGCGCACGATTGCCACTTGTTTTCCATCTCGCGTCCATTCGCGGCGGTGAATGCCGTTTTGTTTGAAATCAGTGAGCTGCTTCGGCGCGCCGCCGTCAACGGGCTGTACCCAAAGGTTTCCGATTCCGGCGCGCTCGTCAATAAGAGTGATGCCGCGTCCGTCCGGCGTCCACTTGGGCGACATATCGGTTTCAACTGTTGTCGGCACATCAAATGTTTTTATGAGCGCCCCGCCGTCAGACGGGATGATTCCCAGATGAGTAACGTTTTTCTCGTCAGCGAAAAAGCAGGCGATAAAACGTCCGTCGGGTGAGACGTGCGGCTCTTTTGATTCAAAATCAGTTAGCCGCTGCGCTTCGCCTCCTTCAATCGGCATTCGCCAAATAGCTTGTTTGCCGAAAGTCCACGCAGAATAAACTATCCATTTTCCGTCAGGCGAAATATCAGGGTTGGCTTCATCCGCCGGTTTCCCCGTTAAAAGCGTCTGATTGCTGCCGTCAATGTTGATACGCCACAAATCATTACCGCCCTGCGACGTGGCATAAACGATGTAGCACCCGTCGGGTGAAACGACGGGCGTGTATTTGAGCCGACCGTCGTTGGTCAATTGTTTTTGATTCGAGCCGTCGGCATTTATTATCCAAACTTCTTCAATACCGCTCGTGTTGGCGATATAGACGATGCGTTTATCCGGCGTCCAGGCGATGCCGCGCGCATAATTGGCTTTGCCTGTGGTGATTTGTGTTGCGCGGCTTAAGTCGGCATTTGGCGAAACCCAAATGCTTGACGTAAAGTCGGATTCAACGGAGATTAGCGTTTTACCGTCGGCGGTCAGAGAGACTCTGGAGTAATCTGTTAAATTCTGTGTCATTCGACGCGATTCGCCGCTCGGATACGAAATTTCAAAAAGTTTGGAAACGCCGTCACCGCCGCCCGTATCGTCCGCGCTGAAAATCATCCCGCTCATATCCGGCAGCCACGTAAGGCTATCTATGGAATCCCATTTGTATTCGCTTAACTCTTTCAGCGCCCCGCTTGATACTTCGATTACCGCTACGGTCTGCTTGCGTTCTAGCTTTTTATCATCACCTACGCCGGAGGCAATCAGTTTTCCGTCGGGCGACCAGCCTAACGCGCCGCTGAAATAGAAATTGTCAAAAAGCGAAGTTAATTTGCGCTCGTTTGTGCCATCAGCGTTAGCAATTATCAAAACAGATTCCGCCGTTTTAGCGTCCCAACGCCCGAAAACAATCTGCTTGCCGTCGGGCGAAAACGAAACGCTCCGAGCGTTCGAGATAATTTTTGACAAAGAGCCGCCGAGAGTCGGAACACGAAAAATGGTATTACTCCGATTTTCCATATTCTTACCGGCGAAATAAATAAAACTTCCGTCGGGCGTGAAAGTTAAGTTGTCGAATTGTTCCATTACGCCGGGCGCGACCGTCTGCACGTTGCTGTTGGTGGAAATTTGTTTTGTCCAAAGGCTTTGCTGCCCGCCTTCATTCTGCACGTAAGCGAGAAACTTTCCGTCGGGCGAGATTGCAGCGCGCGAAACTTTTCCGTTTCCCGTCAGGCGCTGGATTTTAAGGTTGCTCGGTGCGATTTGATTAGCTGTCTGTTCCGGTTGTTTGCTGGAAATCTGAATAAAGCGATATAGGCTATAACCCAAGAACGGAATGACAAAAAGCAAAATGACGGAAGCAATTATTGCGCCTGTTTTATGTCGCTTAATTTCCGTTGCAATATATTCCGCGCTTGAGACGGTTTGTTTGTTTAGTTCGGCGCTTTGAGTAGTGTCGGTAGCAACAATCAAAGTCTTGCGCTCGTCGCTTGTTTTCAATGCGGCTTCGCTGCTTCGTTTTGCGGGCGCGTGTGAGCGCTCCATTTCCGATTCAAAATCCAACTTCCTTTTCAATCGGCGCAAATCAATCAACAAATCTTTCGCCGTTTGATAACGCTCGTCAGTGTTTTTCTCCAGAGTTTTGGAGACAATTTCTTCGAGGCGTTCGGGAACTTCATCGGAAAACTCGGAGAGCGGCGCGGGATTCGATTTAACGATGTCGGCAATCAAATCTGCAACGGTTTCTCCGCTAAAGGCGGCGCGTGCGGTAATCATTTCATACAGAACACAGCCCAAACTCCAAATGTCCGTCCGTGCATCGGTCACTTTCCCACGAGCTTGTTCGGGCGACATATATTGCACAGTTCCCATAATCACGCCCGGCGCGGTTTTAACCTGCGCTCTGGTTTCGGCTTCCGTGTCAATCGCTGATTTATTTTCTTCGGTAAGTTTCGCCAGACCAAAATCGAGAACTTTAACAATTCCGTCGCGCCGAATCATTATGTTTTCCGGTTTGATGTCGCGGTGAATGATTCCGGCTTCGTGCGCGGCGGAAAGTGCCGAAGCCGTTTGTAAGGCAACATCTAACGCTTCTTCAACCGTCAGACGTTCGCGTTGCAATTTTTCTCTTAAAGTCTCGCCGTCAATAAATTCGGTAGCGATATAAAACCCTTGATCTGCTGTTTCGCCGATTTCGTGAATCGTCAAAATGTTCGGATGATTAAGCGCGGAAGCGGCGCGTGCTTCTTGTTGAAAGCGTTGCAAACGGTCGGCATCGGCTGTGAAAAGAGGAGGAAGAATTTTTATTGCAACTCGCCGTCCGAGCCTGCTGTCTTCCGCCAGATAGACTTCGCCCATCCCGCCTGCGCCGATTTTCGACACGATGCGGTAATGCGAGAGGTTTGTGTTGACCGATGGCTCCTTATTCATCTCGTTTCAGTCGTTTTTGCCGATTCTGCATAGTTTTTATTTTTCCAATAATTTCCGCATCTTTTGTATCACATCTTCGAGCTCTTTTTCAGTCGGCAAATGCAGTTGATATATGGAAACAAAAACCTGATTTTCCATTCCGCCGAGCGCGTATTCAACGAGCGCCAACGTTTTTCTCCGAACACAATATCAAACCAATCGGCGGACTTTCGCTCGATTCGGTTTATTCTTTCTGCAAATAATTCAGATAAAAATTCATCGCTCAGGCGCGCTTCGTGGCGAAATTTGCCGAGCATCAAGTCTATCGCAAACAAACATTTCAAGTGCCTGTTGTAAAGCAAAAGGTCAATATAGAAATGTTCGTTGTCAAAGGTAATGCGTTTTTGTCTGCCGACCAAGCAGAAGCCTTGTCCGAGTTCGAGCAGAAATTTTTGCAGATTATCAATCAGAGCCTTTTCCAAATCGCTTTCGGTGTAAAGTTCCTCGCCCTTCAACTCTAAAAATTCAAAAACGTATGGGTCGCGGATAATCTCCGCCGGTCTGGTAAAAATCTCGCCCGTTTGCGCGAGTTTAAAAACGCCTTCTTTATCGTGGCTCAAACCGACTCTTTCATACAGCAAACTGTCAATCTGGCGTTTCAATTCACGTACCGACCAAGCGTTTTGCAAAGTCTGAATCTCGTAAAAAGCACGTTTCAAATCGTCTTCAATTCGCATTAACTCGATAAAGTGCGTCCACGATAATTTTTTGAAAAGCTGCGCGCAATAATCCTTATCTTGCCACTCAAACCGTTTTATGTCGACACTTGAGGGCGTTGGCAAGTTCAGGTTGAATTGTGCAATCACCGATTGCACAATTGGATATGCCCGATAAAATTCACGAAACATAAACAAGTTTCGTCTGGCAAAGCCTTTGCCTAACTTCTTTTTCAAATCTTTCGACAAATTCTCGAGCAGTTTCTCGCCATATCGGGCGCGGTCTTGTCCGTTTTGTTCATACTCGAAAATGTAATAACCGACCAGCCAATTTCGCTGAGTGAGAGCCATATTGACGGCTTGCGCGGCTTGCGCCTGCGTCCGCTCGTGAGCGTGCGAGATGGCTTTGACCAATGAGCCGTAGTTCATCTCATCGCTGTCAGTTTTTAGTGTTTTCGAGTTCATATTCCACGCTTCGTTTCTTTATTTGTCTCGCTGAAATTCACTCAGGGAAAACCGACTTTTCTCAACAACTCCTCAAGGCGCGGGTCTGTGCGATGAATTTGCGACCATTCGCTGACCGACGATAACGCACGACAGCACGAATGCTTTCACAATTCAAAACAACGCGGCGTATAATTGAGGTGTCTTCATACTCTACTTATTTCATCTATGTCATAGGTCGCTTCGCCACCCATGGACATATCTGCGTCGGGTTATTTCAACGCTTCCGCACTGTAAACAATCTTTCCGCCGACAATGGTTAAAACGCTGTTTGTTTTCGGCAGTTCCGGCACGGGCACGGCGAAAATGTCTTGCGAAAGCACGGCTAAATCCGCCAGCTTGCCTGCGGCGATTGTGCCCTTCTCGTTTTCGGCAAATTCCGCGTAAGCTGAACCGAAAGTGTAAGCGCGAACGGCTTGCTCGCGTGTGATTGCTTCGCTCGGTCGCGCCGGATGAATCGCGGCGAGCATAATATTTAGGAACGGATTCATCGGACCGTCTGAACCGAGCGCAACCGGAACACCGGCTTCAATCAAAGAACGAAGCGGCTGCATATCGCTTCCCCAGCGTCGCCCG
>MWZA01000143.1 GCA_002050455.1 Acidobacteria bacterium 5-1 | reverse complement strand
GTGCAAGGACGTTTCCCGAAAGATTTTTGTAGCGTCGGAAATAGCGTTTGACGTGGTGAAACATTTATCGGATTCAGCGCGATTTTCTGATTGTCGCCGGAGGCTTTTCGGAAGTTTTATCCGTGCCGAACATCCACAGCGAAACGCCGCCGACAATGGCAATCAGCAAAATAAGCGCGACAATCACTGCCCGAAATGCCATTTTTATGGCGCGTTTTAAAAGAAAAAATGTAATTGCCGCCACCACAATCATAAAAAGTACAAAAATTATCGCCGCAATTGTCATATTCTAATCCGTTTTTCGGTTAATGCTTTTTCCAATTCTTCCAAATCTTCTTCACTCAAAGCCGTGTCTTGTGTCGGCAGTCGGAAATTTTCGTCCGCCCAATCGCCAAAATCAATCAGTTTGCAGCGTTCAGAACAAAACGGGCGAAATTCGTTCCCGATGTATTCGGTTTCTTTTTTGCAAGTTGGACATTTTACAATCGGCATAAGGTTTAACGAAGTCAGATTTTAACACACGAAACAGAAAATTTGAACGCCAATTTTTATTTTTTCAGATTCTTTTAAAGCAGAATTTTTGATGGTTATTTCCAAATTTCCGATTTTAAGTTTCTCGAATATCAATCTTTGTGGTAAAAATAAAAGTCTTTATGAACTACGGAAAAGCGAAAGAAACAGCCGATTTTATTAAATCGAAATACGCGCGAGCTGTAAAAGTCGCGCTCGTTTTGGGAAGCGGACTCGGCACGTTTGCCGATGAAGTTGAAAACGAAATCGTTATTCCTTACGAAGAAATTCCGCATTTCCAAAAATCAACCGTCCAAGGTCACGCTGGAAGGCTTGTGCTGGGCGAAGCCAACGGCGTTCCGGTTGCCGTCCAGCAAGGTCGTTTTCATTATTACGAAGGTTATGAGATGTCGCAGGTTATTTTTCCGGTGCGCGTTTTCGGCGCATTGGGCGTGAAAAGTCTGATTTTGACAAATGCGGCGGGAAGCGTGGACACGGATTTTAAGCAAGGAACTTTGATGCTGATCCGCGACCATATCAATTTGATGGGCGTTAATCCTCTGCGCGGCGCAAATGATGAGCGTTTCGGCGTGCGTTTTCCCGATATGACGGAAGTTTATTCGCTCGAATATCAGGACATTGCAATTTCCGTTGCGAGAGAAATGGCAATGGAAAAAGCTGAAGTGGACGAGATGCGAACCGGCAAAAAGCAGGAAACACACCGGATTTTGCGGCGCGGCGTTTATTGCGGCTTGTCGGGTCCAAGTTATGAAACCCCGGCGGAAATTCGGATGCTCAGACTTTTAGGCGCGGATGCGGTGGGAATGTCAACCGTTCCCGAAGCGATTACGGCGCGGCAAATGGATATAAAAGTTTTAGGAATTTCCTGCATCACAAATCTGGCGGCGGGCATTTCCGATGAAACAATAAATCACGAAGAAGTAATGGAAACGGGCGCGAAAGTTTCGGCGACTCTTAAGGAGTTACTCAAAAGAATTATACCAAAATTGAATTAAAGCGGTCTTTGGTTTTTGGTCTTCGGTCTTTGCGGCTGAAGCACGTTGAAGACCAAAGACCAAAAACCAAATGATAATCGGAATATGCGGCGGAACAGGTTCGGGGAAAACGACAATTGCGCGAAGAATCGTGCAGGATGTCGGTGCGGAAAATGTCGTTTTAGTCGAGCAGGATTCTTATTACAGAAATCTCGCCGACATGCCGCTTGATGAACGTCATCAAGCGAATTTCGACCATCCCGATTCGATTGACAGCGAAATGTTGATGAATCATATTAAGCGGCTGAAAAACGGACAATCAATTGAGATGCCGATTTACGATTTCAAATCTCACACGCGAAGCAATGAAACCGAACATATCGAGCCGAAGATTGTTGTAATAATTGAAGGAATTTTGATTTTTGCCGAAGCGCGGGTGCTTGATTTACTTGATGTCAGAGTTTTTGTTGATACGCCGGACGACATTCGGTTTATTCGTCGCCTTCAGCGCGACATCAACGAGCGCGGACGCAGCGTCGAATCGGTTATCGAGCAGTATTTTGCTACGGTTCGTCCGATGCACTTTGATTTTGTCGAGCCGTCGAAACGCCACGCCGACATCATTATTCCCGAAGGCGGACAGCCGCACGTCAGTATTGATTTTTTGTGCGGATTGGTGCGCGAAAAACTTCACCGGAAACAAAAGGAAACAATCTCAACATGAACAATAAAAACGTAAAAGAATTAATCGAATCAGCCAAAACCGCGCGTGAAAAAGCCTTTGCGCCGTATTCAAACTTTAAGGTTGGCGCGGCTGTGCAGACAAAAAGCGGGAAAATTTTCACCGGCTGCAACATCGAAAATGCTTCATACGGTTTAACCATGTGCGCCGAGCGCGTGGCGATTTTCAAAGCAATTTCAGAAGGCGAAAAGGAATTTACAAACATTGCGGTTGTCGCCGACACTGAAAATTTAACGCCGCCGTGCGGACCTTGCCGACAGATAATCTGGGAATTCTGCGGCGATGTTCCGGTTACGTTTGCAAATTTGCACGGCAAAACCGAAACTTTGCCGATAAAAGAACTTTTGCCGAGAGCGTTTGATGCGAAGTTTTTGAAATAATGTAAAACTAAATCTATGGAAGACATTTTAGAAATAAGATTGGATAAAACAAAACTCGAAATTCGTTCAGATTTTGATAATTCAGATGAAAAAGAGTATTGGCTGTCGTGCACGCCGCAGGAGCGGTTGTTACATATTGAAAGGCTCAGGCGAATAAATTATGGACACAGAGCTACCGAAAGACTTCAAAGAGTTATTGAAGTTGTTAAATGCGAATGGCGTTAGATATTTATTAATTGGCGGTTATGCAGTCGGCTTTCACGGTTATCCGCGAGCGACAAACGATATTTATATTTTTGTTGCCAAAGATTTAGAAAATGCTCGACGGGTAGTAAAAAGTTTAACTGATTTCGGATTTGGAAAGGGTGAACTTTCAGTCAAACTTTTTATGCAGGAAAAAAGTATTGTCAGAATGGGTGTTGAGCCGTTGAAAATTGAATTTGCAAATTTTATTTCGGGCATTGAGTTCGAAGAAGCGTATAAAGACAAAATTATCGGCTTAATTGATGAAATCGAAATAAAAATAATTAGTTGCAGCATCTGAAAATAAACAAAAAAGCCAGTGGCAGATACAAAGATTTAAATGATTTAGAAAATCTACCGTGAAAATTTCTCAACCGACAACCCGATTTTGCTTTTCCACTTCAAATTGTTGAAAATTTCGCTATGAAAAAACTAAAAATTTTATTCTTTGTTTTATTTCTTATAATTTTTTCGCAATCAATTTTCGCCCAGAAAAAACCGGTTGATTTAATTATATCGGGTGGAACTATCGTAACGATGGATAGCGGAAAACGGCTGATTTTGAACGGCGCGGTTGCCGTCAAAGCCGATAAAATCGTCGCGGTTGGCGCATCGAGCGAAATTGCGCGGCAGTTTTCTTCAAAACAAATCATCAACGCCGACGGCAAAGTCATTATTCCCGGACTTATTAACGCGCATACGCATATTCCGATGACGCTTTTTCGCGGCATTGCCGACGATTTGGATTTGCAGGAATGGCTGACAAAATATATTTTTCCCGCCGAAGCGAAAAATGTGAGCGAGGATTTTGTACGCGTCGGAACGCAGTTAGGTTTGGCGGAAATGATTCGCGGTGGCACGACGACTTACTGCGATATGTATTATTTTGAGGATGCCGTCGCGGACGAAACTTTCAAAGCAGGCGTACGCGGAGTTTTGGGCGAAACGATGATTGATTTTCCTGTTCCCGACAACAAAACTTGGGACGAAGCAATGGCTTACGCGGAAAAATTCGTCAACAAATGGAAAAATAATTCTTTGATTGTTCCCGCGCTTGCGCCGCACGCGCCTTACACGGTTTCAGCTGAACATCTGCAAGCCGTTAAAAGATTATCAGACAAAACAAATGCACCGATTGTCATTCACGTTGCCGAAACGCAGAAGGAAGTTGATGACAGTTTGGAAAGCAAAAAACTAAGACCGGTCGAATATCTCGCCAATATCGGTTTTTTAAATAATCGAATGATTGCCGCTCACGTTGTTTTTGCAAATGATGCAGAACTTGATTTACTCAAAAAATTCGGTGTCGGCATCGCGCATAATCCGCAGTCGAATATGAAACTCGCCTCCGGCGTTGCGCCTGTTCCGCAAATGCTGCAAATGAATTTGCCCGTCGGTTTGGGAACGGACGGCGCGGCATCAAATAACGATTTGAATATGTGGGAAGAGATGGACACGGCGGCAAAACTACACAAAGTTTTTGCCAAAGACCCGAGAGTTATAACGGCGGAACAAGCCTTTGAAATGGCGACAATTCGCGGCGCACGCGCTTTGCATCTGGATAATTTGATTGGTTCAATCGAAACGGGAAAACGCGCCGATATTGTCATCGTTGATTTTGACAGCCTGCATCAAACGCCTTATTTTAACGTCTATTCGAGTCTTGTTTATGCGACGAAGGCAAGCGATGTGCGCGACGTTGTAATTAACGGAAAAGTTATAATGCGTAATCGCCGCTTGCTAACTTTGAACGAAAGTATTATAAAGAAGAGTGCAAACGCATATCGCACGAAAATCATCACAAGTTTAATGAATTAAAAAGCAGGTTTTGCGAAAACTTGTTTGAAAGCGTTTTAAAACGCATAATAAACGGATTATTTGTTGAGGTCGTAAAAGTGAATTTTTTGTTTGTTGCGACCTTTGCGGAAAATTTAAGTCCGAAAGTAAGAAAGGAGACTCGAAAATGCCGCTAAATGTCAGAAGATTTTGCACTTCGATTTTATTGGTTTTTATTTTTTCAATTTTAGGTTACGCGCAAACATCGGGTGATGTAATGCGCGAGCGCGTAGCAAAAGCTAAAGCGTTTATTGCGGTCAGAAATTATAACGCCGCCATCTACGAACTCGAAAACATCCGGCGTGAAACAAGCGACCCGACCGTTAACGGCGTTATCAATGTTTTGCTGATGAATTCTTATCTTGAGCAGGGCGATTATTCTCGCGCTCAGGATTTTCTCAAAGAGCTTTCTAATCCCGCGAAAATTAATAAACAAGGCGGTTCGGCAAATTACTTCGCCGTCGCCGGACAAGTCGTAAAAGGTGCGCGAAACCAGCTTGAACGCTATCGTGCGCTCGGTTTGAGCGTGTCCGACCGCACTTTGCCGATTGAAGCCTCGGTTGATGTTCAAAAAATGCGCGAAACGCTGGAATTGATTGTTGAACAGTCAAAAGTTTTGGGCAAAGATAAAGATAAAACTTCCGATGCGATAGCTTTGCTTGATGAAGCAACCAACGTCAGAAGCACTTTGGCAAAAGACGATTACGACGCGAACCGTTGGAAAACCGAAGCCGCCGACGTGCGTGAATTGCTGGCAAATTCAAGAAGCATCATTGTCAATGCGGTCAATGAACCGCCAACCGGAGCAAGCCAACCTGAAAAAAACACGGTTGCTTTGAATCCGCCGCCGACTAATCCGAATACGACGATTGAAGCGAAAACGACTTCAGCAAATCCGACTTTTAATTCTGTTCCGAATCCTTTTGCCGATAAATCAATTACCAAAACAATACCGCCCATCAACTCTAAACCTTCAAGCGAAACGGTAGCGAAAACAGAAAAACCGACCGGTGCCGAAACGCCGAAAGAAGAAAAAAGGAAAACGGACGAAATCCAAAAGCCGGCATCTGAAGAAGCAAAAAATTCATTTTCGACGGCAAGAGAACGGCGCGTTGAAAACGAAGCTGTAAAAAACACTTCCAATCAAGTTAAAACCGAAACTGCTGCAAATAACACAGAAAAGCCGGAAGGTAATTCGCCGGTGGCGGTTGGTTCGCTGATTGAGTATGCCACCCAAAAACCTAATCCGGTTTATCCGCCGACGGCAAAAAGTATGCGAATGACGGGCGTTGTTAAGGTTGAAGTGGTTATTGATGAGCAAGGACAAGTCGCGGCGGTGCAAAACACGAGCGGACCTTCCCTACTTCGCGGAGCGGCGACGGATGCAATAAGAAAATGGAAATTCAAGCCATTTGTCCGCGACGGTGAACCTGTTAAAGCGACGGGTTTCGTTAGTTTTAATTTCAGTTTATGAAAGGCAGCTAAATTTAATTTGCTTGCAGGCAGTGGTTTAAGAATAACCACTGCTTTTTGTTTGACTTGCGTTAAAGAAATTTATGGTCTGGTATTTCGCGGCAGAGTGTTTCTCTGTTCTTGCGAATTTTGGTTAGGTCTTTCTCCCCGATTGGGTGTGCCTACTCTGGGATTTATGACACTTGTTCCCGCGCCGCGGAAAAGCGGCGTAAAAATCCACTTGCTGTGGTTTTCGATGCCGTAGTAAGCAATAATGGAAGTGTTCCGGCTTTGGCTGGCAATACCGATAAATGGCGTATTGTCGGTTGAATCTTCGATTTCTTCTTCGTCGGCTTCTTTTATCTCGCTGTCGCTTTGAGAGTTGATTATGTTGACTAACGGAAGCGCGAAGCGGTCAAAAATTGCACTCGGACTCGACGGCAAAATCCCGTTATTGTAAGTTTGCACACGCTTGCCAAAGTTGATAAAGGCTTGACCGGTAGGTTTTATTAACCGCCATTTACCGTCTTCGGAGAGCGGATCAACGGCTGCCGAAGGTCGCAAAATCTGCCGTTTTTTCGTGCCTTGCGGCAGACCTTCGAGCAGGTCGTCCATTGAATCGGGAAGTTTTGTTCCTCGATAAAATTCAATATACTGCCTGATGGCACCGGCAACTTCTTCGCCGCGTCGGATTGCTTCGAGTTCCTTTTCGCGCTGAACACTAAGTTGAACGGCTGGAGCAACCGCGAGAAGCGCAATCGCAAAAAGCGTCATCACCGCCATTACCGCGATTAAAGACATTCCCTTTTGTCCTTTGTCCTTTGTCCTTTGTCCTTTGTTTGCTTTTCTCCAACTGACAACTGACCACTGACAACTGACCACTTTTTTAATTGTCGCCGTCGTCATCATCATTATCATCCTTTTTTGGCGGTGGCGGCGGCTGTTGCTGCGGTGTTGGGTTGTAACGCGGGATTCCGCCCGGAATGCCCGGAATCTCGCCTTGCGGCGGAATATAGACCGGCACAGACGGATTGGGATTATTATACAAATTATTTCTGTCGCGCCGCGGAATACCGTCAGGAGAATTAAAGTTCGGCGAACTCGGATTGTTTGAAGCCGTATTTTGTCCGGGTTCGGGGCGATACAGCGCAAGTTTGTGACGAAATCCTAAATTCACGTCTTCAAAAATCGTTTCGGCAGCTGAAATACTGACCAGGCGGAAACGTCCGTTGACAACATCATTTAAACGCGCACTAATCGGCGTTTGTTTTCCTTCTTCCTGAAAATACGCCGTGTCGTTGTTGTAACGCTTTCGCGCAATCATCCCGATATATTGAAACTTCGGTGTCGGCGGTGCTTGGACGTTCAGCGAAACCTGATTTGAATAAAGTCTGCCGTCCGGCGTGCGAACCATAACAAATCTCTCGCCAGCATCGCCAATCAGATTTGATGGAATATCCGCCACGAGTTTTTGCGGGCTGATATAAGTTGTTGGCAGTTCGCTCCCGTTAAATAAAATCACCGAATCAGGCGTAAATTTATCGCCGTTGACCTCAAGTCGAAAAGTTTTTGAACCGGAAAAAACATTTTGCGGCGTTACAAAACCGACCAGAATCGGTGGTATCGGTGTCGGAACCGGAGTCGGTTCAACAAACGGTGTCGGCATTATTGTCGGTGTCGGAACATAAGGAGTCGGGGGCGGCGGCTCGTAAAATGCAAAGATATTTCTGCCCGCGTCAGGCGCGTAAAACGAATCAGGATTATAAACAACCGGCGTGGTTGTATAAACAAAGTTTTCTTCTTCCTGACTTGGAAGCGAAGAATTTTGCGTATCGCTGCCCGACGTTGAACTATTCGGTGTTGGCGTTGCCGAAACGCTGACGCTGACGGAAGGCTTTTTAGAGCCGAAAAACATTCCGCCGAAAGTGTATGACAGCGCAACCAAAGCCATCACGCCAAGCACGATTGCCGCGATGATTTTGTTTCTTTCCGCCGGACTTTTCCCTTCAAAAATTTTCATCTTTCGCTATTTATTGACTACTAACTTCCGTTTCCATCGGTTGAAAATTCGGACGGCGGAAATAAGTCGCCATTTCCAATCTCAGACTGACCGTTTCGCCATGTGTTTTTCCGCGTACCGGTTTTGCCTGCTGAGGCTGCACAATGGTTTGCTGCAAAGTCGGGTTTTGCGCAACGCCGAATTCGTTAGTCGAATTTATCTGGACGCTGTTGATTGATGCTTGCGTCGGCGCGTTTGTTTTGTTTTTATCTTCGTTTTCCGAAGGCTGCAGTTCAACCGCGCTAATTACAACAAACTGGTCGCTGGTTTCCATTTCTCTGATAAATCGCCGCAGATTTTGATAAGAACCTTCCACCGTCATCGTTACATAAACGCCCGGAAAAAGGCTCTGAAATTTTTCTCTGCTCTGCTCGCCCTCGGTTCTATTGCCGCTTTGATTATCGGAAATTTCCAACGGCGCGTAATCAGGTCCGGTTGTATTGACTAAGCCGTAAGCTCCGATTAAACCGTTAATTCGCTGATAAAGTTCGGTTTTTCCGGTGGTCGGCAGTCGCAGAAAGCGCGTTTCAAAATCATTTACACTGTTTAAAAGTTTGGCAACCTGCGTTTCCGTATCGGTAATATCACCGTATTTTTTACGCGCCGAAATCAACTCGGTTTCCAATTGGTCGCGCTTGGCGCGGTTTTTTTCCAGTTCTTTCTGCGCCGGAAGAACAACCAGAACAACCAGAATTATCACCGCCAGAATCGCCAACATTCCCATGCCGACAGTGGCAATCTCCGTCGAACCCCACATTCCCGCATAAACTTTGCGCGGACGATTTTTCGGCACAATATCAATTACCGGCTCTTTTTCGATGACAATCGTTTCGTCTTCGGTTAACAAAATGGTGCGAGTTTCTTCTTCGATGACAACGGCGTCATCTCTGACTGCGCCGTAATTGTTGACGATGATCTCCGATTCTTGCTTGTCTTCGGGGTTTTCCGCCGATTCTATTGGTTTGAGGTCTTCGTTCATTTATTGATTTCCTCCGTTGGTTTGCGCGACATCGCTCGGCGCGGCGGGCGAATAACTGTTATACGGCGAGTAGATAAGGCGCAAAGTGTATTCCGTGTAAGTTACGCGCTCGGTTTTCTGCAAATCCTGTCCGCGCAGTTCGGCTTGAAAAATGCCGGAACTGTTCATATTTCCAATCATTGTCATCACGCTTTGATAATCGCGGCTTAAAACGCCGAACTCCAATTCGGCTTTGGTTTTGTCGCCGTCTTTATAAACATCCTGAACGCTGATGCGCGAAACGCTGACGCTGCCGGGCAGCAAAGATTCGATATCGGCAAACAGACGCGACCAGCCGAAGGTTTTGTTGGCGACGAGTTTATGCGCGGCAACGAGCAATTCGCGCTGTTCGGGCGATAATTGCTGTTGAACCTGTTCGCCTTTGCCTTTTAACAGCTGCAGTTCCGTTTCCATTTGCTCGATATCGGCTTTGGCGATTTCATTTCGATTGCTAATATCATTTAATTTAGCAAAGGAAAGTGCCGCGCCCGCTACGGCAAAAGCCAGCAGCAGAAGCGCAAGCATATAAGGCAACGTCCGGTTGCGAAAAGGTTTGCTGGCAAGATTGAGTTTAGTAATCACGGTTAAAATATATCGAAACGCTTCGGGAAATGCTACTTTATAAACTACGAATTTATTATTTTAGCACTAAAAAAAAGTTTTGTCCCTTGTCTGTCTTATTGTCTAATTTTTACTCTCAAAGGCGAATACGCAAGCAAATAAAAGTTTTATGGCATAATGAAAGAAAACTTTAGAATCTAATAAAATCTTAAATTATCAACCGATGAGATTGTTCTTAACTTTTCCCTTTTGCTTTTTCCTTTTGACTTTGTGCATATCGCTTGTCTTTCACGTTAGATTGAAAACAAAAGTTGCAAAATTTCAGACAAACTTTGCCGGAGTTTTATTAAAAAACTAAATTCTAAAATCAAAAGCATAAGTTTTTAATTGTGGCGCGTTTCAAAATTTCCCGGACAAGTTTTACTATAAGCAAACGATGAAAATTCTCATTGTCAAACTCAGCAGTATCGGCGACGTGGTGCATACTTTGCCCGCGCTCGCGGCAATCCGTCGCGCTTTGCCGGAGGCGGAAATATCTTGGGTAGTTGAGACGAGCGCGGCGGAAGTTCTTCGCCACAACCGATTTTTAAGTCATCTGATTGAAATTGACACAAAAGCATTAAGACGCGAAAAAAGGCTTGGTGAAATAATGTCGGCGGCGCGGGAACAATTGCGCGAACTTCGAACTTTAACCTTTGACGTTACACTCGATTTTCAAGGTCTGCTGAAATCTTCGACAATCGCCAAACTTACCAAATCTAAAAAAATTTACGGATTTTCCAAGCAAAATCTGCGCGAACCGGCGAGCCGTTTTCTTTTGACAGATAAAATAAAAGTCGAACGAAAATCGCATATTATCGTTAAAAACCTAAAACTTGCCGAACAGGCTTTGAACATTTCCGTTCCCGCAAGCGATTTTGAGTTTCCGATTTTTACCGATGAAAAACACAAGTCGGAAGCCGGAAAAATTATTGAACAAACGGGCGAAAACTTTGCGATTCTAAATCCGGCGGGCGGTTGGGTAACAAAACTCTGGCACGCCGAGAAATTCGGTGCGTTGGCTGATAGACTTTGGGAGCAAAACGGTTTAACTTCGGTTATTACAACTGCGCCGAATGAAATAAATTTAGCGGAAAAAGTTTTGCAAAACAGCAAATCCGGCAAGGTCTTGCTTGTTCAGCTAACTCTAAAAGGCTTTTACGAGCTAGCCAAAAAAACCAAAATCTACATCGGCGGCGACACCGCGCCGACACATCTGGCGGTTGCGGCAAACGCGCCCGTTGTCGGTATTTTCGGTCCAACCGAATGGTGGCGCAACGGAAGCCCGAACAAAGACGATATTTGCGTCGAAAGAACCGACATCGGTTGCCGCGTAGATTGTCATCGGCGAACTTGCGACAACTGGATTTGTATGGACATTGAGGTTGAAACCGTTTTGCAAGCGGCGCAAAAAAGATTAGAATTATCGAGCAACGATTGATTGGCGAAAACATGTTCATTCCGACGAAAAGATTTTGGCGGGAAAGCCCGTCATCAAAGGCACAAGAATATCGGTTGAACTGATTTTAGAACTGCTTTCAAACGGTTGGACGGAGGAAATGATTTTGGAAAGTTATCCGAAATTATCCGCCGAAGACGTTAAAGCCGTTTTCGCTTATTTGCGCGACTGTGTTCAGCAAGAATTATATTTCCCTTTGCTGCAAACGACTTGATGAAATTCTTAGCCAATGAAAATTTCCCTTTCCAAGCATAAAATTTTTACGAGAAAGCAAATATGAAAACGTCAAAAGAAGCCTATCTTGATTTTGTCAAACGTCTTACCCATTTAATCAGCAAAAATCCGCAACTCATAAATACGACTTTGAGTAACATTTTTACGATGCGGCTTATCGGCAACAAAACTCACGGCGATTTGGCTGAAATTGCTATTTCGGAGTTTATCAACCAATTTATGTATGACTTTAAATCGCTTCACGTCGGCAAAGATTTGTTTCGAGCTAAAGAACACGAAGAAGATATTCGCATCACTAACGAAATTCACAACATAAATTTTGCAATCAGCCTGAAAGCGTATGGTGTCGGACCGCTTCAACTTTCGACGGATAAACATTTCAGAATGTTTCCGAGATTAAAAACCGAAGTGTGTCCGATTACCGACCCAAAAATTGTTTCCGCACTTTTTGAAGATGTAGCTTTTAGCGGTTTTAGCAACGTGAATGTTTTGCCATTGATTTATGACGAAAAAAAGAAACGCTGTAATATAATGGTTTTTGATTTTGAAAAAGCAAAGGAAAATACCGCCAAAATTTGTTTTGAAACAGGCAAACAACATCAGAAGTTTAGGTTTTATGACAAATCAGATGGCTTTATTTGCGAGGTTCGTTATGGAGATAAAAAAGCAAATGCTCTTCAGCGCGGATTTTGGACGGACACAAAAAAGGAAAGTGCTTTACAACACGGATTTACCAGCATTACAAAAGGTTGGATTGATTATTCGGAAAATCGTTTGTTAGTTGAAATGTTTGCACACGCTCTTATCGCAACGCAAAGCGGACACGCAAAGGCACTGGAAAATCTAAAAATTGATATTCAAGCGCAAAAGGAAAACGTAAATATATGACTCCATCATTGTTTCCAGATTTAATCTTCAATTTTCCCGAAACCGAAGGAGTGAAATACGCGGGTTCAAAGCTAAAACTTTTGCCGTACATCTTACAACTGGCTCATAAAGTCAAGCCGAAAACCGTATTTGACGGTTTTGCGGGAACAACTCGCGTTTCACAAGCCTTTGCTCAACTCGGTTACAAAGTTATCTCAAATGATATTGCCGTTTGGTCGAAAATTTTTGGCTTGTGTTATTTGAAAAATAAAAAAGACGATAATTTTTACCAAGAAATTATCAATCATTTGAACGCATTACCCGGAAAAGACGGTTGGTTCACGGAAAATTACGGCGGCGTTTCAGATGGGAAAAGTTCTTCCGAAACGGACGGTTTCAAAAAGCCTTGGCAGATTCACAACACGCGCAAACTTGATGCGATTCGAGAGGAAATTGATAATTTAAGTTTAGACGAAATCGAAAAAGCGGTTGTTTTGACAAGTTTGATTTTGGCTTTAGACAAAGTTGACAGCACGCTCGGACATTTTTCGTCATACTTAAACGAATGGTCGCCGCGTTCATTTAATCGAATGAAATTGAAAACTCCAAGACTTTTTGAATCGGAAAATGAACACGAAGTTTATAACAACGATGTTTTCAAAACGGTTGAAAAAGTCGAGGCTGATTTAGCATATTTTGACCCGCCTTATGGCTCGAACAACGAGAAAATGCCGCCGTCGCGCGTGCGCTACGCGGCGTATTATCATTTGTGGACAACAATTATTTTAAACGACAAACCGCAAGTTTTCGGGAAAGTTAAAAGGCGATGCGATACTTCCGACACGCTGGCAAGCTCGGCTTTTGAAGAATTCCGGCGAAGCGATTCAGGTAGATTTATGGCAGTTGAAGCAATAGAAAAACTTCTGGCTAAAACAAGTGCCAAGCACGTAATTTTGTCTTATAGTTCGAGTGGGAAAGCAACCGCCGAGGAACTTTATGAAATGCTGGCGCAATCGGGTAAAATACTTGATTTTGTGAAAGTTGATTACAAAAAAAATGTGATGGCGACAATGCGCTGGACAAATGAATGGACGCGGGAAATTGAGAAAGGAAATCAGGAACTTTTGTTTTTGATTGAAAAATAAATGAGTAAAAGAAGCGGAACATCAATTCAACGCTTTCGTGTGCCGCTCGGTTTTTTGTTCGCGGCAGTTTTTTTATATTTTGCAGAACCGAAAATGTTGTTTTTGGTCATCGGCGGTGTGATTGCCGTTGTCGGTATTCTGATTCGCGCTTGGGCATCGGGTCATATCCGCAAAAATCAAAATTTGGCGGTTTCCGGTCCTTACGCTTATACGCGCAATCCGCTTTATTTGGGAAGTTTTATTTTGGGTTTGGGTTTTACGATTGCCTCCGGCGTGTGGTGGCTTGGATTTATCTTTATCGCCTTATTTTTAGGCATCTATTTGCCGGTAATGCGGGTCGAAGCGAAAGATTTAACCAAACTTTTCGGCGCGGATTATGAAGAATATGCGGGCAAAGTTCCGCTCTTTTTTCCGCGCATTACGGTTTACAAAGCCTCCGATGCCAAGTTTGATATGAATTTGTATCTGCATTATCGTGAATATCGCGCCGCTTTAGGCTTGATTTTTGCTTGGTCTGTGCTGTTGGTCAAAGCGATATTTCTAGGATAAAATTAAACGGATGAAAAAGTTGATTTACTCTCTCTTAATAATTTTTAGCGTTGCCTGTGTTTCAATTTTCGCGCAAATTTCCGGCAAAATTACGCCTTACAAAGCCGGTGAAACTTTGGCTTACGAAGGAAAATTCAGCAAACTGCTTCTTCGCGGCATTGAAGTTGCCGTTTTGAGTCTTACCGTTGAAAACGCTCCAAACAGCCAAAATTATCTCGTCAAATCCGAAGCCAAATCGCAAGGCACGCTTGCCAAACTTTTCGGTTTCGACTTTCAGCAAGATATTCAATCAACTATTAACGGCGAAAATTTCTCCGTCCTAAAAACCATCAAACGCGACGAACAAGGCGACCGCGTGCGCGAAAGCGAAGCTGTTTTCGATTATCGGGGGGAAAAAGTAACTTACATTGAAACCGACCCGAATGATATGGCGCGTCCGCCGCGCCGCGTTGCTTCACCGATTGAAAAGGACACGCAGGATTTAATCACCAGCATTTATTTAATACGGCGTTTGCCGCTTGCCGTCGGTAAAACATTTGAACTGAACATCAGCGATTCAGGTTTGGTTTATAAAATTCCCGTCCGCGTTACCGCGCGTGAACAGAAAAAAAGCATCTTGGGGAAAACTTGGTGTTTTCGCGTTGAGCCGGAAGTTTTTGGTAAAAACCGTTTAATTGAACAAGAAGGCAGTTTGATTTTGTGGATTACGGACGATGCGCGTCGTCTTCCCGTCCGCGCACAAATTGATTTTGAGCTTGGAAAAATTGAAGTAAAACTCAGACAAATCAACTATAATCCGCCCGTTGTCGCCAAAGCAAAATAAATTCTAGTTTGTTTGTGTGCTTGTTTTTTTCACAAAAGTCCGCATAATCATTCATATTATTTAGCTTTTTATAAAATTTTATGAATGACCAAGAAACGAAAAAAGAATTGTCGGAAACCGAAGAAATAGAAAAAGACACGAATGTCAGAGAATTTGTGCTTGATGATTTTAAAGTTAACTCAATTTCACCGGCGGAAATGATAAAGGAAATCCCGACGATTGACGAAGAAGAGAATAATATTCCGGCGTTGGAAGATGCGCCGCAAATTTTGGTTGATGGGGACTTAACTGAGCCGAAATACGAATTGCTTGAATTCGAAAATTCGATTTTCAAAGAATTATCCGAACCGAAACTGCTGGAACTTCCGAAAGAAAATCGGGCGCGTCTGCAAATGCAGTCGCCGACAAAACTCAATTTCTATTGGTCAATTAAAACTAATCCTTTTAAGACATTGAATCGTGCTTTCGGCGGAAAAACCGGAAGCTACAATTTAGTTGCAAAACTTGTTAATCAAACAAGTACCCGCGAAGAATTTTTTCCTATTGAAGCAGAAGGTTCGCGGTGGTTTGATGTTGATGCAGATTCAACCTATCGCGCCGAAATCGGATTTTACGCGCCAAATCGTCCGTTTGTCCGCATGATGTTTTCCAACACGGTTGAAACACCGCGCAAAAATCCAAGCCCGCGCCGCGCCGAATCTGAAAATTGGGAAGTTTCGGCAAATCAGTTTGCTCAAGTTCTCGACGCTTCAGGCTTTCCGCAAGACGCTTTTGAAATCGCTTTAGCCGGAGATGATTTCGAGTTTTCGGAAACCGCGACACAAAACGCTTTTTCGCAGTTTATTGGCAGACAGGAAACAAATTTTGCAGGCAGTGAAATTCGGTTTGCGCTTCTTGCGCTGGCTTCGGGTTACGCGCTGGAAAATTTGCACGAACAAATCGGCGCGGGTCTTTTCGCTGTTTTGCAGCAGAATGCCGAAAAACTGAAAGCCGAAAATGCTCTTGCTTCATTGCAGGAAAATTTCGGCGTATTTTCCGGTGAAATTGAAGAAGAATTTTTGTCGCCGACGGTTTTCGGCGCGAGTTTGATAAACTTTCCGCAAACTTCACAGAGAAAAGGTTTTTTACCGAAACTTGCACCTGTTAGTTCTTTTAAAGTTACAGAAAGTTACGGATAGTTGCAGAGTTACAGAAAGTCGCAAAGATAAAGAGTAACAATTTAGCAGAAGTATTTTACATTTCTGTTTATTAACTAAAACTATCTGTAACTGTCTGTAACTTTCCGTAACTTTCTGCAAACTATAATTTATGCCCGTCGGATATTTCAGCCTAATTTTACACGCGCATTTGCCGTTTGTGCGCCATCCCGAATATCCTGAATTTTTAGAAGAAGATTGGCTTTACGAAGCAATCACGGAAGTCTATCTGCCGCTGCTTTTTATTTTCCAAAATCTGCACGAGTCGGGCGCAAAACCGCGTCTGGCAATGAATATTTCGCCGTCGCTGTGCGAAATGTTAGCGGATAAACTGCTCGAAACGCGCTACACGCGGCATCTCGAAAACCTGCTCGAATTGTCTAAAAAGGAACTTGACAGAGTAAGCCGCCGCGAGCCGCAATTTTTTGATGTCGTCAAAATGTATGTTGATAATCTGGGCGCGTCGCTCAAATTATGGAACGACAAATATCAGCGAAATTTGCTCAACGGCTTCCGCGAACTTCAGGAAGAAGGCGTTTTGGAAATCATCACTTGCGGGGCGACGCACGGTTTTCTGCCGTTAATCTCAACGCCGGAAGCCCGACGCGCTCAGATAGAAATCGCCGTCGCTAATTATAAAAAACATTTCGGCAGACAACCGCGCGGCATCTGGCTTCCCGAATGCGCGTATGAATCTGGGCTGGAAGACCTTTTAAAAGACGCGGGTATCGAGTATTTTATCGGTGACTCGCACGCGCTTCTTTACGGCGAACCGCGCCCGCGTTACGGCGTTCACGCTCCCGTCATGTGTCCGAATGGCGTGGCGGTTTTTGCCCGCGATGTTGAAACTTCGCAGCAGGTTTGGAGCGCGGAAGTCGGTTATCCGGGCAACGCGGTTTATCGGGAATTTTACCGCGATGTTGGTTGGGATTTGCCGCTTGATTATCTCAAACCACATCTGCATAAAGACGCGGCGCGGCGGCATTTGGGTTTAAAATATCATCGTATTTCAGGACGTAGTGTGCCGGTTGATAAAAAACAGCCGTATCTTCCGAAATTAGCAAGTATAAAAGCCTTGGAAGACGCTTCGGATTTTGTCGGAAAACGTATCTGGCAAGCGCATAAATTACGCAAAACTTTTGAAGGACATCCGCCGCTGATTACTTCGCCTTACGATGCCGAACTCTTCGGGCATTGGTGGTTTGAAGGTCCGCAATTTCTAGATTTTCTATTCCGCGAACTGTATTTCAGACGCAATGAAGTTCGCACTGTATCGCCCGGCGATTTTCTCGACGCAGGCTTCCTCATTCAAATCCAACAACCATCGGCTTCGAGTTGGGGCGAGAACGGTTACTACAAAGTCTGGCTCAACGAGGGAAATTCGTGGATGTATCCTTATACGCACGACGCGGAAAGACGAATGACCGAACTTGCGAATAAGTTTAATGAACCGAACGAACTTGAAAATCGAACTTTGAATCAAATGGCGCGTGAACTTCTGCTTGCCGAATCAAGCGATTGGGCATTTCAAATTTATCAAGGCACCACCGTTCAATATTCTTCAAACCGTTTCAAATCACACATTCACCGCTTTAATCTTTTGGCAGCGCAACTCGAAAAAGGCGAAATTAACAAAGAACTATTAACGGAAATCGAAAACCGCGACAATATCTTTCAGGAAATTGACTATCAAATCTATAAAAGTTAAAAACAATTATTTTTATATTTGCGGGAAGAAAAACTTTCAACTAAACTAAAAGAGTTTTGCCCTTGTAGCTCAACGGTAGAGCGCGCGGCTCATAATCGCTCGGTTGCAGGTTCGAATCCTGCCGAGGGCATTCAAATTTATAAAAAGGCAGTCTTTTTCGGATTGCTTTTTTGATTTTACTCCAACATCATCAACACCGCTTCGCCTTTGATAAGCATTTCGCCGTTTTGATTTTCGCAAACAG
>MWZA01000195.1 GCA_002050455.1 Acidobacteria bacterium 5-1 | reverse complement strand
TGCCTGCCGTGTGGCGTGCATATGTATTTGGGTAATGGAAAAACACTGGAAACGCATCATTCGTCAATGTTTGGAGCGCACAAGTAAGAATTAAGTAATAGGTGATAAGTGTGGGAGTTTCCCGTTACCTATCACTTATCACCTATCACTTATCGCTTATCACTTACAAAATGATTGAAAAAGAAAATGTCCAACAACAGATGCAGAGAGTTGAAGAGTTAGTGCAGGCAATTGATACTTGGGCTGACCCGAATCTGCGTGCAAAGGCGGTCGAACTTGTCCAAGCGTTGATGGATTTCCACGGCGCGGGACTTGACCAAATGATGGAGATTACGGCGCAGGCAGGCGCGGCGGGTTACGCCATTTTTGATAATTTTGCCAAAGATGAATTGGTCGGCAATATGCTGCTGCTCTACGGTCTGCATCCGTTGGATTTGGAAACGCGAGTTATTCGCGCGCTCGACAAAGTGCGTCCGTCTTTAAACTTACACGAAGGCGGTGTCGAACTGCTCGGCATCAGTGACGGCATCGTGCGCTTGAGTCTGCAGGGAAATTGCGACGGCTGTCCGTCGTCGGCAATGACCTTGAAACACACTATTGAAGAAGCAATCTACGCCGCCGCGCCGGATATAAACGCGATTGAAGTTAAAGGCGTAACGATATCAACAGAGCCAAATAGCTTTGTGCAGATTCAAAAATCAAACGGCAACGGTTTTGTTGACTGCGAGTTCACCGCCGCAGAGGTTAACTAATTTACTGAGTAATAGAGAATAAAAATATGACACAAGATAAAGATAAAAAAGATACACAAAGTCCAAAAGATGCAAAAGATACAGATAAAGGAAGCAGTGCGGCATCGCACGATTTAGGCGTTGGCAAAGGCGAAGAAAAGTCGAGCATCGAAGGCAAAGAAGCCGGTCGCTACGATAAGGGAGAAAAGGGCGCAGATCGTCCGATGGGCGGTTCGACGGCGAGAGATTCGACAAGTGTCAACGCGGAAGATGTTGCGCCGATTGATGAAGATATGCCGAATATGCCGCCGGCGTAAGATATTTCTGCGAGATAAATTTTGCTTTTTTTGTCTGTAAAATCTGCATGAATGAATGATAAATCAAAGTTTGGATGCCAAAAGTCAATCCGCCTTCCCCGCACTTCGAGGCTTAATGCGTCAGCGTGCGGCGGTCGAGCGTTGTGATTTATGCAGCAATCAGATCGCCGCTGAACATCCGCATTTACTTGAGCCGCAAAACCGGCGATTGATTTGCGCGTGCCGCGCCTGCGCGATTCTTTTTGATAATCCGGGCGAAACGAAATATAAGCGGGTGCCGAGTCGCGTCCGTTATCTGCCGGAATTTCATTTAACAGATGCCCAATGGGACAATTTGATGATTCCAATCCAGCTTGCTTTCTTTTTCAACAGCACGCCTGATGAAAGAATAGTCGCACTTTACCCGAGTCCGGCGGGCGCAACCGAATCGCTTTTGTCTTTGGATTCGTGGCAGGAAATCGTTTCGGATAATCCGATTTTAGAAAAGATGGAAGCAGATGTCGAAGCATTGCTCGTCAGTCGTGTCGGCGACATACGTGATTATTATATTGTGCCGATTGACGAATGTTACAAACTTATCGGTTTAATTCGGACACATTGGCGAGGGCTTTCCGGCGGCACGGAGGTTTGGCGAGAAATTAAACAATTCTACATAAACTTAAAAGAACGCTCTATCGAGGTGAAAAGTGCCTGATTTGGATTTTCGAGTCGAGAATGTCAAGGCTGTGCCATTTGCCGCCGCGCCGCTTTTGAATTTCAAACTGCGCGTTTCAAACGCCGAACCGGATGAGTTGATTCAAACCGTCAATCTGCGTTGTCAGATTCAGATTGAACCGGCGCAAAGACGTTATAATGCCGAAGAACAAAAACGCTTGCGCGACCTTTTTGGCGAACCCGAACGCTGGAGTCAGACGCTGAAAACACTGTTGTGGACTCACGCAAATTGCGTTGTTTCGCCGTTTCAAAATGCAGCGACGGTTGATTTGCCGGTAGCTTGCACATTTGATTTTAATATCGCGGCGACCAAGTATTTTGCCGGACTCGAAGATGGTGAAATTCCGCTTTTGTTTTTATTTAGCGGAACTTGTTTTTATCAAGCCGAGGACGGCGCGTTACAAATTGCACAGATTTCCTGGAGCAAGGAAGCGAAATATCGTATGCCCGTCGCCGTCTGGAGAGAGATGATGGAGCATTATTATCCAAACAGCGTGTGGCTGTGTTTGCAGCGTGATGTGTTTGAACGGCTGCAGGAATACAAAGTAAAAAACGGCATTCCGACGTGGGAACAAGCATTAGAAAGCATTCTTCCGGCGGGAGAAATTGAAATTGTAGGGAGCGTTGTATCTTGAATTTTGAACAGGTCGAAAAAATCGCTAATGTTGTGCTTTACGAAGGCTATATGCTTTACCCGTATCGTCCATCAGCAATAAAAAACCAACAGCGTTGGAATTTCGGTGCGATTTATCCACAAAAATTTTCCGAAGCGCAGAATGGAACTGACACTTGTTTGATGCAGACGCAATGTCTGGTGTCGGGTGATGAAAATACGACGCTCGATGTAAAAGTTCGATTTTTGCAGTATATGAAGCGTCAAGTCGGTAAATTGAACTCCGATTTCTCCGACAAAACCGATAAGAATTCGATTGCCGATTCCGATTTTCAAGCGGTTCAATTTTTGGAAGTCGGAGATAAGGTTTTTCAAACTTGGCAGGAAGCAGTCGAGCGGGAAATCGATTTGCCGAAATTGAAATTAAATAAATTAATCGGACAAGTGCAGAAACAAAAATTTACTTTTCTAGTAAATCAAGAACCGGAATTTTTGCACGATGAAGGTAATAAAATTGCCGGAGTAATTGTCAGAAAACAGCAAACCGTCGAAGGCGAAGTCGAAACGCGGATTGAAGAAATTAAAAGTCTAAACGGCAAGCAATTATTCAAAATTACGATTCGGATTCTGAATCAAACGCCTTTTGAAAATGGAGATGATCGGGATGAAGCGTTGATGCGGGCGTTTGTTTCAACGCACAAGATTCTCGGTATCAGCGACGGCGAGTTTGTTTCCTTGCTTGAGCCGCCGGAAGAATTGAGCAAAATCGCTGCCGAATGTCAAAACATCGGAACATTTCCGGTTTTGGTCGGAGAAGACGGGACACGCAACCGTATGCTTTCGTCGCCGATAATTCTTTATGATTATCCTGAAATTGCGCCGGAAAGTATGGGCGATTTTTTTGACGGAACGGAGATTGACGAGATGCTCACGCTGCGGATTATGACGCTGACCGATGTCGAAAAAGCGGAAATGCGCGGCGCGGATGAACACACGCGGAAAATGCTCGAAAGAACCGAAACGATGCCGGTTGAGCAGATGATGAAAATGCACGGCGTGGTGCGGGCGACGCGACCAAACAAGGAGAACGAATAATGGATGAATTACAATGGTCGCTTTTGGAAGAACACGCGCCGCTTGAGTTTGTAACTGTTTCCGGCATTGAAATTAAAAAAGGCGACCGGGTGATTTTGCGTCCCCGCGCGGGCGGCGATATTTTCGATATGGCTCTGGCAAACCAAATCGCCATCGTCGAATCAATCGAGCAGACGTATGAAGACCAGGTGCAGCTTGCGGTTGTGCTGGAAAACGATCCGGGACGCGATTTAGGAATGCTCAAACAACCCGGACATCGTTTTTTCTTTACGATTGAAGAAATTGAACCGTTGGATGTTTGAAGGAAATATTATTGATGAGCGAGCCGAGCATTTTAATCGCCGGAATCGGCAATATCTTTTTAGGCGACGACGCTTTCGGCAGCGAGGTTGCGCGGCGGCTTTTACTCACGCGGAAATTGCCCAAACAAGTGCGCGTGGTTGATTACGGCATTCGCGGTTTGGACTTGGCGTATGCTTTGCTCGACGGTTACGACGTAACGATTTTTGTTGACGCGACACCGCGCGGCGGTGAAATCGGAACGCTTTATACGATTGAACCTGATTTAAGTGAACTTGATAATCTAAACGCACAGGAAATGCAGGTCGAACCGCACGGAATGAATCCGATGAAGGTTTTGGCAATGGTTAAATCAATGGGCGGCGAATTTAAGCGTATTTTGCTTGTTGGCTGCGAACCCGAACTGCTTGCCGCCGATGAGGAAAAAATGGGATTGAGCGAGCCGGTTGCGCTTGCCATTGACGAAGCGGTTAGTTTAATCGAATTACTCGTGGCAAAAATTTTGGAAGAAAGTCAACAGAGTGCGACAGCATAAATAATAAATTTAAAGGGAGTAAAAACATGAAACATAATGAAATTGAGAGAAGAAAAAATAACCAACAAATTTCGACACATCGGAGCGGAAGTTCACTCGCCGGGACAGCCTGGAAAGTTGTCGGCGGCACGGCTCTCGCTTTAATGGCGGCGGCAGTTATTATCAGTCTGCCCGATATTAAGCGGTATATTAAAATCAGCACAATGTAGAATAAACAACGAACATGGGCAGAGTTTAAGTCTAAAAAGGAGATGCCGTTTATGAGTGGAATGGTTGTTTTGTATGTTATCGGAGGCGCAATTCTTGCGATTATTGCCGTTGCAGTGATTTTAAGTCTGCCCGACATTATGAGGTATATCAGGATAAACAAGATGTAGAACGCCGTCAAAAAATTTAAAATAAAATTTCAGGTTTTAGCCAATTCGTTCAAGTTAATTTTAAGTTTGCACGGCGGAAGCGGCGTGTGTAATGAGACGGGTAAGATTGAGAATATGAAACAGAATAGAGAAAAAGAGCGACACGACGGCGATGTTTGGAAAGGAATTATAGCAGGTGTTGTCAGTGGAATTGTCGCATCGGTGGTGATGAATCAATTTCAATCTCTGTGGCAAAAGTTGGCGGAAGGCGAAGAACGTTCACACGGCGCACAATCTATGCAGAAAGGTTTGCCGCAACGCGGCGCGGGACGTATTTTGCAAAAACAAGGTAAAGATGACGCGGACGACGACGCGACGGAACGGCTTTCAAATTTCATTTCCAAAGAAGTTTTCGACCACAATTTGACGGAAAGCGAAAAAGAAACTGCCGGAACCGCTTTTCATTACGCTTATGGATTAACTTCTGGCGCGGCATATGGCGCGGCGGCGGAATTTTTACCGCAAATTACCGCCGGTGCAGGTTTGCCGTTCGGCGCATTTATCTGGATTGCGGCGGACGAAGGCATTGTACCGTTGCTTGGTCTTTCAAAAGCTCCGACCGAATATCCGCTCTCGACGCACGCTTACGGACTCGCTTCGCACCTTGTTTATGGATTGACGGCTGAAATGACGCGGCGGGCAACGCGCAGCGTGTTATGAATAAACGGAAATGAGGTTTTAAGTCGTGCATTACAAAATAGATGCAAGTCGGAGTCAATTCATTGTGCAAGCGTTTGCCGGAGGACTGTTTTCGGCATTCGGTCATAACCCGACGTTTGTGATTTGTGATTTCGGCGGCGACGCGCAGTTTTCGCCCGCCGCGCTCGAATCGGCTTCATTGATGATGTCGGTGCAACCCGCTTCTCTCGTGGTCATCGGCGACGTGAGCGAAAAAGATAAACGAGAAATGCAGCGTGCAATCCGCGAAGATGTGCTTGAAACATCGCGTTACCCAGAAATTATTTACGAGAGTTCAAGTATCGCCGCAAAGCCGGTTGCCGAAAATCAGTTTCAAGTTAAAATCAACGGCAGATTGTCTTTGCACGGCGTTACCCGCGAGCAGACAATTGTCGCGCAAGTAACGCCGGACGGCGAAATTTTACGCGCCGAAGGCGAGTTTTCATTGCGACAAAGTAATTACAATATCAAATTAATTTCCGTCATTGGCGGCACGCTCAAGGTAAAGGACGAATTGAAATTCTCGTTTGACATCAGAACTAATAAGTCATGAATCGTAAATAGAGAAAGACGGAGTTGCTATTGACGATTACGAAATATGCACGAACTTTCGATTGCCATTAGTATGGTTGATATGGCGGCGGAAGAAGCGGCGCAGCGCGGTGATGTCAAAGTAAATGCAATTTACCTCAAGTTGGGAGCAATGTCTGGCGTGGTCAAAGACGCTCTTCTTTTTTCTTACGACGTGGTTTGCGAAGGAACGCCGATGGAAGGCTCGCGTCTGGTAATTGAGGAAGTTCCGATTATAGTTTTTTGTCCGAAATGTGAAATTGAAACCGCGCCGGTTTCGATAAATAATTTATGTTGTCCGACGTGCGAAACTCCGACACCGCAAGTCGTGCGCGGACGTGAAATGGAAGTTACAGCTTTGGAGATTGAATAAAATGAGTGCAGAACCTCGACTTGTAGAAGTCAGAAAAAATGTATTAAAGCAGAATGATTTACTGGCACGTGAATTACGTGCGCGTTTTCAGCAGGCGAATGTTTTTGTCGCCAGTTTCGTATCAAGTCCGGGTTCGGGCAAAACCGCGTTTCTGGAAAAGACTTTGACGCATTTGCGCCCGAATTACCGGGTTGCCGCGCTCGTCGGCGATTTGGCGACGGCGAATGATGCAGCGCGGCTGGCGCGTTCCGAAGTTCCCGTCAAACAAATTGTTACCGGCACGATTTGTCATCTCGAAGCAACTATGGTTGAAAACGCGCTCGGCGATTGGGATTTAAATGAACTCGATTGTTTGTTTATTGAAAACGTCGGCAATCTCGTCTGTCCATCGAGCTACGATTTAGGCGAAGCGTTGCGCGTCGTGCTGATGTCCACAACCGAAGGCGAAGACAAACCGCTCAAATATCCGACAATTTTCAACACGGCTGATGTCGCCGTGATTACAAAAATGGATTTGGCGGAAGCGGTTGAATTTGATTCGCAAGCCGCACACGCGAGCATTCAAGCCGTGCGTCCGGGAATGAAAGTATTTGAAGTTTCATCAAAAACGGGCGCGGGAATGGATGAATGGTTAGAATTCTTGCGCTTGAAAAAAGAAACGACAGAATACACATCCGCGCCGGTAGCGGGAAGGAAACTGGACTGAAATGGTTGTTGGACGAAAAAAATTGTTTGATTATCAAAGAAGGTGAAGGATTTTGCCGGAAGTAGTTTCAACAAGTGCCGTTTTTTAGCCGGAGCATCGGCATTCGTAAGTTGCTAAGCCGAATGCCGATGCAAAAAAGCAAGCCATCATAAACTGTTCAATGTTAAATATAAGTTTTTATGACAAGGCGAACCCAAATTTTGGTGCGCGGCATAGTTCAAGGCGTGGGATTTCGCCCGTTTATTTATTTGCTGGCTCACCGACGCGCACTTAAAGGTAAGGTTTTTAATAATGCGAGCGGCGTTTTGATTGATGTCGAGGGCGAAGCGCAAGCGATAGCCGAATTTGTCAACGAAATAAAATTAAATCCGCCGCCGCTTTCAATCATCGAATCCGTCGAATTAGATAATTTACCAATTCCCGCCAACTTCAAAGATTTCCGCATTGTCGAAAGCGAATCAAACGGCGCGAAGTTTGTGCCGATTTCAGCCGACATTGCCAGTTGCGCCGATTGCCTGCGCGAGATGTTCGACCCGAATGACAGACGCTTTCGCTATCCATTTATCAACTGCACCAATTGCGGACCGCGTTTTACGATTATCGAAAACGTGCCGTATGACCGCGAGCAGACGACGATGCACGAGTTTGCGATGTGCAACGAATGCCGCGCCGAATATGAAAATCCGCTCGACAGAAGATTTCACGCTGAACCGATTGCCTGCGCCAATTGCGGACCGAAAGTTTTTTTGCGTTCAAGCGAAATTGAACCGCAGAAACACAGAAATATAGAGGAAATCAAAGATGCAATTGAGCAAGCGAAACAACTTTTAGAAAATGGAAAGATTCTCGCCGTCAAAGGCATCGGCGGTTTTCATCTCGTCTGCGACGCGCTGAATGCGAAAGCGGTTCAAACATTAAGAAAAAGAAAATATCGTGAAGATAAACCGTTTGCGCTAATGGCAAATTCGATTAAAGTCATCGAAAAATATTGTTTTGTTTCGGAAACTGAAAAATATTTACTTTTATCCAAACAACGTCCGATTGTTTTGCTTGAAAAAAAACCTGATGCTGAAATTCCCGAAGCAATCGCGCCGAAGGCAAAAAATCTCGGCTTTATGTTGCCTTATACGCCGTTGCACGTTTTGCTCTTGGAAAATCTCGAAAAACCTTTGGTGATGACGAGCGGAAATGTTTCTGACGAGCCGATTTGTTTTGAAGACGAAGATGCAAACGAGCGATTAAATAAGATTGCCGATTATTATTTGTTTCACAATCGCCGGATAAACATTCGCACGGATGATTCGGTTGTGCGAGTTTTAAAACTTACACCGCAGTGGCGCAGTGGCGCAGAGGAAGAAACTCAACCACAGATAAATACAGATGAACATAGATTGAAAGAAGATAAATCCGAAATCCAAAATCCAAAATCCAAAATCATTTTGCGTCGTTCTCGCGGTTACGCGCCCACGCCGATTAACGCCGCATTCAAATTCGAGAAGCAAATTTTAGCTTGCGGCGCGGAACTGAAAAACACTTTTTGCATAACCAAAGAGAATTACGCTTTTTTGAGTCATCACATTGGCGATTTGGAAAATTTGGAAACACTGAAATCTTTTACGGAAGGAATCAAACATTTCAAACGGCTTTTTAATCTTGAGCCGGAAATTATTGCTTATGATTTGCATCCCGAATATCTTTCGACAAAATATGCACTCGCGCTTGATGAAAAGCTGGCAAAAATCGGCGTTCAGCATCATCATGCACACATTGCAAGTTGTCTGGCTGATAATGAAATTGACGGCGAAGTTATCGGCGTGGCGTTTGACGGTTTGGGACTTGGAACGGACGGAAAACTTTGGGGCGGCGAGTTTTTTGTCGCTGATTTTACGCAAGCCGAGCGCATCGCGCATCTTGAATACGTTCCGATGCCCGGCGGCGCAAAAGCAATCCGCGAACCGTGGCGAATGGCGGCGGCTTATTTGCAGCGAGCGTTTGGCGATGATTTTGTTCATCTGGAAATTCCGTTTATTCAAAATTTAAATCAAAGTGCATGGAAAATTCTGCGGCAAATGATACAAACAGAAATAAACAGCCCGCAAACATCAAGTATGGGCAGACTTTTCGATGGCGTGGCGAGTTTGCTAAGTTTAAGAAACACGGTCAATTATGAAGGACAAGCGGCAATTGAATTGGAAGTAATTGCCGAAAAAAGCTGTTCTGACAGATATTTCTTTGAGATTGCGGAAGATAAGAGTATGATTAAGGTTAGCGACGTAATTAAAAAAATAGCTGAGGATTTAATGACGGGAGTTTCTCCGCAAATTATATCCACGAAGTTTCATCTCGGCGTGGCTCATCTGATTACTCTTATTGCCCGCGAAATAAGAGATGAAAGAAATCTGAATCGCGTCGCGTTGTCAGGCGGCGTTTTTCAAAATTTGTTTTTGCTTGCAGAAACTTGCCGCATTTTGAAATCGGACGGCTTCGAGGTTTTCACGCACAGCCGCGTGCCAACCAACGACGGCGGCATTTCGCTCGGTCAGGCGGCGATTGCCAATGCGCGAATTATGGCAGGGAGAATTTAATTTATGTGTTTAGCAATACCCGGAAAAATTGTTGAAATGGTTGATATGGAAAACCGCATTGCCAAAGTTGATGTCGGCGGCGTAAGGCGCAACGTAAATGTCGGAATGCTTGAGGAAAATGAGATTGCCATCGGCGATTATGTTTTGATTCATGTCGGCTTTGCGATGACGAAAATTGACGAAAAGCAAGCCGCCGAAACGCTTCGCGTGCTGGAAGAAATCGGGCAGTTTGATGATGAATTTGAGCAGTTTAAAACCGCTTTGGAGTAATGATTTATGAACGATTCAACATCACAAGATTTTTCGCGCTCATTTTATCCGTTTCTGCACCAAGAAAGCGCAGAACCGCAAGTTTCGATGGAAGAGCTGCGCTTTTCGCTGATGGAAAAAGCGCGGGAAGGCGTTGAGGTGAAAACAAAGTTTTTTGAAGAAAACACCGACCAAATTCTTAAATTATCGCATCAACTGGCACACTCGTTTCATCGCGGCGGCAAATTGCTGGTTTGCGGCAACGGCGGTTCGTCAACCGACGCGCAGCACATCGCCGTTGAATTTATGCACCCGATAACAGTCGGGCGCAAAGCTCTGCCCGCGATTTGTTTGACAAATGATATGGCGATGGTGACGGCGGTGGCAAACGATGTTGGTTTCGGCGATATTTTCACGCGACAAATTATCGCGCTTGGCAAAGAAGGCGATTCTTTAATTGGACTTTCGACAAGCGGCAATTCCGAAAATCTGATGCACGCTTTTGCAACGGCGCGGAAGATGAATCTGACAACCATCGGTTTTGCGGGCGGCAACGGCGGCAATATGGCGGAAGCGCATTCAAAGGGCGAACTCGATTTCTGTTTGACCGTGCCGACTTCAAGCATTCACCGAATACAGGAATCGCACGTCGCGCTTTATCATATTTTGTGGGATATGGTTCACAGCTTTTTGCAAAATCGCGGGTTGATGGAAAGTGAAGAGGAAATTAACAGGGATGAAGGGGATGGGCAGGGATAAAAAAATTGTTCCAAAATTGATTTTATCCTGTTCATCCTGTCCATCCCTGTTAATTTCCTCTTAAAAATCGGTGGTTAGAATTGGAGGTGAAATTTGAAGTTTATAGACGAATACCGGCAAGGTGACATCGCGCAAAAACTCGCCGAAGAGATTGCGAAAATGACCGACAAACCGCTCAAGATTATGGAAGTTTGCGGCGGACACACGCACACGATTTTCAAATACGGCATCGAAGATTTATTGCCGCCGAATATCACGATGATTCACGGTCCGGGCTGTCCGGTCTGCGTCCTTCCGATTGGGCGCGTGGATGATGCGATTTCGATTGCCGTCAAACCGGAAGTGATTTTTACGACTTACGGCGACGCGATGCGCGTTCCCGGTTCAAAAACGAGCTTGCTCGACGCAAAAGCATCGGGCGCGGATATCCGAATGGTTTATTCGCCGCTCGACTCGCTGAAAATTGCCAAGATGAACCCGGAAAAACAAATCGTTTTTCTCGCGCTCGGATTTGAAACCACATCACCTTCGACCGCTTTAACTATTTTGCAGGCGGCGAAAGACGACGTGAAAAATTTCAGCATCTTTTGTAATCACATCACGATTGTTCCCGCGCTCAAAGCCTTGCTAGATTCGCCGGATTTGCAGCTTGACGGCTTTTTAGGTCCCGGTCACGTCAGCACGGTTATCGGCACGCGCGTTTATGAATTCGTCAACACCGAATACGGCAAACCGCTTGTCGTGTCAGGCTTTGAACCGCTCGACATTCTGCAGTCGGTTTATATGATTGTCAAACAAATCGTTGAAAATCGCGTCGAAATCGAAAATCAATACGGGCGCGTCGTTGAACGCAACGGAAATCAAAAAGCACTTGAAGCACTTTTTGAAGTCTTTGAACTGCGTGATTATTTCGAGTGGCGCGGGCTTGGCTCAATCGCCCACAGCGGAATGCGCTTGAACAAAAAATACGCCGCCTTCGATGCCGAACTCAAATACAACGTGCCGGGACATCGCATCGCCGACCCGAAAGCGTGTCAGTGCGGCGAGATTTTGAAGGGCGTGAAAAAGCCTTGGGAATGCAAAGTTTTCGGGACAGCCTGCACACCCGAAACGCCGATTGGCTCGTGTATGGTGTCTTCAGAAGGCGCGTGTGCGGCTTATTACAATTTCGGGCGGCTGTCGAAAATCGCCCAGCGTTCGGCATAGTGGAAAGCAAAGTAGAAACTAACAGGGATGGACAGGATAGACAGGATAAAATCAATTTTGAAATTTCTTTTTATTCTTGTTTATCCTGTCCATCCCTGTTAGTTTTTCTTATAAAATTATGACTGAATCATTTACAACAAATCCACTTTTCGAGCGCGTCGAGGTAGCGCGACGCAGAAAGCGCAGATTCCGCGACGAACAAATCACGCTCGCGCACGGCAGTGGCGGTAAATCAATGCACGAGTTGATTGAAGGATTATTTCTCGAATATCTGAGAAATCCATTGCTCGAACTGCTCGAAGACCAAGCCGTCTTTGAAGTCGGCGGCGATAACCAAAAAACAAAACTCGCTTTTACAACTGATTCTTACGTCGTTGACCCGATTTTCTTTCCCGGCGGCAATATCGGCTCGCTTGCCGTTCACGGCACGGTCAACGATTTGGCGATGAGCGGCGCACGTCCGCTTTATCTTTCCGCCGGATTTATTTTGGAAGAAAGTTTCGCCGTTGCGGATTTGCGGCGCATTCTCGAATCAATGCGCGACGCGGCTTTGGAAGCAGGCGTGCAAGTCGTTACCGGCGACACGAAGGTCGTCCAGAAAGGCGGCGCGGATAAAATTTTTATCAACACTTCCGGCATTGGTGTTATCGAATCGCCCGCAAATATTTCCGTTTCACGCGCCCAAGTCGGCGATAAAGTAATTTTAAGCGGAACGCTCGGCGACCACGGCACGACAATTTTGATTGCCCGCGGCGAACTCGACCTCGAAACGGAAATCGAAAGCGATTCCGCGCCGTTAAATTTACTTGTCGAAGAAATACTTGATGAGGCAACAAGATTGGGAAATATTGAAGCAATCCGCGCAATGCGCGACCCGACACGCGGCGGTGCGGCGACAACGCTCAATGAAATCGCCATGAGTTCCGAAGTTTATATCGAAATTTACGAAAATCAGATTCCGGTGCGCGAAGAAGTCAAAGGCGCGTGCGAGATTTTAGGTCTCGACCCGCTTTATGTCGCCAATGAAGGAAAACTGCTGGCGATAGTTTCCGCCGACATCGCCGACAAAATTGTTGAACGAATGAAGCAAAACAAATACGGGCAAAACGCCTGTATCATCGGCGAAGTCAACGCCGAACCGCAAGGCATCGTGGCGATGAAAACCGGCTTTGGCGGAACGCGCATCGTTGATATGCTCGTCGGCGAACAGCTGCCGCGAATTTGTTAGTGCAACTCCGGGTTATTATGAGAGTGTTTTTGCTACTGCTGATATTATTGAATTTTATTATAAACTGCGCGGCGCAAGAAAAAGCCTGCCGTTTGGAGTCAGCAGACGCGCCGACTTTGTTTGGCTTACGGCTTGAAATGACCCCGACTCAAGTCAAAAGTATTTTCGGTAAAGATTTAAAATTAAAAATTAAAAGAGAAGGTTCATTTTTTCAAAATTTTATTGAGAAAGAACCGCCGCGCTTTTTGCCCGGAGTGCGGGCTTTGTATTTGCGCTTTTTTGACACGAAACTTTACCAGATTGAAATCTTTTATGAGCCGGAAAATAAACGGCGGACGCTTGAGGAATTTCTCAGCCAATTGTCGGCAGAGCTAAATTTGCCGCCGAATTTATGGGTTACCAAATATGGAATATCCGAGTTAAAGTGCGCGGACTTTTCGCTGGTTGCCGATAACGTCTTAAATCCGCGAGTGGAATTAACCGACGAGTCAATCCGCGCCCGTTTTGAAGCGGCGCAAAAAAACAAAAATAAATAAAAAAGGCGAATCAATCAAAGCGTAGCGCGAAAAGTTTTGTTTGGAAATCGGCAACGCGGAAAACGCTGTTTATCAAAGTTGACGACCTTTGTTTGCGATTATCTTGCTTTAGTATTTTCGCGTAAAAACTCCGAAATAACAGGCTTGACAATCTGTGCGCCCCAGCCGTTAAAGTTGTAATCAAAGCCGTGCTGCGCGTAGGGAATAAAAAGTGTTTTGTGCGGCACGTCTGCTTCTTTTAATTTATCGGCAAGCAACTTTAAATTCTCGCTTCTGACGAGTTGGTCTTGCCCGCCGTGAATGAGCAGAGTCGGCGGCGTTGCGGAAGTAACGTGCGCGACGGGCGATGCGAGAATAAAGCGATTACGCATTTCATCGGACTCATGCGGATTCCCGCCGAGAAAATCAGCCAGCGTTGCAGGTCCGTTAATAACAAATTGGTTTGCCGGATTATCATAGTCCCACAGCAAATCGGTCGGCGCGTAAAGGGAAACGACGGCGCGAACATCTGCGCTCGATTCCTTCTCCGAACAACTTGCCGGAAGCCGCGCATCACTGGCAGAATAAGCGGCAAGCAAAGCCAGCTGCGCTCCGGCGGAACGTCCGAAAAGAGCAATTTGGTCGGGCGCGATTTTGAATTTTGCGGCATTTTCTTTAACCCATCGGACAGCGCATTTAACATCGCCGGTCGCTGTCAGATAGTTCGGCTGCGGCGCAAGCCGGTAATCAACATCAAAGACAACAAAACCTTGTTTTGTCAGCCACTGATTCCACTGCGGAAAATCGCTTCGTTTGCCGCTGCGCCACGAACCGCCGTGAACAACAATTATTCCCGCGCCTTTATTTGTTGTTTCATTTGTCGGCAAATAAACGTCTAACCTTAAATCTTGTCCGTCAACTTGCGCGAAAGAGTAAGTTGTAAAATTATCCGACTCAGTTTCAGAAAAATTATTATTTGAGCGCAATCCGCTAAAATACTGCGACAGCGAGAGTGAAACATTGTGTCGGCGTGCTGCTGAAATAACACTAAAAAGTGGATAGAATGAAATAATCAAAGCAAGGCTGCCGATTATCACTGAAACAAACCAAGTATTTCCGGTTCCGTAAGCGATGCGAACAAACACGCTGCAAATAATCCCAGTCAGAGCAAGCGCGCCAAACCACAAACTCCATTCGCTTACCGCCACGGAAAAAAGCCAAACGGAAAAAGAAGGCGCGGGAACAATAATCCATATTACCGACAGCAAGGCAAGCGTGCTTAACGATATTGATACAAAATTTAAGAAACGATTCATTTATGCTTTGCAAACAAATTAAACTTTCCTATAAAATGTCGTTTTAAGTAATAAGCCGTTGCTGATGCCCAGCCATTATCGAAAGCAAAAATTAACTTGTCGAAAGTTCTTAATTTCATATTTTATGCTCATAATGCTTTCATTGCCGAGTGATGCGCTTTAATCGTTTTGTCCAAATCTTTATGCGAATGCGCCGCCGATACAAACCACGCTTCAAACTGCGACGGCGGAAGATAAATGCCGTTTTCCAACATCAGATTAAAATATCTGCCAAATGCTTTTGTGTCGGAAGTTTTTGCGCTGTCAAAATCGGTTACTTTCTGGTCAGTGAAAAACATTGTGAACATCGAACCGCAACTATTCAAAGTTAGATTTTTATTGAGTTTTTTGTTCACTTCGAGCAAGCCGTCGTAAAGATATTGGCAATTCTCGCCGAGTTTTTTGTAAAAGTTTTTGTCGTTGTCGATTATCTTTAATGTTTCGTAACCAGCCTGCATCGCCAAAGGATTTCCCGACAAAGTTCCGGCTTGATAAACAGGTCCCGCAGGCGCAATCAGCTTCATAATTTCTTCGCGTCCGCCATATGCGCCGACCGGCAAACCGCCGCCGATGATTTTGCCAAATGTTGTCAAGTCAGGCGTAATTCCATAAATTTCCTGTGCGCCGCCGCGAGCGAGCCGAAAACCCGACATCACTTCGTCAAAAATTAAAACAATTTTTTCCGCTGTGCAAAGTTCGCGGAGTTTCTGCAAAAATTCTTTTTCAGCAGGAACACAACCCATATTTCCCGCAACCGGTTCAATAAAAACGGCGGCAATGCTGTCTTTGTTTTTTTTGACCAATTGATAAACCGATTCGATGTCGTTATATTTGGCGGTGAGCGTGTCTTTTGCCGTAGATTTCGTAACGCCCGGACTGTCAGGCAAACCGAGTGTCGCTACGCCCGAACCGGCTTTGATAAGAAACGAATCGGCGTGTCCGTGATAGCAGCCTTCAAATTTGATAATCTTTTCGCGGCTCGTAAAACCACGCGCCAGACGCATCGCGCTCATCGTCGCTTCCGTGCCGGAATTGACCATTCGGACAATTTCCACCGACGGCACGAATTTTTTTATCAGTTTGGCGAGATAAATTTCCTGTTCGCAACATGCGCCAAAACTCGTGCCGTCGGTGGCGACTTTTTTGATGGCATTGATAACTTCTTTGCGCGTGTGTCCGAGAATCATCGGACCCCACGAACCGATGTAATCTATAAAAACATTGCCGTCCGCGTCGGTCAGTTTCGCGCTTTTCGCCTTTTTGATATAGAGCGGATTGCGTCCGACTGATTTAAATGCACGAACCGGCGAATTTACGCCGCCGGGCATAAGTTTTTGTGCTTCTTTGAATAATTTGTCGCTTTTTGTAGTGTTCATTTCCTAAATAATGGATAATAGATAATATTTTCGTTCTTCAAATTATCTATTTTCTATTAACTCAACCGCTTCTTTGGCAAAATAAGTAATTATAACATCCGCACCCGCGCGTTTTATCGCTGTCAGAGATTCGAGCATCACGCGCTCGCCGTCAATCCAGCCGCGTTCAGCCGCCGCTTTTATCATTGAATACTCGCCGCTGACGTGATACGCCGCAACGGGGATATTAAAATTTTCCTTCGTGCGCCGGATAATGTCGAGATAGGAAACGGCGGGTTTTATCATCACGATGTCCGCGCCTTCCTGAATATCCAGAGCAATTTCGCGCATCGCTTCGTCAGAATTTCCAAAATCCATTTGATAACTTTTGCGGTCGCCGAACTGCGGCGCAGATTCCGCTGCTTCACGAAACGGACCGTAAAGAGCCGACGAATATTTCGCCGAATAAGCCATAATCGGTGTTTCCGTAAAACCGTTTTCATCGAGAGTTTTTCGGATTGCCGCTACGCGCCCGTCCATCATATCGCTCGGCGCGATAATGTCGGCTCCGTTTTCGGCGTGCGAGAGTGCTTCCTTCGCCAAAAGCTCAAGTGTTTTATCATTCTGCACATATTCGTTTTCAATTACGCCGCAATGACCGTGCGAAGTATATTCGCACAGGCAGACGTCCGTTATCGCCAGCATTTCGGGAAATCCTTTTTTGACGGCACGCAAGGTTTTTTGAATAATGCCGTTCGCGTCATACGCGCCCGAACCGACTTCATCTTTTGTTTCAGGAATGCCGAAAAGCAGAATCGAGTTCAAACCGAGATTTTGCAGCTCTTCGCATTCACGCAAAACACTGTCAACCGACATTTGAAACTGTCCCGGCATCGAAGAAATTTCCCTTTTTATATTGCTGCCTTCGACGACAAACAAAGGATAGATAAAATCTTCTTTCGATAAATGAGTTTCCCGAAACATATTCCTGAGCGCGGGAGTCTTCCGCAAACGCCGCAAACGCGAAATCGGGAAATTCGGGTAAGTGTGATTTTTGTTCATTACAATAAACTTATTTATTCAAGTAATTTGAGATTTCTTCCGCCGCTGCAAAGCTGTTTTTGACACAATCACTAACCGAGACTCCTTTATAAAAATTGCTGCAAAAGTAAATCCCTTTGTTTTTATTTTCAAAATCTTCGATTGAATTTTCTACTTTCTCGTAGCCCAATTCGTATTGCGGAATCGCTTTTCGCCAGCGTTTGATATGCGTAAATTCCGGTTTAACGCGCAAATCTAAAATGCTTTTCAATTCTTCAAACACAATCTCAAACAATTCTTCATCCGATTTTTCAAAAACTGCGGCATTCCGCGCACCGCCGACAAAACTCGTTAATAAATGATAACCGTCCGGCGCGCGATTCTCAAAAACGGCGGAATTCCAGATTGTTCCTAAAATTTTTCGCTTTTCCAAACTCGGAACTAAAAAACCGAAACCGTCGAGATTATGCGCGATGGTTTCTTTTTTGCAGCCGAAAAAAACCATTGCAATCGGCGGATAGTAAATATTTTTGAGTCGGTCGCTTAAATTCGCGTCAAAATTTGTGATTAGTTTCGCGGCGGCTTCGGCAGGCGTGGAAATTATCAGCGCGTCAAAAATGTTTTCGCCGAAATTTGTTTTAACAGACCATTTTCCGTCCGAAAGTTTTTCGATTTGTGCAACCTCCGCGCCGATTTGAATACTTTCGCCCAGATTTTCGGCGAGTTTATCGGTCAAAGTC
>MWZA01000131.1 GCA_002050455.1 Acidobacteria bacterium 5-1 | reverse complement strand
ATCCAATGTGCCGTAAATTTGCCGAATCGCGTCGAGGTTCTTGCCGAATTCGTCGTTGTCCAGATTAACAAATTTCGACAATCCGTCCGGCAAATTTGCGCCGAAACTCATCACGACGTTTTGTTTGCGAAAAACCAAATCCAAAAATTCGTTACTAATGCGTGTTTTCGCCTGCAAGGTTTCGCGCACACGCGCCAGTGAACCGATTGCCAAAGTATTGTTGTCGTAAGAAGTTATGGCAAACTCACGGCTCAAACCCGCAAACATCCGGTCAATAGCTTTATCAAACCACGAATTTTTTGTTTGCGGTTTATTTTCTTCCGCGACATCTTTCATCGTAAAAACATAAACGGTTTTGTCGCCGATTTTTTCTTCGCGGTATTTGCCTTTGGAGGCGAGTTTGGCAACTGCCAATAATGCTCCGGCGTTAAAAGTTCCGCGCGCTAACACAACCGGCTCAAAATCAATTTCTTTTGCCGAAATTTGTTTGCTTGCCACTCCGACCGCGACCTGTTGAAATTGCCGCAAATCAATGCTCGTTTTAGTTTTGATTTCGTCAATCTGGCTGACAATTTTGTTGAGCATCGGTTGATTGCCCGACAAAATCTGCGGAAGCGCATCGTTAAAAAGACGCTGCATGTCCAAAGTCATCACGCCGTCGGAAGCCGGCAGTAGCGCGACGAGTTGTGATGTTTGACCGGCTTTTTTATTCGAATTCGTATCGGCAAACGCCGTGCCAATGCCGTTTAAGACAAATGCAAAAGCGACAAGCAACGCGAAAAGTTTGTTTTTCATACGGGAAACCTCTTTTAAAAATTTATTTTCAGCAAAATGCTGCAAGTTTAAAGATGATTTATAATTGGTAAACAGTTGGCTGTGATTATAAGTTTTTAAATCAAAAGACGCAAAAAACCGACAGTTTTTATGTATCCGATAAATTTTCCAAATCCGCGCACACACGAATATACCGAATGGGTTTTGTTCGGCGACTATTATTATAACGCCCGCGATATTATCGGTTTCGGTGGCGATTTGACGATTGAAAATTTGCGAACCGCGTATCGAAAAGGGATTTTTCCGTGGCATATTAATAATTTGCCACTTCCATGGTTTTGTCCTGAAAAGCGGGCGATTTTAGAATTTGAAGAACTTCACATTCCGCATACACTGCGAAAGGAATGGCGAAAAACCAATTTTACATTTACGATTGATAAAGATTTTCAAGCGGTTATCAAAAATTGCGCGAAAACAAAACGCACTCACGAAAGCGGAACATGGATAACAAAAGAATTTATTGAGGCATACACAAAATTTCACAAAGCGGGCGACGCGCACAGCGTCGAAGTTTGGGACGACACAGAACTAGTCGGCGGACTTTACGGCGTTGACGCGGGCGGCGTTTTTTGCGGCGAAAGTATGTTTTTTAAACGTCCGAATGCTTCAAAACTCGCGCTTCTTTTTTTAATCGAACATCTCCGACAGCGCGGCGCAGCGTGGCTCGATACGCAATTGATGACTCCGCATTTTAAAGTTTTGGGCGCAAAAGAAATCAGCCGCGAAGAATTTTTGGATAAACTGGAAAAGACACTTGCACTTAATCTAAAATTGTTCTAAAACTTATTCAAAGGAGCAACATTGTATCAAATATGACACACTCATTTGGCGGAAAGTGGGCTCAAGAAAAGTTAAACAAAGTTGGTAGTTATCTTCAGACATACGCGACAGCGTTGAAAAATCAAAAATTTCACTTAATTTATGTTGATGCTTTTGCAGGGACGGGTTATGTCAGTCTAAAAGAGAAAGATAAAAGCCAATTGTTGCTGCCTGAATTTACTGAAAATGATGTAAAAGATTTTGTAGCTGGTTCAGCTATAAATGCTTTGGAAGTTAAGCCGCCGTTTGATGAGTATGTTTTTATTGAAAAGAATGAAAAGCGGATTTCTGAATTAAATAACCTCAAAAGCGATTATCCAAATCTTGCTGATAAAATTTTTCCCATCAGTGCGGATGCAAATGATTATTTACGAAATTTTTGTCAAGGCGATTGGCGTTTTAAAAGAGCTATTGTGTTCCTTGACCCTTACGGAATGCAGGTAAAATGGAATACTATTGAGGCAATTGCTAAAACTCAGGCGATTGACCTTTGGATTTTGTTCCCGCTTGGTGTTGCTGTAAATCGTCTTTTGAGAAAAGATGGAAAAATAAGCGAACCTGTAAAGCAGAGGCTTGATGAAATGTTTGGAACACAGGATTGGTTTGAGGCTTTCTTTAAGGAAAAAGAAAGAAGAAGTTTGTTTGATATACAAAGAGGTTTTGAGAAGACGGCAAATCTTGATTCAATTGCAGAATACTTTAATAAAAGGCTTGAGTCAGTTTTTGCCGGAGTAGCAAGAAATCCTTTGAAACTTCATAATTCTAAAAACAATCCTCTTTATTTATTATGTTTTGCCATTGGTAATCCTAATCCCAAAGCAAAAGGTTTAGCTTTAAAGTTAGCAAATCACATTTTACAAATGAGATAAATGGCTGAAAAATCTACAATTGAATGGACGGAATCAACGTGGAATCCGGTAACGGGCTGCACGAAAATCAGCGACGGCTGCAAGAACTGTTATGCTGAAAGACTTGCTTTGCGTTTAAAAGCGATGGGACAAAAGAACTATCGAAACGGGTTTGCGCTTACCATTCAAGACCAAGCCTTGGAATTGCCTTTGAGTTGGAAAAAACCTCAGACAATTTTCGTTAATTCGATGAGCGATTTGTTTCATAAAGATATTACGCTTGATTACATTCAAAAAGTTTTTGATGTAATGGCAAAAGCTGATTGGCATAATTTTCAAGTTTTGACAAAACGGGCTGATAGATTAGAGGAAATTAATTTAGAACTAAAATGGATGCCAAATATTTGGATGGGCGTAAGCGTTGAAAATCAGAAAGTTGTTCACCGAATTGAGGATTTGCGCGAAACTGATGCTCATATTAAATTTCTTTCAATCGAACCGCTTTTGAGTAATTTGCCGAATCTTAATTTAAGCGGGATTGATTGGGTAATTGTCGGCGGAGAATCGGGTCCGAAAGCACGTCCAATGAAAGAAAAATGGGTTTTAGACATCCGCGATCAATGCGAAGCTGCAAATGTTCCATTTTTCTTCAAACAATGGGGCGGAGTCAGAAAACACAAAACGGGGCGATTACTTGAAGGTAAAACTTGGGACGAAATGCCAAGATTAGCTTATGTCTAAAAATTTTCTAATCTACGGCGCAAACGGCTACACCGGCGAACTGATAACCCGTTACGCAGTCGGGCGCGGAATGAAACCAGTTTTAGCGGGCAGAAATCAGGTAAAAGTTGAAGAAATCGCCAAACAATTTGATTTACCGTTTCGTGTTTTTGGTTTGGAAGAAACCGCTAAACTTGACGCGGCGTTAAAGGAAATCGAATTTGTTTTGCATTGCGCCGGACCTTTTTCGATTACGTCTAAACCAGTGGTCGAAGCGTGTCTTCGGAACAAGAAACATTATCTTGATATTACGGGCGAAATTGCGGTTTTTGAAACAATGGCGCGGCGTGATAAAAAGGCGAAGGAAGCCGGAATAATGATAATGCCGGGTGTTGGTTTTGATGTCGTGCCGTCGGATTGTCTTGCGCTTCATTTAAAAAATCGTCTGCCGTCAGCCACTCATTTAACATTAGCTTTTTACGGACTCGGAAAAATCTCGCACGGAACGCAGGCGACAATGACGATGAATGTCGGACGCGGCGGCGCGATTCGCCAAAACGGTGAAATCGTTAATGTTCCGGCGGCTTGGAAAACGCGCGAGATTGATTTCGGTGAAGTTAAAAAAACGGGCGTAACGATTCCTTGGGGCGATGTAGCGACGGCTTTTTATTCAACCGGCATTCCGAATATTGAAGTTTATACAATTCTACCCGAAACAAATTTGCGGATGCTCAAACTAAGTCGTTACATCGGCTGGCTTCTGGCGGCAAAACCCGTTCAAAATTATCTGCAAAAACAGATTCCCGAAGGCGGACCAAATGACGCGGAACGCGCCGGAGGCAAAACGTATCTGTGGGGCGAGGCAAAGGATGAGCAGGGAAACTGCGTTGCCGCGCGTCTGCTGTGTCCCGAAGGCTACACACTGACGGCTTTAACCGCGCTGAAAATCGCAGCAAAGATTTTGGACGGAAATTTTTGTGCCGGATTTCAAACTCCCGCAAAATGTTACGGCGCGGATTTGGTTTTGGAAATCGAAGGTGTCAGCCGAAGTGATGAATAAGTTAACACAAATGATTAAGTTCTCGCGCAATCAAATTATCGGCTCGCTCATTTTGCTGGGCGTGATTTTGCTCATCGCTCTGGCGCGTTCTTTCTTTGCACAAATCTGAAATGGACAAACCAATTTACTCTATCGTTGGTCCAACCGCTTCGGGCAAAACCGAAATCGGTGTTGAACTTGCTTTGCGCGTCGGTGGCGAGATAATTAACTGCGATTCGGTTCAGATTTATAAAGAAATTAAAATTGCCACAGCAAAGCCGTCTGAAGAAGAAAAGCGCGGCGTTCCGCATTATTTGATTGATTATATTTTGCCGAATATAAATTATACGGCGGCGGCTTGGGCAGAAGACGCAGGCGCGAAAATAAGGGAAATCGAAGGACGCGGAAATGTTCCGATTCTGGTCGGCGGCACGGGTTTTTATCTCCGCACGCTGCGCCAGCCTTTTTTTGAAAGTCCGAATACTGATGAACGGCTAAGACAGAAGTTAAATGAAATAAAGGAAAGAAAGGGCGCGGAACATCTCTACAAAATTTTGCAAAAAGTAGATAAAGTTTCTGCCGACAAACTTTTTCCGCGAGATTATGTCCGCGTCGGGCGTGCTTTGGAAGTTTATTTTCAAACCGGCAAAAGACTTTCCGAAGTGCAGGAAAAACGCGCCGCGCCGCCGGAGTTTGCCGCCCGAATCAAAATTTTCGCCCTTAATCCGCCACGCGAAGAATTGTATAAGAAAATAAATGAACGCGCCGAAAAGCATTTTGCCGACGGTTTGATTGAAGAGGTAAAAGCCTTGCGCGAAAAGGGCTTGCGCGAGGACACAAACGCGCTCGGCGCACACGGTTATCGCCGAGCCAGCGAATATCTGCGCGGCGAAAGAACACGAGCGAGCGCGATTGAGCAAACCAAACAAGATGTTCGCAACTACGCCAAACGTCAGCTTTCTTGGGTTCGGCGCGAAGAAGGCGTAATTTGGCTCGCAGGTTTCGGCGACGAGCCGGAAACGCAGGAAAATCTCTGGAAAATTCTTGGGTTGAAATAACTTGTGAAATTTTTCTTGTTGTATCGGTAAATCTGTTATAAACTTAAACTTGCAATCGGACAAAAGAATATATAAAGAGAAATGTTATGGAAAAAACTGCTGCCCAAAACATCCAGGATGCGTTTTTAAACACGGCACGGCGAGAAAGATACGGCATTATCATTCATCTGCTGCAGGGCGCGACGCTTTCGGGCAGAATTAAAAGTTTCGATAAATTTTCGGTTTTGCTCGACGTTGGCGGACAAGACTTTTTGATTTTCAAACACGCCATTTCGACAGTTTCACAAGAGCGAAAAAAGGTTGATTCGGAATAATATATTTTGCGCGGTAAATTTATCACTTTTGAAGGCATTGACGGAAGCGGCAAGTCAACGCAGCTCAGAATGCTGGCAGGCGAACTTTTCAGTCGAGGCTTTGACGTTCTGACAACAATGGAGCCGGGCGGAACGCCGCTTGGTCGCCGTCTGCGCAAAGCATTTCTTGAAACCGAAGAAAATGTTTCGCCGCTCGCCGAACTTCTACTGTTTGCCGCCGACCGCGCCCAGCACGTTAATTTTCTCATCAAACCCGCGCTTGCCGAAGGAAAAATCGTTATTTCAGACCGCTATGCGGATGCAACTTTTGCGTATCAAGGCGCGGGGCGCGGTTTTCCCGAAAAAACCGTCAATCAAGTTATCAAACTTGCCACCGATGGACTAAAACCGAATTTGACGCTTTTTTTTGATTTGCCGGTTGAAAAAGCACTTTTGCGGACAAATTCCCGAAGCGCAAACGGCGAGCAAAAAAATCGGATGGATCTGGAAACGGCGGAATTCTATGCGCGTGTCCGTAATGCTTACTTAAAAATCGCTGAAAAAGAGCCGAAGCGTTTTCGTATTATTGACGCAAGCGGTTCAACTGATGAAGTGCAAGCGCAAGTGGTGGAAATCATTTCGGAATTTTTTAAAAAAAATTAACCGCAGAGGCGCAAAGACGCAGAGTAATGACAGCCAAGAAGAAATCGAAAAACACATCACTCATATTTTATCTTCTAATCCTTTGCGTCTTTGCGCCTCTGCGGTGAAAATATGTTCAACAAACTCATTGGCAACAATCACATCAAGGAAACTTTGCGCCGAATGCTGGCGGCTGACAGAGTTCCGCATTCACTGCTTTTTGCGGGCGCGGAAGGCGTTGGCAAAAAGCAGTTTGCGCTGGAACTGGCAAAATCGTTTGTCTGTCAAAATCCAAATAGTTTTGAAGCGTGTGATATTTGCGCGGCTTGCAAACGCGCCGATAAATTTACTTTTCCGAAATCTGACGATAAAGACGCGCACAAAGAAGTAATTTTCAGCGAACACGCCGACATCGGTTTGGTTATTCCGCACGGCAAAAACATTTTGGTTGATACCGTGCGCGACCTTGAAAGGGAAGCAAATTTCCGCCCGTTTGAAGCCAAAGCGCGGTTTTTGCTGATTGATGAAGCGGAAAAATTAAATACGGCAAAAGATAATGCGGCAAACGCGCTTTTGAAAACTTTGGAAGAACCGCCGCCGACCTCGTATATTTTCTTGATAACTTCGCGTCCCGACGCGCTTTTGCCGACGATTCTTTCACGCTGTCAGACGATTCGTTTTGCGCCGATTCCACCAAAAGAAATCGAAAATTATCTGCTCGAAACCAAGAAAATTTCGCCCGATGATGCCGAAATTTTAGCAAAACTTTCTGCGGGAAGCATCAGACACGCGCTTTCGCTTGATTTGGACGGATTCCGCGAGCGGCGCGACGTGATGCTCAAAGTTTTGGAAAGTCTTTTGGTTAAACAAGACCGCGCCACACTTTTGCGAACCGCCGAAGAGATGAACGATGCGAAAAATAAGGACAGTTACAACGCATCGCTCGAAATTCTTGAAAATTTGATTCACGATGTCTGGAAACTGACACTCGGCGAAAGCGAAGAAAATATCGTCAACGCCGACATCAAAAACAATCTGAAAAAACTTGCCGAAAAAGCCGAAAGCAAACGTCTTGCCGCGTGGCTGACGGAAATCGAAACGATGCGCAAAAACTTCAACGTCAACTTAAATAAAAAAATTGCCACCGACGCGCTGTTTATACAAATGGCGAATCCGTAAAAATATTTTTTTCCGCAAAGCAAAATTTTGGCGTATAATCGTTTCAAATCGGCAAAAGGAAAAAAGTATGAGTAAAAAAACCGCGTTTGTTTTAATTTCCGTTCTCGCTTTGTTTTCCGTCAGAGTCTTTTCGCAAGAGCCTTTCCCGATTCAGGAAACGCCGCCTGTGTTAATAGATAACGACTTAGGTTCGCCCGAATTTTATCGAATCGGCGATATTACGGGTAATATTGGGGAAGCGAAAGCAGTTATTTTGGCGAAGCCGACATATTCGAATGAAGCAAAAGAAGCGGGCGCGGAAGGCAAAGTTAAAGTTCAAATTGAGATTGACGAAGATGGCGGCGTAACTTCCGCCAAAGCGGTTTCAGGTCATCAACTGCTTTATGAAGCCGCGCAAACCGCCGCTTTGAAATCAAAGTTTCTAACGCCGAAAATAAATGGTCAGCGCGAAAAAACTTCGGGTTATCTCAATTACAATTTTTTGATTGAAATGCCGAATTGGTTTAAGGTCGGCTATGATTTGGCTTTGGTCGAAAAAGTTCCGACGATTGACTTTCTGCAAACCGCGATTATCAAAAAGGCTTTTCAACCGGATTGGCAAACGGAAAACGATTTGATTCTCCAATTGGCAGAAATAAAACGTGCGAATCCGAATAAAAATGAACCTTTGTTTGTCAACAAAACTGTGATAAATTCCGTCGGTCGAAACAGCGCGAGCCAACGTGGTGAAACGCGGCTGAATATTCCGCAGCAAAATTACGAGCAAGTTTCCGTTTCCCAAAACCTGATTTCTCATCTTCGCGGACGTTTGGGAAACGATGAAAAAAGTCTTTGGCAATTCAACTTAGGTGTTGCCCTTATCAAATTTCAAGAACTCTTTCGCAATCCAAAGACACGCCAAGAATCGTTTGAATTTCTCAAGCATTTTGTGCAAGATGCGCCTGCCGACATACAACCTGCTTTTTCGGAACAGTTAAAGAACTTGATAAACTCATTCGGGCAAAAATCTTCGGAACAAGTCAGAATAGAAATCGGCAAAACCATCGCAAACTTGCAAAAAATCAAATAAAAATCTTTACCTTTGCCGAAATAAATTCTAAAATTATATATCTTACTTTTACAATTTTGGAGAAAACTATGAAAAAACAACTTCTTTCAGTCATTTCAGTTCTTTTATTCGGCTTTTCAATCGCTTCGGCGCAGCAGACATCGGCGGAAAAACCTAGAATCATTAGCGGCGGCGTAATAAACGGTAAAGCGGTAAGTCTGACAAAACCGGCGTATCCGGCAGCGGCGAAGGCGGTTGGCGCGGAAGGCGCGGTCAATGTTCAGGTTGTGATTGATGAAGAAGGAAACGTAATTTCGGCAACGGCGGTTTCAGGTCATCCTTTACTGAGAACGGCATCGGTAGAAGCTGCCCGTTCATCGAAATTTAATCCGACACTTTTGCAGGGACAACCCGTAAAAGTATCAGGAGTGATTGTTTATAATTTTGTTGCCGACAAAACAAATTGGACGAGAGTCGGTTATAATTTGGCAAGCATTCAACACTCTCCGACGCTGATGTTTTTAAACACTGATTCAATCGCCAAAATGTTTCAGGCAGACTGGACGGCGGAAAACGAACAATTAAAAAGATTGGCGGAAATAAAACAAGCCGAAACTTCCGGTAGTTCTCAACCAAACATATCAAGCGAAAGGAAAATCAGCGAAAACACGGAAAAAAGACCTGACGGAACAACTGTTAAAACAATAATTACGGAAAGAAGCGTCAAATCCGATTATCAAACAAACCCCGAACAAATTGCGATTTCACAATCTTTGATTGCTTCGCTGCAAGGTCGTCTGGCGAGCGACGAATTAAATTTGTGGCAGTTTAACGTCGGGACAAGTTTGAGTCAGGCGTTAGCGCAAGTCCGAAATCCGGGCGAAAAGCAAAGAGCGTTGGATTCCCTTCGCGGGCAAATACAGTCCGCGCCGAATAAAGTTTCGGCGGAATATCTCGCCGATCTGCAAAAAATCACGGCACTTTTAGAAAAGCCAAACCCGACGGCAGACGACCGCCGACAAATTGGTCAAATTATGCCGAAACTGTTGAGAAATTAATGACCAGTGGCAAATCTTTCCTAGTTAAATCTGCTGCAGCCGAGCGCGTTTTGGCGGCAGCAGGAATTTTAGCGGCAACAACAGGTGCGTTTGTGATTGGTTATTTCAATCCGACGAACGCCGGATTTTTCCCCGTTTGTCCGCTTCACGCGACAACCGGCTTGAACTGTCCGGGCTGCGGTCTGACGCGCGGCTTCCACGCGCTTTTTCACGGTGATGTTTTGGGCGCACTTCATTTTAACGCGCTTTTGCCGGTTTATTTGTTTGTTGGAATCTACTTTTTTGTTTCGCTGAGTTTGGTTGTTGTCAGAGGTCGCGGTTTATCTTTTAGTATCTTCAAACCTCATCTGTTGTGGGGATTTTTAGTAGTTTTGATTGTTTTTGGCGTTGTGCGGAATTTGCCGTTTTATCCGTTCACAATTCTTGCAATATAAAAAATTATCTAAAAAGAACATTCAACTTTCTTTTTTTAGATTATGATATTGCGGGTTGCCATAAGTTAATGACTTGATAAACAATAAATGAATGCTATTGTTCTAAAATAATAAAAACCAAGAAGAAAATTTTCAGATGCCAATACCGTCCGAGAACGGCGGCTCGCTGCCGCGACCCGCAAAACTGCAGGCGGCAATTGCCGATTATGATGCCGGAAAAATAACCAAAGAAGAATTAAAAGCCGAACAAGACGCGGCTTGCAAAGATTCGATTGAGCGAAATGGAAGCCGCCGGATTATTGAGTTGTGAAATAGGGATTTTTATTTGTTAATTAAACATCAACCGGACTTCTCACGCCGAGCCGATTATTTTGCAAAACGTGCGTGTAAAGCATCGTCGTTGCAAGTTCCTTGTGTCCGAGCAAATCTTGAACGGTGCGAATGTCATATCCGCTTTGAAGAAGATGCGTCGCAAATGAATGGCGGAGAGTGTGCGGGCTGGCGTTTTTCGCAATGCGGCTTTTTCGCAGTGCGTCTTTGAACGTTTTTTGCAGACTCGAAGGCGAAACGTGGTGTCTGCTCGTTTTACCGGAACGCGGATTTTTGCTCATACTTTTCGACGGAAAAACATATTGCCACGCCCATTCTTTTTCCGCATTCGGATATTTTCTCGCCAGCGCAAACGGCATTTCAACTCGTCCGAGACCGCTTCGCAAATCGTGTTCGTGCAGCTTTTTGGCAAACTCTAATTGTTTCTGAAGCGGTTCGATTAGTTTCGTCGGCAAAACGGTAAAACGGTCTTTGCCGCCTTTGCCGTCGCGGACGACGATTTGCCGGAAACCGAAATCCAGATCCTTGACGCGCAGACGCAAAGCCTCTTGCAGGCGCAAGCCCGCGCCGTAAAGCAGATTGGCAATCAACCAATTTGTGCCGCTCATCCGTTCGAGAATCTTTTTTACTTCGCCCTTCGTCAGCACAACCGGAACATTAGCGGATTTTTTTGCCGGCGTAAATTCTTCGAGCCACGGCAAATCTATCTTCAAAACTTCGCGATAGAGAAACAGTAAGGCGGAAAGCGCCTGATTTTGCGTTGAAGCCGCGACATTTCGTTCAACTGCCAGATGAGTTAAAAATGCCTCGACCTCGACGGCGTTCATCTCCGCCGGATGTTTGACATTGTGAAACCGGATGTATTGGAGAATCCATTCAATATAAGTTTTCTCAGTTCGATAACTGTAATGGCGTATTCGCAGCACGGCACGAACTTGGTCAAGTAATACAGACATATTTTAATAATTCGGCATAAATTTTTAGGCGGAATTGTGTTTTGCTGGAAAAATAAACTAAAAGCTTGCAAAAGTCAACGCAATTATTGACTTCTGCCGACAATTAAAGTATAAAAACTTCTGTCTAAGAAATATATAATTCAGTAGAATACAAAGTTGGGCGGCTTCTCTATAAAACCAGACGAACGAAATTAGAATGGGAAAGATGAAGATTTTTAGTTTCATTTTAACAATCGCTTTGCTTTTGACTGTTTCGCTTTTGGTGAACGCACAAACTAAACGCGCTCCTAAAAATGTTGTAACTTTCAATAGTTTCGGCGCAGTCAAAGTTGGAATGACCGTTTCAAAAGCGTCAAAGGCTCTTGGTGTTCGTCTCACAACGGTTGAACAAGGCGATTGCCGTTATTATGAAGCTAAAGGTGCTTTCAAAGACATCGGCTTTATGGTAAATGACGGAACTATTGCGCGATTTGACGTTTTCGAGCGCGGCTTTGCAACTGATAGAGGCGCAAAGGTTGGAGATACCGAAGCCCGAATCAAACGCCTTTACAAAGGAATGTATAAAGTTTATCAGCATAAATACGTTGATGACGGACATTATATTTCAGTTGAGATGAAAGGCGGAAAGTATTTCATTATTTTTGAAACCGATGGAAAGCGCGTTACGAGTTTTCAAGCTGGCAGGTCGCCAGAAATCGGTTATGTCGAAGGTTGCTCGTGATTAACGCGCCGCCCAACAAATCAATGGACGTGAGGGCAAAACACGGACGTTGTTTCGTTTGCCAAGTTGTGTGGTGTTTCGCCCCACGTCATCTCAAGCGTTCGACGTTTTTCCTTGTGTTAAGATTGGCTCATTGATTATGTGCAAAGTTAAAACCAAAATTCTTGTTGCAACCATAGCTTTTATGCTGACCTTTGCTTTTGGTATTGGTATTGCCATTTTCTACGTTTGGGAAAAGCCTTTTCTTCGTCCGCTTACACAACCAACATCGCTTTGTGTTGCCATAAAGAACCGCATACTTGATTCAAAATCCAAAGGCAATAGTAACGTTCATTTGACAGGTTATCTTTCTGGCAAACATTTCTTATATTTTAGCGACGTAAACCAAAATGCTTGCGACGATAGTTATGCGGAAGTCGTGCTTGCGGACGAACAGAAATTGAGCGTTGAGAGTCAAAAACTAATAGAGGAAATTCGTCGTTTGACAGACGAAGATACTCTTGCAAGAGTTGAAGTTGAAGTTATCGGAACTTTGGAAGCGCGAGAATTGCTTGGTTTTCTTCAGTCGCGTTTTGTAATTACGGCAATACAAATTACGCCAAAGGGTTCATTAGAAGTTTTAGAGTCTTCTGCTTTAACGAAGGAAATACAAGAATCGCCCTAAAGATGAAAGCAACGTCGAACAATTCAATGGACGTGAGGGCAAAACAGCTTCTCTTTAAAATCTTGTGTGGTTAATTTCACGTTGCGCGTAGCTGGTTTTGCCCCACGTCATCTCAGCCGTTGGGTTGCCCTCTTTTATCCTTATGCGAATGAAAATCACAGTTAGTCTTTTGTTAGTTGCGCTTTTAACTTTAACGGCGTGGGCATTGACGCGAGACGACGATTTCGCCAGCGTCAAAGGACGAGTTACAACGCTTTGGGGCGAGCCGTTCGGAGAAGCTGAAGTTTCTTTCTACGAGTTAGAAGGAATACGCGGAAACTCGCCGACTGAAAAATTAGTTCGTCGTGTTGTCGCTGATAAAGACGGCAATTACAAAGCTGATAAACTTGCGCCGGGACAATATCGTGTTGACGTTTCGGCAAGAACTTACGGACATACGGAAGTTTGGCGTTTTTATCTTGCCAGAGATGCTGATGAAGTTCTTGATGTCGGCGTTCCAATGGGATACTTGCATCACATCTCCCAAATGACAGTAAGCGGTGTTGTGCGTCAAGCTAATGGCTCGCCTGTTAAAAATGCGACCGTTACTTTGACAAACGCTTACGACGCAACCGAATCACAACAAACGCGCACCGATGACAAAGGCAAATATAAATTTATGGAAATTCAAGTTGGAGATTATGTTTTATACTCTGCTAAGTCAGGTTTCTATCCAAGCGCGACAACATTCAGGCTTGATAACGGAGAACAGCAAGTTGCCGACGTTAAACTTGAAGTCGCACCGAAGTTTGACGTTTTAGGAAGAGAAAAGAAGTAGCGTGTAAATAACGGCGCAACCCAACAATTCAATGGACGTGAGGGCAAAACACGGACGCTGTTTCGTTTGCCAGCTTGCGCGGTGTTTTGCCCCACGTCATCTCAGCCGTTAGATGGCTCGTCTGCGATTAACAGACGTGATACACGCCCAATATTTCTGAAAACTTAGCTTTTAGAGGAGATACAATATATGACTCAACCCAATCAAACCAGTAATGCAAATGTTCCGCCGCCCGAAGTAATTTTGATGCAGATGTTATTCGGAGCATTGATGCAAAAAAGCATTTCGGTTGCAGCAAAACTTGGCATTGCCGATTTGCTGGCGGAGAAGCCACAAAACGCCGATGAACTCGCCGCCCAAACCGACACGCACGCTCCGTCTTTGTATCGGGTTCTTCGGGTTTTAGCGAGTGTAGGCATTTTTTCGGAAATTGCCGACCACAAGTTTGAGTTAACACCGATTGCCGCATTGCTGCGCACAGACGCGCCGAACTCGATGCGCGACTTTGCGATTATGCAAAGTGAAGAGTGGCTTTGGCGTAATTTTGGCGCGTTACATCACAGCGTAAAAACAGGCGAAATCGCACATGATAGAGTTCATGGGATTGATAGCTGGTCGTTTCTGGCTCAAAACCCGGAAGACGCAGAGATTTTCAACCGTGCTATGACTAACCTTTCGTTGTCTGCTGTTCCGCCCATTGTGGATGCCTATGACTTTTCTAATATCGGCAAATTAGTTGACATCGCCGGCGGTCACGGATTTTTGCTTGCCGGAATACTAAAAGCGAATCCGCAGATGCAGGGAGTATTGTTTGACCAACCTTCAGTCATTGCCGGAGCAGCCGCGCTGCTCGAAAAAGAAGGTATCAGCAACCGTGTCGAACTCGCATCCGGTGATTTTTTTGAAAGTGTCCCGACAGGCGCGGATGCTTACGTAATGAAGCACATCATCCACGATTGGGATGACCGACAAAGCATTAAAATACTGCAAAACATCCGTTCGGCAATGAACGAAAACGGTAAAGTCTTAATCTGTGAGATGGTTGTTCCAGAAGGCAATGAGCCTAGTCCCTCTAAAATTCTGGACATACAAATGCTCGTTAATTTGAGCGGCAAAGAGCGTACGGAAGAAGAGTTCAAAACTCTGTTGGAGTCATCCGGCTTTAGATTGACAAGAATTGTTGCGACAAAATCGCCTTTTAGTGTGATTGAAGGTGAACCAGTATAGCCAGAAAATGGCGGTGCTTCAATTGCCACCGCCATCTAACAATTCAATGGACGTGAGGGCGAAACAGCGACTTTGTTAGCGCGTTGTGTGTTTAACTCAAACGGGCTTTCTGGCGGTTTCGCCCCACGTCATCTCAGCCGTTGGGCGGCTTCGCCTGAATAATGTAAATCCGCAATTTACCTTAATTCTTTAAGCGCGGCGCGGAAACTTTGCGCTAATTTATCGGCTGCGCCGCGTCCGTAATAATGAGATTATGCCTGCGAAGCGCGAAGTTCGCTTTGATATTCATATTCAAAGGAGTATGATTTTGCATATCGGATTTCGATAACGAATTTCGTTATCTTTTTATTATGACGCAAGACCGCGATCTTTATTCGGGTTTGATTCGCCTGCATATTCTTTATCACGCCGTCCGCGAGCCGATTTACGGGCTGGGCATTATGGAAGAATTAGGACGGCACGGCTATCAACTGAGTCCCGGAACACTTTACCCGATTCTGCACGGGCTGGAGCAAAAAGGTTATTTGCGGTCGGACACCGAGCGCGACGGGAAAAGCTCGCGCCGCATTTATCGGGCGACCGAAGAAGGCGAGATTGCGTTGGCGGAAGCCAAAGTAAAAGTCAGAGAATTATTCGGCGAACTGTTTGAAGACGAATAGTTTTTATTCGTGATGAGCGTAACCGGAAACTGCATTTGAAATGGTATTTTAAGGTAATGAAAATCGGGAGGCGTTTTATGAAAAATTTTTACAAATTATCGGCGGCGATATTGTTTTTGTTGGTGATAGTCGGCGTTTTTGCCGTCAGTTTCCGGCAAAAAAACGGAGGATTTAGGGCAGCCGAAGTTATGGCTCAGACTGAAGATAAAAAGACTCAAACCGCGCCTGCTTCGACAAATGATTCGTGGCTCAAAGGAAATGCCGACGAGAAATTCGCGCAAATCGAAAAGCATCTGCGCGGACTCGATGTGGCGATGGCGGAAATCGGTTATCGCTACGGCGAACTGCATTTTGCCGCGAAGCAGCGCAACTGGGAATACGCCAAATATCAAACCGGGAAAATTGATTTGACGATGCGGCTCGCGCTGGAACGCCGTCCGAAACGCGCCGCTTCGTCGAAGGCTTTTCTGGATGAAGACGTTCCGGCGGTTTTGCGGGCAATCGAAAATAAAAATGTCGCGCAGATGAACGCGGCATTGGAACGCTTTCATAACTCCTGCGTCGCCTGTCACCGCAGCGAGAATGTGCTTCATTTTCGCGGCGCGGTCGAGCGCATCAGAAACAATGCGCGGCGTTGAAGAGTTTTACTCAAACTTTACGAGAAAAATCAAATGACATTATTTGAACGAATAACTTTAACCGACGCGCCTGCCGCGACTTTACTTATCCGCCTGATTGTCGGCGCGGTTTTTCTGTCCGAAGGCATTCAGAAATTTCTTTTCGCTGATGAAAACGGCATCGGACGCTTTGCCAAAATCGGCATTCCGAATCCCGAATTGACCGCTCCGTTTGTCGGCGTTGTCGAAATTGTCTGCGGCGCGTTGATACTTTTGGGATTACTGACGCGGCTTGCCGCCGTTCCGCTGATTATTAATATGCTCGTCGCCATCGTTTCGACCAAAATCCCGATTTTATTGGGCTACGAATTTTGGGGATTCAGTTTGCGGAAAGTTTCCTATTACGGTTTTTGGGGAATGGCGCACGAGGCGCGGACGGATTTTGCGATGCTGCTCGGCTCGATTTTTCTGCTGATTGTCGGCGCGGGAAAACTTTCGGTTGACGCTCGTTTAGCAAGACAAAGGAGAGAATTTGATGAACCCGGACGAGCCGCAAACGTCTGAAAATCAGGCGAGTGATTTGCGCCGCGATTTGCGTCTGGTTGATGCCGTCGGAGTCGGTCTCGGCGCAATCATCGGCGCGGGAATTTTTGTCGTCACGGGCGTGGCGGCAGACGTTGCCGGACCTGCTTTTCTTATCGGGCTTTTAATTGCCGGAGTCGCGGCAACCTGTAACGCTCTGAGTTCGGCGGAACTCGCGGCGACTTATCCGCAATCGGGCGGAACTTATGAATACGGTTATCGTCTGCTCAATCCGGCGTTCGGCTTCAGCGCGGGCTGGATGTTTCTGGCAAGCAAGCTCGCGGCGGGTGGCACGGTCGCGCTTGGTTTCGGCGGATATTTTTCGCAAATTTTTCCGGCGGTTCCGGCGCGTTACGCGGCAGTCGGCGCGGCTGTTTTGCTCACTTTCGCCAATCTTTTCGGCATTAAAAAAGCCGGACGATTTAATACGATAATCGTTTCGTTGACGCTTTTAACGCTTCTATATTTCGTCATTTCCGGCATTCCGTCTTTTGATATAAACAATCTACAGCCGTTTGCGCCGAAAGGTTTTTCCGGCATCGCGGAATCCGCCGCGCTTTTATTTTTCGCCTACACGGGCTACGCTCGAATCGCCACGCTCGGCGAGGAAGTTCACGAACCGGAAAAAACGATTCCGCGGGCGGTCATTATTACCATTGTCGTTTCAGTCGTGTTGTATATCGCCGTCGCTCTGATTGCCGTCGGCGCGGTCGGCGCGAATATTCTGGCAAGCAGTTCATCGCCCTTGCAGGAAGCATCGCGCGTCTTTACATTGCCGGGAGTTTTCTGGATTGTCGGCATCGGCGCGGCAACGGCGATGCTCGGCGTTCTCCTTAGTCAAATCGTCGGCATCAGCCGGATGATGTTTGCGATGGCGCGGCGTAACGATTTGCCGCGCGTTCTGGAACACACGAATTCAAAATATGCCGTGCCGGACTACGGAATTTTATTAGGCGGTTTCGTCATCGTTTTACTCAGTATTTTCGGCACGATTCAATTTGTCATCGCGGCGGCGGCGTTCACGATTCTGCTGTATTACGGCATCGCCAATATCGCCGCCTTAAAACTTGCCGCCGAAAATAAACTCTACCCGAAATGGATTGCCGTCGTGGGATTATTTTCTTGTTTTCTGCTGGCAATTTCACTTCGCTTGACGGTTATTTTAACGGGCTTAGGCGTGCTGATTGTCGGGTTTATTCTACGTTTTATATTTCAAAAATTAAATAACTGATGCCCGCGCAAAGTAATAAGAGAAAATGGAAAATAAAATGCCGCCTTGAGTTTGATTGGTTTGCTACGGATAATTCTGCTGGCTAAGGCAACCTGTTCCAATTCACGCGCCGCCCAACAAATCATTGGACGTGAGGGCGAAACAGCGACTTTCTTATGACGGTTTTTGGTGAACTCAAAGTTGCGCGGTGGCGGTTTCGCCCCACGTCAACTCAATCGTTGGGTGCTTTCTGATTTTTTTAGGAGAAAATAGGTGAGATATATTTTTCTATTAGCTTTTTTCCTTATTCTGTCTAGTGAATTATATGGTTACTCGACAGCTTTTGCAGTTCAGCCGAAACCTGCTCCGACAACTCCACTCAAGGCAATGGAAATCGAAGGAAATGTCAGCGTTTCATCTAAAAGTGTTAAAGACCAGTTAAAAGATTTGGCTGAACAGGTCAAGCTAGATAAAGATGTAATTGTTTATATTATTTCCTACAGCAGAAATGCTTATCCAAAAGAGGCAAAACGTAGAGCTAATCTGATTAAAAACTATCTTGTAAAAAAACTTCAGGTAGAATCTGACCGCATTATTACAGTTGACGGCGGAAGTCGAGAAACTCGGAAAATTGATGTCTATCTTGTGCCGGCAGAAGCCGATGAACCTAAAGAAAATTCAACTGTAAATACGAATGAAATTCAGAATTATCAGGCAATCCGTAAAAAGCAAAAGTGGCGCGTAAAACAACCGCCGCACCCAACAAATCAATGGACGTGAGGCGGAAACAGCGTCTTTGTTATCAAACAGGTCTTTTGAACTCAAACTTGTGTGCTGGCGGTTTCCGCCCACGTCATCTCAATCGTTAGGTTGCTTCGCCTAAAT
>MWZA01000054.1 GCA_002050455.1 Acidobacteria bacterium 5-1 | reverse complement strand
GAAACGCACAGTGTAACGATTGTCCGGACAAACGGCAAACCGATTTCGGCTTTTTGCGAGCGTTGCCGGACAAACGTAACCGTGTTTGCGCCCGAACAAATTGCCGCTTTTTTTGGTATGACGCTGGCGGAAGTTTGTCGCCGTGTCGAAGTAGACGAACTGCATTTAATCGAAACGCGGCGCGGTGTCGCACTTGTCTGCGGTGATTCACTAAACAATGCAGAAACTAAACACAATTCTAAAGCTAAAAGATGAGAACTGAAAATCAAAATTTATTCTCGTGTTATTAAAAAATACGGATTTTACAAAGGAGCAAATAAAATGAAAAAACTAATCGCAATCGCAACATTAACTATTCTTTCGTCTGTTTTGGCTTTCGCTCAAACGAGCAAAGACGAACAGGAAATCTTGAAAATTCATAACGGGCTTGACCAAGCGTTTTTGAAAAAAGACATCACGGCTTTCGAGCGCGTTCTCGCCGACGATTACGTTACGTCGAGTCCTTCGGGCAAGATGACGAATCGCGCCGAAGCACTCGAAGACATCCGCAAAGAAATGGCAAGCACAAGTTACAAAGTGTTGACGGCGGTGAGCGACAATTTGAAAGCAAAAGTTTCCGGCAATATGGGTTTTGTCACGGGAAATTGGTCATCAACCACCGTTTCCAACGACGACGCAACCGCCGAGCCGCATAAGGATACGGGACGCTACACCGGCGTTTATGAAAAACGCGGCGGCAAATGGCTGCTCGTCGCCGACCATTGGTCTGAAGCCCCGCACGACCGGAAATTGATGGAACAGCAAGTCTTGAAAATGGGAAAGGAATACGGCGAAATGATTCGGCGCGGCGACGCGGCGGCAATCGAGCGCATTCTGGCGGACGACTATCTTTACACGGACGAAAAAGGAAAAGTTAAAAACAAAGCGGAAGATTTAGCAACCTATAAAAACCGTGAATACAAGATCGAATCAGTCGAACAATCCGACCAAAAAGTGCGCGTTATCGGCAACAACGCCGCGATTGAAACTGCAAATTTCCGTGTCAAAGGCACAGGTAAAGATGGTAAGCCTTTCGATGACACCTATCGCTACACGACAACCTGGGTTTGGCGCGGCGGTCGCTGGCAAGTCGCCGCCGATCACACGTCCATGATCAAACAGCCCTAAAGGACCTTAACGACTCGAAGTCTGGAGCTTTCACCGAGATTGGGATGCGGTGAAGGCTTTCAAATCCAGCCCCTGCATCCCTTCTATTCACTTAGGAGATAATATGAAAAAGAAATTCTATTCGTTGTCAATTTTAGCCGCGCTGATGGTGTTCGGAGCGGCTGTGACGTCCAATTATTCAGTTTCCGCCGGACCCGACAATTCTGGGTCGTCCGCTAATGGACACGGCAATTATAGTGAAGCCGACGGAGAGCTTAGAACATTCTCGTTTCACGCCCGCACTAAAAACGGAGTGACCAAGGGCAGCTTCGTGGTTAACAATCGCAGTAACGGGCACTTTTTAAAGGGCAACATCGACTGCCTGAACATTGTCGGCAATACCGCAACAATGAGCGGCACCATCACCTCGTCGTCGGTGGAAGATTTGGTGCCGGTGAGTACGAAGACCCGGTTCGGGGTGGTTGATAATGGCGAAGGCTCTGAAGCACCGCCCGATCGAATGAGCCGTTTCAGTAATTTTTCGCAAGCTTCGTGCGATGAAAGCCCGATCATGTCACATTCGCTGACCGTCGACGGTGGGAATATTCAGGTCAAGCCATAGATTTATTCTCGCCCTCTTGCAAAGTATAGTCGGCGGTCGCTGGCAGATCGATCGCCGCCGACCATACTTCGGATATTAAAAAATAACAAGCGATTTGTTTCCTTACGTTCCAGCCTTCCAAATTGGTTCTGTGGGGAAACAATGCACATCGGCAATCAAATTTATTTCAATTATGAATTTTTTTGCCGATGTGTAACCTAAAAAAATAATTTAAGGAGTAAATAAGATGGATAATTATGCAAGTTGGTTTGGAGTCGGCATAAAAGGCGGCACGATTGGTCGCGTCGGATTTGAAACTTTTGGAATCGTAAAATTCCTAGTTTGCTCGGCAAACAAGCCGATGAGCTTGCGTCAGTTTTAGACAATACAGGAAATTATTATTGAAAGAACACTACCAATGAAAGCGATAATCTGCCCGCAATGCGGAGGTTTGATTAGTAAAATTACCGAGCAGCAAGCGATTGTGCAATGCGACTATTGCGGCGCGAAAGTTATGATTCCGCGTGAAATCGCGCCGCCAAACGACAAACCAAACAATACCGAAGCCAAGCCCAAACTTATAAATCAGTTCGGCTATCCAATTGACCAATATGTTCCTTTTGACAAAACAAACACATCCAACAATTCCATTGCGCCGATAGTTACAGCAATATTTTTGATATTCGGCATCGGCTTTATTATTTTTTTGGCTTTTGCTTCAAATTCTAAATCTCGTCCCGGAATAACTCCTTCCAAGCCGACATCATACAAAACTCCGAACAAAACTTCGACAACTGCACCGACGCCAAAGAAAGATTACGAAGTCTTACTTGAATTCGGCGGCAAAGGAACAAGCGCGGGATTGTTTGACAGACCAAGCGAGATTGCCGTTGACAATGACGGAAACATTTACATAGCGGACGACACTCTGCGCGTTCAGCATTTTGACGAAGCCGGCAAATTCGTCAATCTTTGGAACGTCAGCGGCAATAAAAACGAAACGATTGACAAACTTGCCGCCGACGCAGACGGCAATGTTTATGTGCTAATCGGCGGTGAAATTGTCGTTTATGCCGGCAAAACGGGCGAGCAAAAGCACGTTTTGTCGGATAAGCATTACATTTATGACTTTGTCTTGCGCGACGACGGCGGAATGATGCTGGCAACCGAAAACAACGGGCGCGATGAGATTGTGCAAACCAATAAGGGCAGAAAAATTGTGCGCCGTTTTGTCGAGATTCACAGCCGTGCCGCCGAAACACAAATTCCGCCGCAAGCCGTCAGACTTGCCGTCGGCGGCAAAGGCGATATTTTCGCGGTTTATGCGCTCGGCGATGTTTATGGAACTTTCAATTATAACGAAGAAGATTTGATGACGTTTCACTTTACGGCAAACGGGAAATTTGTCAACAAATTTGCCGCCGGATTAAAACCGGGCGCGATTTTGATTGACAACCAAAACCGTATTTATCTTTTGAACGACAATATGCAAAATGACGCTAAAATCATTGTCTTTTCAAACACCGGCAGCGAGATTAAACGCATCGGCTTTGACCGCTTCGAGTCAATCGAAACAATGACGCTTGACAAGCAAAATAATCTTTTTGTAATTGGCGGCGAAAAAATTCGCAAGTTAAAAGCGATTGAATTTTAAACTTTAAGGAGAAAACATGCAGCAACAATTCGATTTTAATCGCGGCGCAATTCGTCCGATCCAATGTTTGAGCGACGGTTGGGAAATGCTCAAAGGACAATACGGAGCGTTTTTGGGCGTTCTGATTATCGGTTTTTTGATAATTCTGGTTGGAGCGTGTATTCCGCTTTCGCCGCTTTTGCCGCCGATGATTTGCGGAATTTATCTGTGTTTGTTTGCGATGATGCACCGCCAACCGTTTAATTCCAGTACACTTTTTAAGGGTTTTAACTTTTTCGGTCAGTCGTTTCTCGCGTCTCTAGTGGTAACGATTCCGATTTTCGTTTTGTCAATTGTGATGCAAATCGGACTTGGCGGACTCGGCGCAGTAGTTGACACTTTGAAAGTTGAGAAAAATCCCAAACCTGAAGATGTTCTTCCGATTCTGTTTGGCATTCTTGGTTTTCTCGCCGGAATGTATTTGCTGATCGTCGCCGTTGCGTTGGTGTTGGGAACGCTGACGGCGTTTGTCTATCCGCTTATCGTTGACCGCAAACTCGGCGCGATTGATGCCATTAAACTCAGTTTTCGGGCGGTGATGGCGAACTTTTTCGGCGTGGTCGGTTTAATGATTTTGTCTCAGCTACTGATAATTGCGGGCGTGATGATGTTTTACGTCGGCGCGTTGTTCGTCGCGCCGGTCATTTTTGCGGCGTGGGCAATTGCTTATCGGCGCGTTTTTCCGCTTCAAATTTCGCAACCGGTTTCGCAACTCGGCGCACCGTCGCAACAAGCCGTTTGGACGCCGCCGGTTTCTGCGTCGAAAGCTGGTTTGGTTTTGACCTTGAGCGCGTTGGCGATTGTCGGACTTGGCGTAGTGAGTTTTGCCGGAATCGGATATTTTTCCTATTACGCCGTTACCAAAGCGATAGAGAAAGCCGAACAAGAGCGCAAACAAAGAGAAATCTACGCAACGCCGGCATCAACGCCGTATAAATTACCGACGCCGTATCAAACGCCGACTCCGAATAATCCGTCGAGCGGCAAAACGATGAGCGGCGTTTTGAACGGAAAAGCAACTAATTTGCCGAAACCGCCATATCCGGCAGTGGCAAAAACCGTTCGCGCAACCGGCGCGGTCACTGTGCAGGTTACGGTTGATGAAAATGGAAATGTAGTTTCGGCAAACGCCGTTTCAGGTCATCCGCTGCTTCGCGCTTCGGCTGAACAAGCAGCGCGTCAAGCAAAATTTTCGCCTACGCTTTTAAGCGGCAAACCCGTCAAAGTTACGGGCGTGATTGTTTATAACTTCGTTGCCGAGTAAAAGAAAAACGCCAAATTTCAGAAATCAATTAAACGATATAAATCAGAAGGAGAAATTCTTATGAAACAAACGTCAAACTATTCCGCAAAATCAATTGCAAATGTATCTTTTTGCCTGCTCATAATTCTTCTTATAAACCTTGGCTGTGCGGGAACAAGAAAACCTTGGCGCGATTATTCCGACAAGCCCTTTGATTCACAAGAATGGCTTGCGGGCGACGAGATAGAACGCGGAAGAATGTATGCCGATTTAGTCACCAGCCGAAAACTCGACGGTAAATCCAGAGAAGATGTTGTCAAATTGCTCGGCGAGCCATACAAAAAATTAACAGTCGAAGGCAGAGAAGTTTGGCTATATCAAACTGAAAACAGATTCGGCAACGATTTAAATATTTTTCCCGTTTCTTTCGAGAGCAAAAAAGGCGCGTTTGCGGGCGGCGTCAGGGGCGGAACATTTTCTATGATTGTTGATGATGAATGGGTTAATAAGGGCGGATGAATTGAGGATATTACATTATGAAAAACTTTAGAGAGAAATTTGCTTTTTGTTTTTTATTGCTCTTAGTTTCGGCAGTTTCAGCCGCCGCGCAATTTCAAGACGAAGGAAAATTAAATGCATGGACAACCCGCATCGTTCAGCGCAAACATGAAAGCGAAACCGTCGCGGAAAGCCTTTGTAAAATTCGCGTCGCCAAACAAAAAGGTTTTGACCGGATTGTTTTTGAGTTTGATAAAGGAAAGCCCGAATACATCATTCAATATCTTCCGTCGAACATTTATTCGAGCGATGCGGGTGACGAAGAGATAAAAATCGCGGGAAAAGTTTTTATGCAAGTGAGCCTTTACGGGATGCCGCAAATGGAAGATTTGCCTTGCAAATTAGAAAGTTATCCGAAGGGAAAATTGAAACTTCGCGCCGTTCAACAAATTGATGAGGAAGTTTGGTTTGAAGGCATTCGTGATTTTTTGATTGGCGTGAAAGTAAAAAAGCCTTTTCGCGTTCAGGAATTGACGAATCCGTCGCGGCTAGTGATTGACTTTAAGCATTAAAAATATGATTAAAAAACAGTTTAAAATACTAACCGGATGCTTGCTGCTGGCGGCTTTGACAACTCAATTTTCGTGCGGCACATTGCGGCAAATCGAGCTTAACAGCAACCGTCGCTTGTGGCGTGAGAGCAAAATCACAAATTACAGAATGACGGTTGATTTGCAAAAAACAGGTCACGCCACCCCAATGGGAAAATTTATAATCACGGTGCGCGGAGGCGTTGCGGAATCCATTAAATTAGCCAACAATCCTGAAGTTGACCTTAGTAACAGTGTTTTGAAGTTTGGAGGTTATGAAACGATTGAAGATATTTTCGATTATATCGAGAGTACGGAAAACAAAAGCAGGTCTTGGGATAAAAGGGAAATTGAGTATGATTCAAAACTGGGTTATCCGAAGAAAGTAAATCTGGATAAATCCGGGGTATTGGATGACGAACTGTTTTTTCAAGTCTTGCAGTTTGAAGTTCTTGAATAATACTTTACCGTGAAAAGCCGCTCGTTAAATCGTCGGATATTAAAAACTGGATTTTGGCGCGAGTCGGATAAAACATTATGAAAACATCGAGCAAAATTCTATTTGCGGTCGGCGGCGGTTTCGCCCTTCCGGTAATTTTTATTGCTGCCGCAATACTCGTCATAACATTTCCGTTCAGCGACGAGGAAAATTAAAATACGCGGTTCGTCGTAAATTAAAAATATGACAACCCGAATCAATCAAACGGAGAAATGAAAAATGAATAATCCATCAATAATTTGCCTGATTTTTTTATTGTTATTGTTTGGCGGCTCTGCTTGTAAAAATAATCCACTTGCCGGAATTACCGAACAGGACAAATGTGAAATTCCGGGAGTATCGAAACCGAAAACCTCGGATGATTATGTCGACAGAGCCTTAAAACGAGGTGAAACAGATGATTTATCGGATGAGATAGTCAATTGTAGTATTGCCGATTGCTCCGCAGCCTTGCGGCTTGACCCGAAAAACACTGAGGCATTGGCTTGTCGAGCAGCTTTTTATCTGGTGAAAAACGAATATGATTTGGCTTTGGAAGATATTAATGAAGCCCTTCGTCTAACTCCCCAGGAATCTCAACTTTTCCTTTTGCGGAGTTTGATTTATACAGACAAAGGTTTGCTCGATGAGGCATTGGCAGACCTTAACAAGGTCATAGACCTTTCAGACAGCACCGGATTAGCCACCGATGAAGACTTTTCCCGCCGCGCCGATATTTATTATGCAAAGGGCGATTATGCCAATGCCATAAAAGATTACGAACAAGCAACCGGGCGGGGAAACGATAATCACGCCGAATATTTCAGAAACATCGCTAAAGTATATCGTCGCCTGAATCCGAAAGTATCACGTCCAAAAAGCAAAAAGAACATCCTGCTGGATATACTACCCGATGAGTCCGAAAAGTATGAGCAGATAGCTAAAGGTTGGGAACTCAGGGAAAAAAATTCGGCTTTAGGCAAAGATGCAAACGATTCTAAAACGACAAGTTCCAATCAAGCCGTTTTGCCCAAAAGCGTATCCGCCGGAGTCTTAAATATTAAAGCGATTGATTTACCCGAACCCGTTTATCCGGCGCAGGCGAGAGCCGCGGGCGCGGGCGGCGCGGTAATCTTGAGCGTGGAAGTTGACGAAAGCGGGAATGTTTTATCCGCTCAAGTCATCAGCGGTCATCCATTGCTTCGCCCGATTGCGGAACAAGCAACTCGAAATACAAAATTCGAGCCAATAACAATCAACGGCAAGCCTGTTAACGTAACAGGCATTTTAGTTTTTAATTTCGTTTCCGAATAAGCATACGGAAACGGAGAAGAGATTTGAGAACATTTTGGAGAGTTAAAATGAATCAATATAATCAAGCGCCGCAAAAACATAATCCAAAGACAAACTCGAAAACCGCATATTATGTTTTCGGTTGTTTAGGACTGGCTTTTGGCGCGATTTTACTGGGCGGAATCGGCATTTTAGGTTATTGGTGGTGGTCGTCGTCGCAGGCGGAGAAAGATGTCGGCAATACCGAATACTACGGCAAAATCGTTTTGCCGAAATCTCAAGTGGTGCGTTTTATGACCGCTTTGGATGACCCTGATTCACTTGACCCGCAGCAGAGCGGAATATATGAATCCGCAATCACGAGTGCTTTATTTGACGGGTTAGTCGAATACAACAATCAAAATGCCGATTTAACGCCTTCTTTGGCAACCAGGTGGGAAAATAACGCGGACGCAACCGTCTGGACTTTTCATCTGCGGCGCGAAGCGAAATGGTCTGACGGCAAGCCAATAACGGCAAGTGATTTTGTTTATTCGTGGAGACGCGCCTTAAATCCTGACTTGAAAAATCGTAATGCGTTTGTGCTTTATCACATCAAAAACGCCGAACGTTTTAATACCAAACAAGCAACAGCCGAAGATGTCGGCATGCAGGTGATTGACGACTACACTTTGCAGGTTACGTTGGAAAGACCGACACCCTTTTTCATCAAAACGATTGCGGAATCTGTTTTCCGTCCCGTTCCGCAGCAGATGGTTGAAAAATTCGGGAAAGATTGGACGAAACCGGAAAACATAGTTTCTTCCGGCGCGTTCAAACTCGCCGAATGGACGGCGAAAAAACAGATTGTCGTCGAGCGCAATCCGCAATTTTGGGACAACGCCAATACAAAACTCGAAAAAATCATTTTCCTATCAACACAAATAAATTCTGTGGGAGAATTTGAACCGACAGACCCGCTCGAGCTTTACAAGAATGGAGAAATTGACGCGAGTCTGAGAGTATCTTCAAGAAATGATAAATCATCCCTAACCAAAAAAGATTATCTTTCCGCAAAATGGAACTCAATCGAATTCATCACGGTCAATACAACCGTTAAACCTTTTGATAATACGCGCGTGCGCCGCGCTTTGAGCCTAGCGATTGACCGCGAAAGGTTAAAGGAAAAAGGATTATCAAATTATCCGACCACTTCGTTCACACCGGAAATCAAAGGCTACGAAAACGCTAAAGGCACAGGCTACAATCCCGTTGAAGCGCGGAGACTTCTGGCGGAAGCGGGTTTTCCTGGCGGAAGCGGTTTTCCCGAAATCGAATACATCTACAACACAAATGAAAGAAACCGCGACCTTGTCCAATTTGTCCAAGAGCAATGGCAAAAAGAACTCGGTGTCAAGGTTAAGCTGGTCAATATGGAATTTAAGGACTTCCTGAAAAAACGTAACGCGCTCGATTATAAAGGCGTCGCGCGTGACGGCTGGATTGGAGATTTTCTCGATCCTTATACTTTTCTCCGCTTGCCGGTCTTAGAGAAAAACGGAAACGGAACGGGTTGGATTGATAAAAAATATGTCGAAATGATTGAAAAATCGAATCTCGAAACCGATGAAACGAAGCGTTATCGAATGCTGCACGAAGCCGAAAAATACCTGCTCGAACAGCAGCCCATAATTCCCTTGTATGTCGGAGTCAGCGGCATTTTGTGCAAGCCGTATGTCAAAAATCTCTTGCCGAATCCATTACGGCAAATAAACTGGCGCGAGGTTTATATTGACCAAAATTGGGCGGCAAAATAATTTTAGAAAAGGAGAATTAATTGTGATTAAAATGCTGGGAAAGCTCTTTTTAATGAATATACCTTTTCTTTTGATTGGCGGATTGATTGGCGGATATTTGCTTTATATGGGATTTACGACCAAAGACGACGCCCTGACGGCTGACGGCTATAGTCTGAAAAACTTTTTCTTTATGACGGGAGGATTTTTTATCGCCCTTTCCGTAATAATGTTTATTTGTATTTCGGTGTTTTCATTACTAAAGGCAAAAAGACTTAATAAAATAGTTACGGAGGGAAAACAGGGCAAAGCCGTTGTTTTAAAAACTTGAAGACACAGGCGTTAGAATCAACGATGACCCGCGCGTAAAATTGCTGCTTGAAATTCAGATTCCGAATTATCAAACTTATCAAGCAGAAAAAAAGGTAACGATTCCGATTATTTATCTGTCGCAGGTGCAGGTCGGTTCGACAATTGATATTTGGGCTGACCCCGAAGACCCGAACAATCAGAAAAAAATCGGTTTGGGGCTTAAATAATCCCGTTGCGAAAGACGTTCAAATAATAAAGCATGAAATTATGAAGACAGCAACAAAAATTATTCTTTCCGTCGGAGGCGCATTTGTCTTCCTCATATTTCTTGCCATTGCCGCATTCGTGATTTGGGTTGATTCCGATGAGGAATATAAAAAGGACTTTAAAGCCGCTCAAATCGAAGGACGCGAATTCGGACTGAAAACCGACAATAACGGCTGTATCAAAGAAGGATTATCGCAGGCAAAAAATACTCCGCCGTTCACCGATATTAATAAGAGGGCGGTCAAGCGCGCATTTGTCGAAGAGTGCTTGAAAGCCAGCCGCCCGGTAAATGATTTCTGTGAAGGCGTTCCATCCGCTTTAGACGTAAATGAAATGGAGTGGAGAAAAGCGCAATGCCGTAAAGCTGCGATGGACGAAATTGAAAGCGGGTGTTTAAGCATTTTCGACAAAAAGAGGGAATATTGTATTTTCGATAAAAAATAGCTAAATCAATCAATGTGAGATTTATGTTGACCCAAACGCGACGGCAAAATCATTTTATAAGAGGATTTACTTTGTGCAAAACACACGGAAAATTTTTGCTTATTTGTTAATTATCGTTTCGTCGGGGATTTTCGTCCAAGCGCAAAAATCTACCGATTCAAAATTAAAAGAAGTCAAGGTTTATCTTCACTTCATCGGCGCGGAGGGAATCGAGTCGAAAATTCTCCCGCTCAAGCGCAAAGTTCCCCGTCAAGCCCCGTTATTTCCGGCGATTGAAGCAATGCTTAAAGATCCAACCGAAGCGGAACAAAAACTCGGCTATCATTCGGCAGGCTACGGCGATATGAAACTCGTTTCGGTCAAAGTGAAAAAAGGGACGGCGCGGATTGATTTCAGCCGCACTATCAGCAAAGGCTACAATCCGGGCGACCTTCAAACGCTTGCGTTTGAAAGCGCGGTTATAAAAACGGCGAAGCAGTTTCCGTCAGTGAAAAAAGTTATTGTGTGCGTCAACGGAATGAATGAATTTGGAGTCGGGCTGATTATTGACGCGCCCGTTCCGTGTCCGAAGGTATTTTAATAATGCAGCCAAATCAATCCCAGTGCCTAAACGTCAATTTTCCACAATTCTTTTGACAAGTTTTCTGACGGCTTTCTTTTTATTTCTCCTTTTTGCCGTCGGTTTGTATTTTATTTTCCCTAAACTGTTAAATGAAAAAACCGATACATCGTCGCCAAAAGAAACAACGTCAGAGCCAAAGTCGCGTTGGAAATTGTGGAGTTCCGTTCCCGCATCGGAGATTACAAAAGTAGTTTTTAGCGAGTGGCAGCACCAAGGTCCGCTTGCCGCACCGGGCGGGTCGGTCGTTTCAAACGCCGTCGGTTTTTCAAGAGACGGAACTGCGTTCAAAACCAAAACAATCAATTACGATGACGGACGCAAAGAACCACCAACCAACTACAAAGGTGCAATTTCAAAAGAACAGTTTGAGAAACTTGCTCAAGTTGTCGCCGAAAACGATTTTTTGAACGAACCTGATTCAACAGAAATAATAACCGAATCCCAAACCGCTTTGACAATCTCTTACGCAGGCGGCGAGAAGAAAATCATAACCAGCAACATCGGCAAAGATACTTTGGAGGCTGCAGTGATTTTGCGGGCGTTTAGAAATTTGGAAAGCCAAATTGATTGGAAAGAGGATAGATAAATTGTCGTACGAACGCATACGAGTAAGGGCTTAAAATTGGAAATTCAAGAAATGAAAGAAAGACGGGTAAATACTTTGCTTTGCACGATTCCGCTTATTGTCGGTTTTCTTTTTGCCGCATTGATGTTTTACTTTGCCATTATCTCAATGGTAAAAGCCCGCGAATATTACCAAGCGAAACAATTTCCGGGAGTCAAAACGGTCGTTGTCTGCGTCAACGGAACGAATGAATTCGGCATGGATTGGTCGAAGATGCACCGCGCCCGTGTCGAGAGGAAAAATAGTTTATGACTTTGATTTGAGAAAACATGAATTTGATTCCTAAAACATTTTCGGTGATTACGCTTAACCTTCTGATTTCGCTGACAATTTGTGTCAGTGTTTTTGCCCAATCTTCCGACGGTTTTTTGGGCATCAAACTGCGTTCCGAAGTTCAGGCAATCGTCAAGGAAATCGAACGGAAAACAGGCGAAGAAATTTATGCCGAATTTATTGACCAAAGAGATTTTCTGCTCGGTTCGAGTTTTATCACCGAAGAAGGTGTGCCGGTCGTTTTGATTGATTTTAGCTTTGAAGACAACCCGAAAAAACTCGAAGCCGTCATCGCTCACGAGCTTCTTCATTTGCGTCTGCGCGTCAATAATTATCCGACATTCGTTTTTTCGCCGAGAGTTCAGACGGCGAAAGGGCGGGCGATTGATACGGAACAATCAAATGTCAACTCTTTGAAAAATATGATTGAGCATCAGATTTTCAAAGCCGAGATGGAAAAATTCGGTTTGTATAAACTGATTGATTTAGCCGGAGATACCGCCAAACAAGCCAAAAAGGAAAAAGGTCAGGAAAACAGCCAAGCCGATTCGATAAATTATGCCCGCGCAATTTTGGAATATCAATCGCTGAAAGATATTGAAGAAGTCAGAAAAGTTTACGAAGAAAACGGCTGGAAACGCGCCCTGCAAACCGGCAAAGCGATTGCCGACATTATCAGCCAAGCAAAACTAAACACACCAAAAGATGCGGAAACCGTGTTTTTGCAATGTATCTTAAAACTTTATCCGCCGCCGCGCCCGACTTACACATTTAAGCTGACGCTTGACCCGAAGAATAAATTTTTTCGGCGAATGATTATCAATACAATGACGCATTCGAAACGTAAAAATTAGTGTAAAAAGGATTGAAAACTGAGTAGACATTACCGGAAATAAAGAAAACTTTATCGAAGTCATTGCTCTTCACCGCTCACTATTAACTGATATTCAATGAAAAATAGCGAAAAGTTAATAGCAGATTGGGAACAGTTTTTCATCCATTAAGCAGGTAAGTAAAAATTTGCGGTATGCGAGTGCCGCAAGCCCGCACGACGAATCGAGGCGTAAAGACACACCTGACTTGTCGCGCGGGTTTCCGCAATCAAAACATCTCATAACTTTTGTTCAGGTGCTTAGCTTATTTCCGATAATGGCTATTAATTTTTCTGATAAAAAACAGGACAAAAGCCTACAAAACTTTTATCCTGTTTTTTCTTTTTTAATTTTATTCGACTTTCACAAAATCCGTTCCCGTGCGTCCCAGAGTTTTAAGCAGGCGCTTTTTTTTTCACACATTATATTAAGGCAGCCCGACGCGCCTTAATAAATCCGCATATCGCGGGTCTGAGCGGAGAGGATCGCAAACCGGATTGGCTTTGAGATAGATAACCTCGCGCGAGCGTTCACTGTAAGCCTTGTCCAGCCATTTGAACGCATGATTCTTATCGTCAAGTCCGATATAAACTAGCGCGATGTGATACGGATCAACGTAACCGTGTTTAGATTGCTTTTCTAATTCAGACAGCACTTTTCTCGCTTCGCTGCTTCGCCCCGCAACCGCATAGGCATAGCCGAGTTCAGCAGAACTCGCAGCGTCGCGCCCGGAAAAGGTGACTGCCTTATTTATCTCTTCGATTGCTTCATCAAACAGTTCCTCTTGCAAGTAAACAAAACTAAGGGCGTAGCGAGCGTGCGCAAAGTATGGGTCGAGTTCTAAGGTCTTTTGCAGTTGTTCGGCGGCTTGCCGATAACGTCGTGCGAAATAGAGAATGTAGCCTACGTCTGTATTGATGATGAGCGAAAGCGGATCAACCTCCAATGCTTGTTTAACTTCAGAGACAGCGGCATCAGTTTGTCCGATTGCCGTCAGATAAAGAGCGTAAAGATCGCGTGCGGTTGCATTACTTGGGTTTAGTTCAATGGCACGCTTCAATGAGTCGGCAACTGATGCCAAATCCCACTCGTAGAAAAGTTTAATAGCTCCCAAAACCTCGTGAGCTTCAGAAAGGGTCGGGTCGAGCGACAGCGCCTTCTCAACCAATTCCTTCGCTTTAGTGAAGGCTTTTTTCGGAGAAACGATTCCAAAGATTCCGAGAGTGCAGTAGGATGCTCCCATCCATGAATAAGACGGCGCATGAGTCGGATCAAGCGATACAGCCTGTGAACCGTATTCGATAGACTTCTGCCAGCTTTCCGGCGTCCACTTATGCCAGTAGTAACGACATTTGAGGAAAAGTTGATGAACTTCTGCGTTTTCGGTGTGGCGTTTGGTAAGCCTTAACCTTCCCTCGCTAGTCAGCTTTAGGGAAAGAGCCGCAGCGACCTTCTCTGAAATTGAATCTTGTAGTGTGAAAATGTCGGTAAAGTTTTCATCAAACTTATCCGCCCAGATGGTTGATTCGTCCCTGACGCTCAATAACCGCACGTTTACCCTTAATCGGTCGCCGGATTTCTGGATGCTTCCTTCGAGAACAGCGTCCACCTTCATTTCACGACCAGCCGCGAGCGGGTCTTGCGATGAATCAGCGTATTTGCGAATTGCGCTGATGGGACGCACGATAATCTGTCCGATACCGCTTAATCCTGTAATCAAAGTGTCGGCAATGCCAATCTCAAGGAACTCGTCGCGCTCTTCCGTTATCAAAGGCTTAAACGGTAGCACAGCAAGCGATTTAATCGTCTTGTCGCTATCTTCCTCTACTTTATCAGCGTGTTTTGCGACTACTGATTCTTTTACCTCTCCCACAAAACGGTAGCCGCGTTTCGGTACATTTTCGATGTAGTAAGGCTCGCGCGCCGATTCGCCGAGTGCCTTTCTTAGCTCATAAATGTTTTGCGAAAGGTTAGCTTCTTCGACAAAGGTGTCCGCCCAGAGCAGCTCCATTAACTCATCCTTTTCAATTACTCGACCGCGATTCTTGACAAGTATCAGGAGCGTGTCAAACGCTTTTGGCTTGAGCGGAACAGGACGACCCCGACGCAGCAGAAGATGATTTACCGCGTCAACGCAGAAATCTCCAAACTCATAGATATATTCGTTTCTAGTATTCACGCCTTTGCTGAGATTTTGCTGAGAACTTTTTGAACAATTGCTTAAGACTTTCGCGGAAAACATGCGGATAATCCATTGCATGTTAGCCCAAAATTCAAAAGTGTTGCGCCCTATTCTATAACAGGGCGAACACTCAAACAAGAAAAGGAGAAAATTATGAAAAAACAAACTACAAATTTCAAAACAATTAACCGTCAAAACTTGGAAGATAATTCCATTGTTTTAAATAACCGGCTCGCTAATTTTGTGAAGCCGTCAAATGCACTGCGCCTTGTGTTAATGTCAGCCGCATTTATTATGCTGACGGTAGCATTGGCTGGCTCGGCTCAAGCACAAGTCCGTACTCAAATTCCCGAGGAAGATCCAGGACCGCCCTTTTACGCCCGCGTCGAGAGATCGAGCGTTCACACCCAAATCGTTCCTCACACAGATGAGTGGGCAGCCATCGTTTTCTATCGCTCCCCGGCTTGTGTTCCGCCGAACTTCAACCTTATGGATTTATTCAATGTTCCCGGAGCTTTTTTCTGCCAGCTTACAATCGAAGGATTTGAGATTTGGAGAAATGCTCCGCCGCCAGTTGACTTCGCGCCAATGCAAGCCAAACTCAACGGTTTGGGCGCTGTTCCTGTGTGGTTCGTGTCGTGGTCGGAGCTTCAAGCGGCTGTAGCCGACGACGTATTGACTATTACCGAATTGCAAACCCTGAGTTCATTACAAAAAGGCACGGCGACTTTCTTCCGCGAAACCCTTCATCCGACCGGCGGCGCCAATCAGCCCAAACTATCAATAACCGCCCGCGGAACTTTAGAGGACGGGCGGATTTTCCAACTTCACCATTCGGGCAGTGCCGGCACAGTGCAAACCACAATTTCCTTCAGGTAAAGTAATGTCACCTAAAGGAAGCGCAGCAACGGAAAAAAGAAGCGGAACATAATGTTAGTCTGATTCCAGCCCTTCAGGTGTTAGAATCAGACTTTATTTTAAGGTCTTGCTGCTATTTGGAGGAATAATGAAGCGATTTATACCGCTGACAATTCTTTTGTCATTATTTGCTTTTTCGGTTTTTGGACAAAAAAGTCCCGCCGATTTGGTTCTGCTAAACGGCAAGGTATTCACAGGCGATTCTTCAAATCCTGCTGCCGAAGCCATAGCTATTCGAGACGAGCGAATTTTGGCAGTCGGCTCAAACGATGAAATCAAAAAACTGGCAAATGCCAAAACTCGTTCGATTGATTTGCAGGGGCGAATAGTTACGCCCGGCTTTAACGATGCGCATTTTCATTTTATGCCGCAGCCCGTGGGTTTTCAGTTGAAGTTTACGGATTTGGAGCCGAGTTGGGCAGAGGTCGTCGAAGCGATAAAAAAAGCCATCAAAGAAACGCCGAAAGGAAGCTGGATTTTCGGTGCGATTGGTTACAGAGCATTGGCTGACGCGGAAGCCAATCGTTTCGCGCTCGATCCGATTTCACCCGAACATCCGATTTTTCTCGAAACTTATTACGGACACGGGCAAATCATCAATTCCAAAGCGATGCCGCTGCTGCGAATTTCGGAAACTCAGCCAGACGCGCTCGGCGGATATTTTGAACGCGATGCCACAACGAAACGAATCAACGGCAGAGTTTTTGAATACCCGCAGTGGCGGCAAAACCGTACGCTGGCGGAAATGGTTTCCGATGAAGAAGCGATTCGGGAATTAAAGAAAATGGCTGATGAAGCCATTGCTTTCGGCATCACTTCTTTGCAGATAATGCCGACAATGCGGATTGAAAAGTTTATCCGACTTCTGGAAAAAGCCGACTTGCCGATTCGAGTCCGAGCCATTCCGTTTTCGCTCACAAACGCAAAAGAGCGTGATTTATCCGAAATTCGAGCCTTAGCAAAACTGAAAATCGCAAACCCGAAAATTACCGCCAGCGGTATCAAATGGATTTTGGACGGAACGCCTTTTGAGCGCGGCGCGGCTTTGTGCAAGCCTTACGCCGACGTGCCCGATGAACGCGGAAGGCTTAATTTTACGGAATCCGAAATTGCGAAAATGCTCTATGAATCGCTTACCTTTCGTCAGCCGATTATGTTTCACGCGGTCGGAGATCGCACAGTCGAGGCTGTTTTGACGGCGATGGAAAACATCAAAACGGTTGACTGGCGAGCCAAACGCGTCCGCATCGAACATGGCGAGGGCGTAACGCCTGATTTAATAGCGCGGGCGAAAAAATTAGGCGTCATTGTCGTCCAAAATCCGACGCATCTTGCGCTGCCGGAAATGCTCCACGCGCGTTTTTCGCCCGACAATAAGTTTTCCCCCGTCCGCTCGCTGATTGATGACGGCATTCCATTTGCGCTCGGCTCGGATGGTCCGATGAATCCTTTTCTAAACATTATGCTCGCCGCGATTCATCCGGCGCGACCGAGCGAAGCAATTTCGCGCGAGCAGGCTGTGCGAGCTTACACAAGCGGTTCAGCTTACTCTGAATTTGCCGAAAATGAAAAAGGAGTTTTGAGGAAAGGTAAACTCGCTGACCTGACGGTTCTGTCGCAGGACATTTTCAACGCGCCCGTCCCTGAGCTTCCGAAAACGCAAAGTGTTTTAACCGTTGTCGGCGGGAAAATTGCTTATGATGCGAAAGTGTTGAAATAGCTGAAAGTTCAGCGTTTAACAATAAAAATAATGCCAAAAAGCATAATAACAATCTTAGAAGCTGTTTGAAAATCGAAAACTGGTGATAAAAGCGGAGATTCTGCCCGCGAAAGATTAACGAAAGAGATTAAAAAAGAAGTCTCAATCGTCGTTTTTACCTCGATCTTTCGTATATTTAGCGTATTTCGCCGGCAAAATCCTATTTTCCAAATAGCTTATTAGTTTTTCACCTATTATATCAAGGCAGTCCTACGCGCTTTAATAAACCCGCATAGCGTGGGTCTGAGCGAAGATTGTCGAACATCGGATCCACTTTGAGATAAACCAAATTGGAATCCTGTCCGTTATAAGCCTTGTCGAGCCACTCGAAGGCTTGCTCCTTCTCCCCAAGTCCGGCATAGACCATTGCAATTAGAGTCGGCGGGATGTAGCTTCGCTTTGACCGCTGCTTCAAATCGTCAACAATCTGAAATGCCTCTTGCCTTTTTCCAGACAGAGCATATGCGTATCCGAGAGATGCCGGCTCGTCAGGCGAGTCTCCCGATAGAGGTATCGCCTTTTGATATGCGGCAATGGCTTCCTGATACATCCCCTTATTAACATATGCGTTCCCGATTGCCCAATGTGCAAAGCCGGAGTTTGTGTCCATTTCGAGCGCCTTTTGATATTGCTCTATCGCTTGGTCGGATTGGTGTTGAAAGTAAAGTATTTCTCCGATGCCCGCGATTTTTACAAGCGAAAGCGGATCAAGTTCCTGAGCGCGTCTCATTTCCGCCAGAGCTTCATCGAAACGTCCCATCGCGGACAAATAGAAACTGTACATTTGGTGAGCGTCCGCATAGTCCGGATTGATCTCGATGGCTCGCCTGTATTCTCGCTCAGCGCCTTGCCAATCCCAATCATAAAAGTGTTTGACAGTTCCCAGCGCGGTGTGCGCCTCCGCCAATTCGTCATCAAGCTCCAATGCTTTCGTCGCCGCCACTCTCGCTTTTGGGAAACCTTCCTTTGGCGGAAGCGCGTTCCAGCCGCTCAGCATATTGTAGGAATCTGCCAGCCCGACATATGCCAGAGCGTAGTTCGTGTCTTTATCAATTGCCTGCCCGAAATACTCTCGACCTTTCAGAAATCCGTCATCGGTCAATCTGTTCAAATGATAACGTCCTGTCAAA
>MWZA01000164.1 GCA_002050455.1 Acidobacteria bacterium 5-1 | reverse complement strand
CTCCGTCAGATTAGCTTGAAACCACTTACTGTCTTTATTTTTCCACGCTTCCCAACTTGCTTTTTCGATTGCGATAACTCGTGCCTCAACCGTATTGTCTTTCGACATTTTCGTTTGAGCATTCGTTGTAATTGTATTTTCGCCGCACCAAAGAACCGTTACTAACACGGCAAAAATCGTCAACAGCGAGCGCAAATTTTTTGTGTTTTTTCTTGAAACCATTTTTTTCTCCTCCAAAAGTTATAAAAATAAGAGATAGAACGTCAGTCAGCGCGGCGAATTGTTTTCATACCCGCGCTTTGTTCTCAAACCTCAAACATTACGGCGCAAAGACATTCGGAACCGCTGAGGCACAGCTGTAATTAACTGCGGCTTCCTTCTATTCGGTTTGAGCGCTTCAAACAGTAACGCAACAAAACGAAGAGTTTTGTGTCAAAAAATTTGAAAAAATTTTGTTTGTGTGATAAGTTGAGCAAAAAGATTAAGGAGAAGATTGTCAGAACCAGAGGCGACAAATGAAGATGATTTCCTCAAGACGTTAGAGGGTAAGGATTTAAATAAACTCATTCCCGAAGTTTATGCCGAACTCAAACGTCTTGCGGCTTATCATCTGCACAACGAGCGACCGAACCACACTTTGCGTCCGACGGAACTCGTTCACGAAGTTTATTTGCTTCTGCACAAACAGCATTCGCTCGATTTGAATGACCGCGTTTATTTTCTGAGCATCGCTTCGACGATTATGCGGCGCGTGCTGGTCAATTACGCCAAATGGCGACGGCGCAAGAAACGCGGCGAAGGCAAGGAAGATCTTCCACTCGAAGCATATGACGGAAATACACTGATTGATTTTGAGCAAAACGAGGTTGATGTTATCGCGCTCGAAGAAGTGCTGATTGAATTAGCAAACCGCGACGCGCAAGCGGTGAAAATTATCGAATTGCACTTTTACGGCGGTCTGACCTTTGACGAAATCGCCCGACTTTTAGACGTTTCGCTCAGCACGGTGATGCGCGAATGGCGTTTTGCGCGAAACTGGCTTTACAAAAAAATGAATAGTAGTAGTTAATTTGTCGGAGTGCGGACGGCTATGGAAAACGACAATCAAAATCGCTGGCGCAAATTGAAGGATATTTTCAACGAAGCGGTTGAGTTTGCGCCCGAATCACGCGCCGCTTATCTTGCCGCGCTCCGCCTCGACGAGGAAACGCTTTATCGGGAACTCGCCGAGTTGATTGATATTGACCGCGAAGCCGAAGATTTTTTGGGCGAGCCGATTTCTCTCGAATCAGATTCCTTTTCACCGTCGTCGTTCGTCGGAGAAACCGTCGGGCATTACAAAATTGCACGCGAGATTGAGCGCGGCGGAATGGGCGCGGTTTTTGAAGCCGTGCGTTTTGACGGCGAATTTGAACAGCGCGTCGCCGTCAAACTCGTCAACCGCAATTTTTTCTCGGACGAACTCGTTAAAAGATTCAAAAAAGAACGACAAATTCTCGCCAAACTCGAACACCCGAACATTGTCCGCCTGCTCGACGGCGGTTTTACCCGCGATAAAACGCCGTATTACGTAATGGAGTTTATCGAAGGCACGCCGATAAACGTTTATTGCCGCGAAAACGAACTTGATACTGAGCAAAGATTAAATCTTTTTCTGCAAGTTTGCGAAGCGGTTGCCTACGCGCACCGGCAGTTAATCGTGCATCGGGATTTGAAGCCGTCAAACATTCTGGTCACAAAAAACGAACAGGCAAAGCTGCTCGATTTCGGAATTGCAAAAATTCTCGAAGCCGACACGGACGCGCAGACGCAAACGCAAAACGCGCCGCTCACGCCCGCGTATTCGAGTCCCGAACAAATCAAGGGCGAAACAATCACTACGGCGAGCGACGTATTCTCGCTCGGCGCAATTCTTTACGAGCTTTTGACAGAAAAATCGCCGTATGAAATTTACGGCGTCGGGCGAATGGAAATCTTGCGCGGCATCTGCGAAAACGAACCAAAACCGCCATCAATGTCAGTTAGTTCAAAGTTCAAAGTTCAAAGTTCAAAGTCAGATTCGGAAACTGTCGAGAATGACAATCAACAAATTGCGAACATTGAACAAACAACCAATCCAAAATCCAAAATCCAAAATCCAAAATCGCTCAGGGGTGATTTGGACAACATTGTTCTCAAAGCGTTACGAAAGGAAAAAGAGCGGCGCTACGCTTCGGTCGAGCAATTCGCCGACGACATCAAAAATTATCTGAACGGCTTGCCCGTCAAAGCGCATCCGCAATCTTTCGAGTATCGCGCCGCGAAATTCATCAAACGCAATCGGTTGGCAGTTTCGCTCGCGGCAATCGCCGTCGTGCTGATTGTCGGCGGCGTGGTCGCGGCTGTCTGGCAATCGTTTGAAGCCCGGCGGCATCAGCAGATTGCCGAACAAAGATTCGATCAAGTAAGAAAAATCGCTAATTCCTTGATTTTTGATTATCACGACGAAATCTCCAAACTCGAAGGCACGACAAAGCTGCGCGAAAAACTCGTCGTTGACGCCGTAAACTACCTCAACGCCGTTTCGCAGGAAGCCGGCGACAACGTGGAACTTTTGAAGGAAACGGCAATGGCTTACCGCAAAATCGGCGACGCGCAGGGCAGACCGTATGATGCGAATCTCGGAAAACTGGACGAAGCCTTAATCAGTTATCAAAAATCTGCCAACTTGCTGGAAAAAGCCGTTTCACTTGCGCCCGCCGACACTGCACTCAAAGACGAATTATTAAAATCATACGACGCTCTGGCGCAAGCCGTCAGTCGTTCGGGCGATAAGCCAGCCGCCGCCCGTATAATCGAAAAAGCCATAGCTCTCGGCGAACAAATACCGGCAGCCGAAAAAAGTTTTGAGCAGACGCTCTTTCTGCTGCAAATGCGCGTGACGCTCGGAGATGTGGGGGAAAACACGCCTAAAAAGCTCGAAGTTTATCAACTCGCTTTAACCGACGCCAAGGCTCTTTATCCGTCACACGAGGACGATGCGGCGTTGCTGCGTTTGTTAATGAAACTTAATCAAAGAACCGGATCAGCGCTGCTTTGGTTTGGCGAAAACGAGGAAAGGAAAGGAAACGGGGAAACGGCTCACGATTATTACCGGCAAGCTCTGGAACATCACCGGCAAGCATTAGAATATATTAAAGTTTTCGTTTCGCTTAATCCCCACGAAAGAACAAACCGGCAGCGGATGTATGTCGGATACAGCAATGTGGCGGAGGCATTGATCAAAGTTCGAGATTACGACGAGGCGTTAAAAAATTTGGAAATCGCCTTCGATATGAATCGAGCTTCCAGAAAAACCGACCCCAACGACCGCGAGCCGATGCTGGAAGAAGTCGTTCTGATTAATAACAAGCAGGAAATTCTGGCAGCACAAGGCAAACCCGACGAAGCTTTCAAAGAAATTGACAGAGGAATTGATTTAGCCGAGGAATACTACCGGCTCGAGCCGTCAAACATTGAAGCCGTCTGGTGGATTTGCAGACATTCCGCCATGGCGATAAAACTTTTGCGCGCCTTGAGAAAGGAAAAAGAAGTTGATAAATACCAACAGATATTTCTCAAATTTGAAAAAATACATAAAGACAAGTCCGGCATAAATTGGGATTACACCTCGTAATTTTTTATCTTTTCGGTAAATTCCCCTGCTTTCCTCTTTTCAGTTGCAATTAACTTTTAACTTTCCCGAAATTCGTTTTCGCCGATTTCCCGCTTGCCAATTATTCTCGACGGCTTGTCTTTTTCCGCCATTTCATAAAAACTCTAGTTATGATTTCAGTCGCCGAAGCCGTCAAAATTATCAAAAACGAATCTTTTTCGCTCGCAGCCGAAACGATTAATTCGGACGAATCAATCGGGCGGGTTTTAGCTGAAGAAATTCGCGCCGATATGGATTTGCCGCCGTTTAATCGCTCGCAAATGGACGGTTTCGCCGTTCGCACAAAAGATGTTGAAGAGGCAAGCGAAAAAAATCCGGTAAAATTGAAAATCATCGGCGAAGCGGTTGCCGGGAAGGGCTTTGACCGAAAAATCAAAAAAGATGAAGCCACGAGAATTATGACCGGCGCACGAGTTCCCGATGGCGCGGATGCGGTTCAGAAAAAGGAATTAACACGCCAATTGCTGAGCGAAAACGGCGAGAGCTTTGTCGAAATTTTTGAAGCCGCGAGATTTAAGCAAAACATTATCAACCAAGCCGAAGAAATCGAAAAGGGCGCAAAGATTTTTGACAAAGGCGAGATTATAAACACACAAATGATTGCGCCGCTTGCTTCTTTTGGTTACGCAAAAGTTAAAGTTTTCAAAAAACCGCGCGTGGCGATTTTAGCGACGGGAAGCGAGATTGTTGCCATAAATAAAAAGCCGAAAAAAGACCAAATCCGAAACTCTAATTCAATCACACTTAAAATTTTGGCTGAAAAATACGGAGCAGAATCAAAAGTCTTGCCTATTGTCGGAGACGATATTTCAAATTTGAAATCACAAATTTCCGAAACAATAGAAAATTGCGATGTTTTGTTAATTTCCGGCGGCGTGTCGGTTGGCGATTATGATTTTACCAAACCAGTATTGCGCGAGCTTGGCGCGAAAATTTTTTTTGAAAAAGTTTCGCTTCGTCCGGGCAAACCGACGGTTTTTGCCAAATTAAATGACAAGCTCATTTTCGGATTGCCGGGAAATCCCGTATCGGTTGCCGTAACTTTTTTTCTGTTTGTCCGCGCGGCTTTGTTAAAGATGCAAGCGGCGAAAGATTGCGAATTGAAAAAAGGTTTTGCCGTTGCTGCAAAAGAAATAAAAGGCGCGAAAGAGCGCGATTCATATTTGCCTGTTCGCGTGGAAACCGCTTCGGACGGAAAACTTGTTGTCGAATCTTTGCGCTTTAGCGGTTCGTCAAATTTTATCGCGTTTTCACGCGCCAACGCTTTGGTTTTTGTGCCAAAAGGTGAATCTTACAACCAAGGAAGTGTGGTTGAAATCGCATTTCTGTAAAATTTTGATTTTTTTTAGAAAAAATTATCAGTAAGAACGCAAACACACTCGACTTCAGTGCGTGTTTCTGCATTTCAATGAGCATTCTTGTTCAAAAAAGCGGTCTTCTTTCGACAATCCAAGATTTAGGAAGAAAAGGCTATCGGCGTTTTGGTATCAACCCGAATGGCGCGATGGACCAGCAAGCTGTTCGATTAATCAATATCTTGCTCGGCAATGACGAAAACGAAGCCGTTTTGGAAATGCACTTTCCCGCGCCCATTCTGCAGTTTGAAGCAGATGCGATTATTGCGCTCGGCGGCGCGGATTTCGGCACGAAACTAAACGAAAAGGAAGTTGAAAACTGGCGACCTTATTTTGCTAAAAAGGGAAGCATTTTAAAATTCGACGATAAAATTTTTGGCAATCGCGCTTATTTGGCGGTCAAAGGCGGCTTGAATATAGAAAAATGGCTGGGCAGTTCTGCGACAAATCTTCGGGCAAAAATCGGCGGTTTCGGCGGCAGAAGTTTGCAAAAGGGTGACCGGATTTTGTTCAGTTCCAAATTCCAAATTCCAAATTCCAGATTTACTTATAAAATTTCAAACAGTTTGATTCTACCTGATAATTCTTCGCCAAAAGTTCGCATAATTGCAGGCGCTGAATTTGAAATGCTGACGGCTTTGAGCGAACTCGCTTTTTTGAAACAAAGTTTTATGATCAGGCGCGAATCAGACCGAATGGGTTTTCGTCTGCACGGCGAACCGCTTTATTTGCTCAATAAAATCGAACTGGTTTCGGCAGCAGTGGATTTCGGCACAATTCAACTTTTACCCGATGGTCAAATGATAATTTTAATGGCTGACCATCAAACTTCCGGCGGTTATCCACGCCTCGCGCACGTCATTTCCGCTGATTTGCCGCTGCTTGCACAATTAAATCCAAATGATACTGTTTCGTTTAACCTAATTTCGATAAATGAAGCGGAAAACATTCTGCTGCAAAACGAATTTGAGTTAAACTATCTGAAATTTGCGGTTGATTCAATTTAGTTTTATGTCAATTTTTTTCGAATTTTAAAAATGTTTTCGATAGACTTAAATTGCGATATGGGCGAAAGTTTCGGCGTGTGGCGGATGGGAAATGATTCGGCGTTGATGGATTATGTTTCGTCAATCAACGTTGCGTGCGGATTTCACGCGGGCGATGCTTCGGTAATCAGAAAAACGGTTGAAATTGCTGTCGAAAAAGGCGTTGCGATTGGCGCACATCCGAGTTTTCCCGATTTGCAGGGTTTTGGCAGACGCGAGATAAAAATGTCGGCTGAGGAAGTTTTTGATATTGTGCTTTATCAAGTTTCGGCAGTCAAAGGAATTTGCCAAGCGTTTGGCGGAAAACTTCATCACGTCAAACCGCACGGCGCGTTGTATAATCAAGCCGCGAAAGATGCAAGTTGTGCCGCGGCAATTGCCAAAGCCGTTAAATCAATTGATGATAATTTAATTTTTTACGGGCTTTCAAACAGTTTTTTGATTTCCGAAGCGGAAAAAATCGGTTTGCAAACGGCGAGCGAAGTTTTTGCCGACAGAACTTATCAGGCAGACGGCAGTTTAACGCCGCGAAACGAAACAAACGCATTGATTAAAGATTCGGAAAAAGCTGTTTCGCAGGTTTTGCAAATGATTACCAAACAATCTGTTACTGCAACTAACGGCAAAAACATTTCGCTTAAAGCCGAAACCGTCTGCATTCACGGCGACGGCGAACACGCGCTGGAATTTGCCAAAATTATTAACGCGGAACTTAAAAAATGCGATATTCAAATCAAATCTGTTTCTTAAAATTTGCTTTTGCGTCTTTGCGGGAGATAAAGATTTAAGAATTTTCCCGCAAAGGCACAAAGACGCAAAGTTTATAAAAGCAAATTATTTATAATAAAACTTACGCAGTTGAACAGAGAAGATTAGAAACTTTTTTTCTCTGTCAGATAGTTAAAAGTGAATAGTTAAGAGTTAATAGTTTTGGTCGTAACTTTTAACTGTTCACTTTTAACCATTAACTATTTGTCGATTAAATACTGCTAAATCATTCAATTTTGATTTCAACTAAGTAAGTTCTATTATTATTTTTGGTTAAAAAGAATCGTGTAAATGAAAAAATCTTCTTTTTCATCCGTAATTCTCGGCGCGGCTTTTCTGATGGCAACTTCCGCCGTCGGTCCCGGATTTTTAACTCAAACAACCGTTTTTACTAAACAGCTTGCCGCCAGTTTCGGGTTTGTCATTCTGCTTTCAGTTGTTCTGGATATTTTTGCCCAACTCAATATTTGGCGCGTTTTAACCGTCAGCGAAAAACGGGCGCAGGACGTTGCCAACCAAACCATTTTCGGCAGCGGATATGTTTTAGCCGCACTGATTGCTTTCGGCGGTCTGGCTTTTAACATCGGCAACATTGCGGGCGCAGGTCTCGGCTTGGAAGTTCTATTTGGTTTGAAGGTTGAATACGGCGCAATTATCAGCGCGGTTATCGGCATCGGAATATTTCTCTACAAAGAAGCGGGAAAAGCATTGGATTTGACCACCAAAATTCTCGGCTTGCTGATGATTTTATTGATAATTTACGTGGTTTATGCTTCACAGCCGCCGCTCGGCGAAGCGGTTTTTCGGACATTTTACCCCGAAAAAGTTGATGTGTTTGCAATCATTACGCTGGTCGGCGGAACTGTCGGCGGTTACATCACTTTTGCCGGAGCGCATCGTTTGATTGACGCGGGAATTTCGGGCAAAGAATCGATGCCGGAAGTCAACCGCGCCGCCACAACCGGAATTTTATTAACCGCTTTGATTCGATATCTGTTGTTTCTGGCATCTCTCGGCGTGGTCGCGCTCGGTCTGACGATTGACGACGCAAATCCGCCCGCGTCGGTTTTCCAAAACGCGGCTGGCACGATTGGTTATAAAATTTTCGGTGTCGTGATGTGGTGTGCGGCGATAACTTCAGTTATCGGCGCGGCTTACACTTCCGTTTCGTTTATTAAAACCTTTCACTCAAAAATTGAGAAAAATACGAAAATTATCACTGTTGCCTTTATTGCCTTTTCAACCTTGATTTTTATTCTCATCGGCAAACCAATTAAAGTTCTGATTTTTGCCGGAACAATCAACGGTTTTATTCTGCCCGTCGGGTTGGCGTTAGTTTTACTTGCATCAAGAAGAAAAAAAATCGTCGGCGATTATAAACATCCGTTGTGGATGCAGTTAGCTGGCTGGCTCGTGGTGGTGGTGATGACAAGTTTTATTATTCTGACGATTTTGGGTGAATTGGCGAAATAGGGCGAAATAAATTGAATTTAGTTGTAAAAGTCTGCTGTGGTCGCATAATTTATTGAATTTCGTGCATAATTTTTGCAGAAGCCTGCTACGCTCGTAAGGGCAAAAGTCACACCGACCATCGTGCGTGTTTCCGCATTCTGAGAAAATATTTTTCGATAATATCAAATAAAAATTATAAACGCCTGAATTTACTATTGACGAGTTAAAGTAATTTCTGATAATATCCTCTCAGTTTTGCCTAATTTTGTAGATTTCCATAGTTTCCGCAGAAAACTTTTCTGAATTAGATTCTTTCAAAGCTATGAATTGTCCTGTTTGTAATCGAAACAACTCCGTTACTTTATCAATTTGCCCGAGTTGCGGAGCAATGATAAACGATTCTGTTCGTGAAGAACTTAAACCCAAAATTTCGCCGGCTGCCAAGAAAGTGAATTTTGAAACAGAAGAAAATTCGCCTGTGCCTGAGAAGTCAAACCGCGAGGTTACCGCTCTGTCAAGCCCTAGAATCGCGCTAAAAACAACCACGATGGAACTTGCCGTAAAAGCGACAAGTCCGACTTTGGTAGAATTTCGCAACAAAAACACGGCTTTACCCGAATGGCGTTTGCAGCTGCAAAACGTTGTGCGGAAACGTCATCAACAGACGGAATCGGAATCAAATACGGACAATTCCGACTTACCATCCGTGCAGCAAACAAAATTGGTAACGCGCGGTGCCAACGCGCTGAAAGCCGGAGTTGTCGAAGAAACCGCGCCGCCGGTTGACCACAAAAATCCAACCTTAAACAGCGCACTGCGACGCATTGAAAAATCGCGCCGACAATTTTTTGAGGATGAGAAGCCGTCGACCGCACCGGTTACTCCGGCACAAAAGGCAAACAAAAATCATCCTTTTTATATTGCTTCTAAACAAACGGAAATTGCGCCGAAACCCGCCAATATCAATCCGCCCGTAACCGTTCCGACCAAACTGAAAATGGCGACATCGCTAAAAACCCCAAGCGAACCGCTCGATACGAATAAATTGCCGCCGCTGCCGAAACCGGCAAAAATTTCAACGAGTTTTACTAAACCGCCCGCAGCCGCACCTGAAATTGAGCCGAAAAAAGAGAGGAAAATTGAAGCTAAAAAACTTATCAAAATAGAGGATTCGACTGAAGAGGAAATTATAGAACACACGGTTGAGGAGGAAATTGACGACTGTGCGCCGTTTGCAATGCGTTTTAACGCCGGATTTTTCGATTTAATTATCGGTTTTTTTGCTAGTCTGCTTTTGCTTACACCGTTTTTGCTGGCAGGTGAAAGTTGGTTCACCTTCTCCGGATTTTTTACTTTTCTAGCGACTTGTGCGGCTGTGATGTTTGTTTATATGACAATGGCAATCGGTATTTACGGCAGAACCGTCGGAATGCTGATTTTCTCCTTAGAAGTGATTGACATTGAAGGCGAAGAATATCCGACGATATTCCAAGCGGCGGTCAGCTCTGCCGTCTACCTTTTATCGCTGGCATTAGGCGGCATCGGATTTTTAACCCTGCTGTCGAATGAAGACAAACGCGCCGTTCACGATTTAGTTTCCAGAACAATTGTCGTCAAGGAATTTTAAAAACAGTCCAAAGTCCAAAGTCCAAAGTCCAATGTTATAATATAAATGACATTGGACTTTGGACTTTGGACTTTGGACTCATAGAAAAGTGAACGAAAAAACTCTCGAAAAAATCTGCGCCGAACTCGCGTCTGTATTAATCGGACAAAAATTCGGCAAAATTTTTTCGCTCTCACGTTTTCGGCTGGCAATTGACTTTCGCTTGCGCGATTCCGCCTATTTTTTACTGAGCGTTGAGCCTTCCGCACCGCGAATTTATATTATCACACAGCGTTTGCGCGAACTTGAAAAACAATCGAAAAATCCAACGCCTTTCATTCTTCTTTTGAGAAGCAAATTGGCAAATTCTGTTTTACAAACAATTGAAAAGTTAAAAGATGAGCGCGTCGTGCGCTTTGCTTTTGCGGCGCGAAACGAACTTGGGCAAGCGGAAAATTACACGCTTGTTGCTCAACTGACGGGTCGCTCGGCAAACCTTTTTCTGCTTGATAAAAACGATTTTATTCTCGACGCTCTGCGCGAAAATTTCGGCATAGGTCAGGAAATTGCAAATAAATACGCGCCTCCGGCAAAATTTAATACAAAGACGCGAACAGGAGATGAAGCAGAAATTTTTCCGCAAGGTGAATTTAAAACTCTATCGGAAGCCTTAGACGCGCATTATCAGGAAATCGAAGCGCAAAAGATATTTCAATCTAAGGCGCAATCAGCCCAAAATAAAGTAAATCAAGAAATCAAAAAGCGTGAAAAATTAGTTGGAAATCTTAAAAATGACTTAAAACAGCACGGGAACGCAGAGAATTGGAAACGCTTGGGCGATTTGCTACTGGCAAATCTGGCGATGGCAAAACGCGAAGGCGATAAAGTTTTTGTAACGGATTTTTATGATGAAAATACGCCGATTGTGGAAGTCGAGGTCGAAGAGAATCTTTCTCTCACCGAAGCCGCCGAAAAGTTTTTCAAACGCTACACAAAAGCGCGAAATGCAAAGGGAGAAATATCAAAACGACTGAAAGAAGTCGAATCTCAGATTGCAGAATTTAATTTTCAAAAGGAACGATTGGAAGAAGCGATTGCCGAAAAAGATGAAAGTATTTTAGCCGAATTTTTAAACGAAACGGCGGAAAAGCCATGTTCTAAAACAAAGGAAAAGCAAACGGAAAATTTTACGGGCGCAAGACAATTTACTTCGTCGGACGGTTTTGAGATTCTTGTCGGAAAACGTGCAAAAGATAATGATTATTTAACTTTTCGGATAGCAAAATCTTTGGATTTATGGCTTCACGCGGCAGATTATTCGGGTTCGCACGTTATTATCAAAAATCCTAATCGTCAGGAAATTTCACCTAAAACCTTAATCGAAGCCGCCCAAATTGCCGCATTTTACAGCCAAGCCCGAACGCAGACAAAAGTCGCCGTGCATTATACGCAGAAAAAGTTTGTCAACAAACCAAAGGGCGCAGGCGCAGGGCTTGTAAGTCTGGCAAGTTTTAAGACGATTCTAGTTGAACCGAAGATATTTGAGCAATAAAAAATGTAAGCGCGGGCAAAATGTCCGCACCCTTGTTTATTCATTCATAACCTTTTCCACCGCTTCTTTCATCTGGTTGACAATTCTTGAGCCGCCGCCTTGAAAAACATTGATTAATTTGCCTTCGCGGTTAATCAGAAAACTTTGCGGGATGCCTCCCATCCGCGTAATTTTGTTAAATTCGCCAGTCAATTTATCGTCTGCATAACCGAGTTGATAATTCAAATTCATCTTTTCAGCAAAGGCTTTAACGTTTTCTTCCGGTTCGTGCCGCCCCTCGTCATCACCGATGTTTAACCCGACAATCTCAAAACCTTTATTCCTATATTTTTCCTGCATCTCAACCAAATGCGGCATTTCGGCAATGCACGGTACGCACCAAATTGCCCACAAATTTACCAATATAACTTTGCCTTTTTTGTCTTCTAGTTTGAAAGCATTCCCATCAACATCCTTGATTTCCGACTGCATTATTTCAGCCGGCGCATTCGGATAACCGCTGTTTTTTGTATCGGTGGAATTATTAGAAGCAAGCGGCGCAGTTTCGTCAATCGAACCATTCTGTGTGCTTGTTGTGTTTGAACAAGCGGTAAAATTTGAGAGCGCGATACTCAGCGCGATAAATAAAATTGCATTTTTAAATAAACTTTTCATTAAAACCTCTTAACCAATATCCTGCATTCGCAAAACAATCAGCGTTGCGATAACCAATAACCCAAACATTATCATTAAAACTATCTGATTTAAAACCTCATCCATCCACGGATGCAAAAAAGTAATATATTCGCTCAGATTTACCGGCAACTTTTTCGCATCGGCAATTACCGGCGGTTCATCCAGTTGCGGCGCAACTGGATTTTTGCCGTTATTTAACTTGGCTTTGAAATCATCCAATTTCCTTTCCGTATCATATTTATATTCGTCCAATTCCTTTTTCGCATCAGCGATAATTTTATCGTTTTCGGTTTCGATATACTTATAAAGACCTTGACCGTTGGTTTTTCCGTCAAGTTCCGCGCCTTCTTCCTCCAAAGTGTCGAGCGTTGAAAACCGTTTCATCGTGTCAAACGACCAGGTTGCAGGCATTATCAGACCCGCTGCTCTATTTATACCCGAAGGTACGCCGACTAATCCCGAAAATAAAATTTGCGGAATTAAAATTAGCGGAACAAGACTTGTTGCAAGTTCCGAAGTTCTGACCAGCGCAGAAATCAAAAGCCCGAGTGCGATGCCGACAGCAGCGGTTAAGAGCATCGCCCAAAGTTGCGGGATTCCGAACATTTCGCCCGGCATCGGCATTAAACCTGAAACGTCTAATAATTTGAGCGGCACAAAAAGCAATAAACATTGTATGCCGACAATAATGCCAAGCACAAAAAATTTAGAAAATAAATACGGCACGAGTCCGAGATTGACCATTCGTTCACGTTTATACACGGGGCGTTCCCGAATTATTTCCCGCGCTGCAACGCTTGTTCCGAACCAAACCGCAACCAGCGATAAAATAAAATAAACAAAATCGCGCGGCTGATTTGCGCCCATCACAAAATACGTCAAAAGTGCAATCAGCGGTGCTTGAACGAACAAAATAAAAAGATTGAGTTTGTCGCGCAAAAGCACTTCCGCGTAACGCCGGGAAAGCGTCAGCCATTGGCGAATTGAGCCAAAAATTCCCAAGCGGTAGCTTTTCCTGACGTTGTGCGATTTAACTTTTCCGAGTTCTTTGAGCGGTTCATAAACGTTCTTTTTATACTGCGGTGTGTGGGTAAATTTCTTTTTCCAATCTTCCGCAACTTGTTCGGTAATTTGGTAACGATTGCCGTTACCGTGCTGTTTTATTTTTTGCTCAATCGGTTCTTCTAATTTGTCGTAAAAATCTTTAAAACTCGAAGCGTCCAAATGCTTTAACGCTTCGTCGGGCTTGCCGTAAAATGCCAACTTACCGCGCATCAGCACGACGATTTTGTCAAAAAGTTTGACGTTTTCCATCGCATGCGTCGTCAAAATCACCGTTCTGCCCGATTCGGCAATCTGCCGGAAGAGTTTCATTATTTTCTCTTCGGTTGCCGGATCTAAACCGGAGGTCGGCTCGTCCAAAAATATAACCGAAGGTTTGGTAATCAGCTCGACGGCAATTGAAACACGTTTGCGCTGTCCGCCGGAAAGCCGTTTTATCGGCACGTCGCGGCGTTCCGACAATCCCGTAACGTCAAGCACTTCGTCAATGATTTTCTTGATTTCAGATGACGAAACATCACTCGAAAGACGCAGTTTCGCTACATAATAAAGAGTTCGATAAACGGTTAATTCGCGGTGAATGATGTCATCCTGCGGAACGTAACCGATGGATTGTTTGAGTGAATCAAGATGTTCATACAAGTCAAGGTTGTTAATTAAAATGCTTCCGCCGGAAGCCGGACGCATCCCGTTCATAGCTTCCATCAAAATTGATTTTCCCGCTCCCGAAGGTCCAAGAAGTCCGATAAACTCATTTGGCTGAATCGAAAGCGAAACATTATCGAGCAGGCGAACAATGCCGCCGGAACGATCCTTCACTTCTTTGGAAAGGTTGACCGAATCAATCCGGGTTTTTGACCGCGTATCAAAAATGCGAATCCTTCCCGCTTGATCAACTTTGATAAGAAAAGACCCGATTTGCACCGCGTCGTTTGGTGAAATTACCTGGCGCGTGATACGTTTTCCATTAATATAAACGCCGTTAGTCGAATTCAAATCCTCGATCACAATGTCGGAATTTGTTTGTAAAAGACGGGCGTGGCAATTGGAAATCAGCAAACCGTCGAGTTTGATGTCGTTTGTTTCAGCACGTCCGATGTTCAACTCTCTTTTGCTGCCAAATGTCAGCGACATTAAAAGCTGCGGTTGTGCGAAATGGTCTTTGGAATTTTTCCGGGACACTGAGCTGACACCAACAGCGATTGTTTGTGAGCCGACTTGCTCCGCGGCATTCACTTGTTGTCCGATGTCAATTAAACGCTGTCCGGCAAGGCTCGCGCCTTTTGGCGCAATCCGCCAAGGCGCATCAAACCTTAAAACAGGTCCGCCTATTCCAAGCTGAATTTCGTCGTTATGATAAAGCGGTGTCGGCGCGGAAATTCGTTGTTCGTTGACCAGAGTTCCGTTAAAACTGTCATTGTCGTGAATCGTAAAACCATCATTTTGACGGCTAATTGCAGCGTGGCGGCGCGAAACCATCACGGCTGAAGCTTCAAAAACAATGTCGCCGTCTAAATCGCGTCCAAGCCAAATGCTGTCTTTCGTGATTCTGTAGGGAATAGAGGTCAGATGTCCGCTGACAAATTCGAGATTGGCGATTTGCGAGTCCGGCGATTGACTTTGATTTATTTGTTTTGGGATGTTTGGCGACGGAACGGAAGATGAGTCAAACGAAACTGAAAATTCATCCTGTCTGACTTTCACAAGATTTTGAAGCGATCTATTCCGTAGACTGGTGGCGGCAGATTTTTGCAGTGAATAATCTTCAACCTCAAACCAGACAACGCGCAAAACCGGACCATCTAAACCAAATTGAAGTCCGTTACCGACTTTCACTGTTTGCGGCGCGGTAACTTTTTGCCCGTCAATAAATGTTCCGTAAGACGAATTTAAATCGTGCAAAACCCAATTGCCGTTTTGCCAGTGCAGTTCGCAGTGGCGACGCGAAACCATCGGAAACTGCTCGTTATCAAAAACTACCTGACAATCAACAGTATCGCGTCCGATGCGAATAAGTTGTTGATTGAAAGAAAGTTCGGACAATTGTTTGCCTTCACATTCTTTAGCTAAAATTATTTTCATCGGCAGATTGTTCAATGAATCTTATTGATTCCGTACCAACCGGAAACCAAGCGACGCATCTCTTTTACTTGCTTCAACAAATCCGCGATAAGTTGCAGTTATCGCACCCTTGCCTGATGATTTTTGAAAAGCCGAACCGCCGCGAAAAACATTAATCTTGTCCTTAAGTTGGTCTTTTAATTCACCGTCACTTCCGGGATAAAGGCTGGCTTTAGAACTCGTCCATTCATTAACATTTCCGATTAAGTCCACTATTCCCGCTTTATTCGCTCCGCAAGGTTTTGAACCAACCGCCTCCGGCTCGGTTCCGGGGCGATCAATGACGGCGCAACCGGTTTCAAATTTATCGCCCCACGGATAAAGATTCTGACTACCTCCGTTTCGAGCGGCGTATTCCCATTCTTCTTCGGTCGGAAGGCGGTAAGTTACGCCATCGCGTTTGGAACGCCAGGCGGCGAAGGCTTCCGCATCCGCTACATTTACATATCGAATCGGCATTTTTTCTTCTCCCGGCACAGGTTTTCCCCTTAACCAGTGAACCGGCGTGGCTTCAAATCCTGTTTCTTTAACGAAATCATAAAATTCCGCGTTGGTTACTTCCGTTTTATCCATCAAAAAACTCTTTACCGTCGCTTCATATATAGGTCCTTCGATGTCTTCACCGTCGCTTCGCCCCATCCTGAACCTGCCGCCGGTAATTGCGACCATTTCGTTTTTATTTTGTTTAGACGAATTTGCCTGATTATTTGCATTGGGCATTAACTCGTTGGTATCCGAATTTATATTCCCACCGCCGCTGCGCCCAATCAAACCGGTCATAAACGCCCCACCGACTCCTATTATAGCAAGTAACAATAAGCCGGAAATTCCAATAATCGCTAAATATAAAGGCGAAAACAAGGTAGATTTTTTCGGTTGTGATTGAACGGAAACATCCGGCGGCGCGGTTTGCCAAGTGTTTTGCGGCTGCTGATTAGCCGTTTCTAGACCTTGTGGGGCAGAGCTATACTGCGGCGCATTCTGTAACTGATTTTGACCTGGCGGGAGCATTGTTTCAGTTGGTTTCGGAATTGCGCTGGTATCTCTTTCAATTTGGCTTTTCAGTTCCGCTACAATTTGTTTCGGTTTCCCGTCGCAAAGAAGTTTGTCCTCCCAATCCTGAAATCCGTCGTGGCTAATGCGGAGATGATGATTTCCGCTCTGTAATCCCTCCAACATTAACCAACCGTCCAACTGGCTTTGACCGACTAAAACATTATCAACAAAAACGTCCGATTGCGGAGGATTGGTTAAAATACTCACGTTTGAAACCGTCATTGATAAGTCTGAAAATGAGTCTATCGTGTGTAAACTCTGAGAGGTAATACCGATTGCCGTTCTCAATTCTTCAACTAGTTGGTCAGTCGACTGGGTTCGTTGGGCGGGATTTTTCTCAAGCGTATGGCGCACCGCGATTTCTATCTGAGGTGCAATCTTGACACCATATTCAGTAAACGGCGGCGGTGGATCGGTCAGATGCCTTTTCATAATCGCCGGAATCGAAGAACCTTTAAACGGAACGTCGCCCGCGAGCATTTGAAAGAACATTACGCCGAGACTATAAACGTCCGACCTCGCATTGGGTTCTTCATCCGCCCATTGTTCGGGAGCCATATAAAACGGCGAACCCATTAAACCGGTGGTTTGTGCTTGAATAAAAGAGCCGAGCAGTTCGCCTGATTTGATTTTAGCCAAACCGAAGTCAAGAATTTTCACGGCTTGGCTCATTCGTGATTTGCTTTTGATAATCATCACATTCAAAGGTTTCAAATCCCGATGAACGATTCCCAGTTGATGCGCCGCGCCGACTCCATCCGCAATCGCCGCCATCAATTCAAACGCCCTTTCCGGCGAAAGAATTTTTTCACGCCCCAAAAGATCATGTAGAGATTCGCCTTCGACATACTCCATGACAAGAAACGGCATCGTACCTTCGGCAACACCGTAATCGGACACGCCGACAACATTTTGATGACGAATTGCCGCCGCCGCCAGAGCTTCCTGGCGAAAGCGTGTAACAAGTTCGGGGTCGTTTCCGACCAAATCCGGTAAAATGATTTTAATTGCGTGAGAGGTTTTTAGATAACTGTGCCGCGCTTTATAGACAACGCCCATTCCGCCTTGCCCAATCCGGCATTCCAGGTGATATTTTCCGTCTAAAACAGGTTCACCTCTTAAAGAATGAAAAGTCGGCATTCCGTCGTTTGGACAAGTATTAACATCATCAGTAAAGCAGTTTTTACAAAGTTGACACTCTTTCATTTTGATTTTTCTGCTCTAAAACTAATGGCAGATTTTTGCATTTGTAATTTATTAATAGCTCTTTGAAAATGGTTTTAAAACTTACCATTTTAATTTTAGTTCCTTTATCGTTGGCAATCAAGGTTTAAATGAAAAAGCGCAGCTAGTTTCGTGTTTAAATCAATCAGCAGTAATTTTCAAAATCTCGCTGTTGTTGCACAAAAGTTATACTAGGATGCAGAAAATATTGTTAAACAAGTTGAGGTAACTATTCATCAGCCAGTTTCACGCTGCTAAACCACATAAAAAACTATCTTCACATCGCCTTTGGATTTTTAAATAAATTTCAGCGAACTGTAACGGTTAGGTAATAAATCTGTCACAAATCCGCATTTGCCGCTCAAGATTGCTGTGCTTTGACAACGATATTCACAAGACGGCTCGGCACCACGATAATTTTCAAAATTTCCTTGCCGTCAGTATATTCTTTAATTTTCGCATCTGCTAAAGCCATTATTTCAAGTTGTTCTTTCGTTGCATCGGGCGAAGCCAAAACACGCGAGCGCAATTTTCCGTTGATCTGAATCGGAATTTCAACTTTATTGGCTTTTGCCAAAGATTCGTCCGAAACGGGAAACCTCGCGCCCGATTGCAAAATGCCTTCTCCGCTTCCCGTCAAAACTTCCCACAATTCTTCCGCAATGTGCGGCGCATACGGCGCAAGCATTAATATCAAACTTTGAACGGCTTCATTAACCGCAAACAAATCGCTTTCGATTGCCTTCTTCGGCTCGACTTTGAAATCATTCATCGCGTTTGAAAGTTCCATCAAAGCCGCGACCGGCGTGTTGAATTGACAACTTTCAAAATTTTCCGTGATGCGTTTAATTGTCTGATGTGTTTTTTGGCGCAATTTACGAGCATTGTTTGAAAACTCCGGCGGAATGTTTTTCGGCGAATTTCGCAAAACTTCGTGCCAGCGATAAACAAACCGATAAACTCTTTGCAAAAAGCGCACCGCGCCGTCAATTCCCGTTTCCTGCCAGACCAATTCATTTTCGGCAGGCGCGGCAAACAGTGCGAAAATTCTGACGGCATCCGCGCCGTAAATCAAAACCATATCGTCCGGATCAACGCCGTTATACTTTGATTTTGACATCTTTTCAACCGCAACTTTTATCGGCGAATTGTCCGCTTTTAATTTCGCGCTTAGAATTTTCCCTCGCTCGTCGCGCTCAATTTGTACTTCGTCTTGCGGAACATAAACCGCTTTATCTTCCGAATAATAAGATTCGCCGACAACCATTCCCTGCGTTAGAAGATTTTTCACCGGCTCGTCAAAATTCACCAAGCTGATGTCGCGCATCACTTTCGTCCAAAATCGTGTATAGAGCAAGTGCATAACCGCGTGGTCAACGCCGCCGATATATTGATCAACCGGCAACCAGTAATTTGCCGCTTCCGGATTGAATGGCAAAACTTCGTTGTGCGGATCAGCGTAACGAAAATAATACCAAGCCGAATCGACAAATGTGTCCATCGTGTCAGTTTCGCGCATCGCCGGTTCGCTGCATTGCGGACAAGCCGTGTTGACAAATTCGGGAACTTTCGCCAACGGCGATTCGCCAA
>MWZA01000177.1 GCA_002050455.1 Acidobacteria bacterium 5-1 | reverse complement strand
GCGACTTTTTCGGAAGCGTCGGCGATTCTCGAAAATCAGGATTATCTTGAAATTGCGAGATAAAACCACGCCGCTAAAGCGATAAATCCGATGGCGGCAAATACAAGCGTCGGCAGAAACCAGCTTCCAAGACGATTTGAAATCGTCTTTGTCCGTAAGCTCTGTTTATTTGTTGTATTTCCGAGTGGTTGTTTTTTTTGGATTAAAGTTTTACGTTCATTTTTTTCATCTTCGGTTAACTCTACCGTTTTAATTAATCTCGGAGGTTTTGTATCCAGCGAATCAAAATTAAGCTGCAAACGTAAGTTCTTTAAATCAAGCGCAAAATCTTTGATATTTTGATAGCGTTCTGCCGCGTTTTTTTGCAAAGCCTTATTAATTATTCGCTGTAATTCTGCGGGAATATCTTCCAAAGGCTCAGGCTCAAGATAAATTACTGCCGCCAATGAATCGCTCACCGTTTCGCCTTCAAACGGGTTTTTCCCCGTCAACATTTCATACAAAACCACGCCCAAACTCCAGATGTCGGTTCTCTCGTCCGTTATCTTGCCGCGGGCTTGTTCGGGCGACATATAACGGACGCTTCCCAAAATCATTCCGGGCTGAGTAATCACCATTTGAGTCAGCGCGTCTTCAGACCCTTCACTAATTTGCCGATACAATGGTTTTGCCAGTCCGAAATCGAGAATTTTCGCGTAACCGTCGCGCCGAATCATTATATTTTCGGGTTTAATGTCGCGGTGAATAATATTCGCCTCGTGCGCGGCGGCAATCGCGTCGGCAACCTGTTCGGCAATTCTCAGAGCATAAAATAGTTTCAGTTCCCGTTTTTCAATCAATTCGCGCAAATTTTCGCCATCAACAAATTCAGTCGCAATGTAAAGCAGGTTGTCAGTTTCGTCAACATCGTGAATCGTAATAATATTCGGATGATTTAAGGCAGAAGCGGCTTTGGCTTCAAGTTTGAATCGTTGAACTCTTCCGCTGTCAGAACTAAATTCGGCAAGCAAAATTTTAAGGGCAACATCGCGGTCGAGTTGAGTGTCGTGAGCCAGGTAGACTTCGCCCATTCCGCCCGCGCCGATTTTCTTAAGAATTTCGTAACGCCCGATTTTTGTTCCTGAAAGCATAAATTCCAATCTGAATCTGAATTCTAATTAGATTAACACAATAGTTGCCAAAAACTTTAATTTTATAAAGGGAATTTAGGGAATTATAACAAAGAAAAGTTCGTAAAAAAAGTGGACAAAAGCAGATAATACGCCGTACGCTTTAAGTTATATTTTCAGACTTTGGCGTTATCCTTTATCAAAACCAAATCGCTGCTGACGATGCCGCGCACGATAAAGAGTTTTTTTCCGTCGCTCGACCAAGAGAAATCGACAATTTTGCCCGAATTAAAATCTGTTAGCGGTTTCGGTTTGCTTTTGTCAAGCGGATAATTCCATAAATTCGGCGTTCCTTCGGAATTGATAAAAGTAAGTGATTTGCCGTCGGGCGACCAAGCAAATTTTTTGCCCAAACTGGTTTGTATTTCTTTTTCTACTTTCCCGATTTCTTTGCCGTCAAACGCGCAAATCGTCAGTTTGTTTTGCAACGCTAAAGTCTGCTCATCAAACTTAAACGAAAAATATGCAATGTGTTTTCCGTTATAAGATATTTTCGGCAGCATTTGCGAAAACTCATTTTCGGGCAAAAGCGATTTTACTTCGCCGCCGCTCGTGGAAACCTTCATCAAGACAGATTTTCCGCCGTTTTTACTTTGCCGCATAAATACAACGGTTTGACCGTCGCTGCTCAATTGCGGTTTAAAGTCGCCGCCGTTTGATTCACTGCTTAACTGCACCGGATTTTTTCCGTCAATGTCGGTTCGCCAGATCCGAAAATCGCTCTTTCGATTTGAACTGAACACGAGAAATTTTCCGTCTTTTGACACGGCGGGACCGATATTTATTAAACTGTCGGAAGTTATCTGCTTTTCATTTTTCCCGTCTTCGTCCGCTTCCCAGACATTTACTTCCTCGCCGTTTCGCCTTGTGTAATAAATTTTTCCGTTCGCGGCTGGTTCAATGCCTGAAAAGCCCGCATAATTTCGGCTTTCGGCAGTTAATTGTTTTAGTTCCTTCGTGTTTGGCGCAAAAGTCCAAAAACTCGAGATGTTATCAACTTTGGTTGTTATCATTGTTTTGCCGTCGTCGGCTAAACTCAAAGAAACGTAATCGCTGATGTCGTTTGTAATCTGCCGCGCTTCGCCTTCCGGGAAAGACAAATGCCAGATTTGTGAAGATTCCACCGGCTCGTTTTTGGCGATAAATACAATTCCCGAACCGTTTTTTAGCCAATTTAAAGACGACGCGCCAATCCAAGTTTTTTCACCGACGACCTGCATTTTCTTATCTTTTACCGAAATTGCCAAGATATTTACACGGTCTAAATCGCCGCCGTTTCTCTTTAATGCACCAAGTAAAATTTTTTCACCGTCCGGCGACCAAACGGCTTCAGTAATCATATCGTAACCCGCATCTTGATTCGTGATAAATGGCTGCGGATTTGAGCCGTCGCTGTTGGCAATAATCACCGTATCACCGCCTTTATTCGGATTATGACGCGCAAAGATAAACTGTTTTCCGTCGGGCGAAAAACTTATCTTTGTATCCACATCGGCGATTATCTTTTTGGCTGTTCCGCCGAGTGTCGGAATTTGATAAACCGTCCCGACACCTTCGTCCACCGAGTTATAAAAAACATAACTGCCGTCGGGCGAAAATGTCGGTCTTTTGAATTCCAGATTCATCGGCGGCACAATCTGCACCGTGCTGTCGGTGGCAACTTGTCTGACTTTCAGACTGTTCATTCCCGAATCACTATTGACAAAAGCAATATATTTTCCGTCGGGCGAAATCTCCGGCAAACGCGATTTGCCGTCTTCGGTCAATCGGGAAACTTGCGGAGAACTAAAGACCGGCTGCGGCTTTCCAAATATAGCAGGACGAAACCACCACGCGCTAAAAACCACAATTGCTGCCAAAACCAAAAAACCTAAGGACAAATATCCCCAATTTTTTTGGTTTTCGCCGGTATTTAGATGCGTCGGACGCAAACCTTTTTTCTGAGCGTCGGTTGTATTTTCGGCGGAAAGTGTTCGATGGATCAGCGTTTTGTTTTCGCTTGTGTCCAGGTTTCCAAGAATTGTCGTTTTAACAAAGCTCGCCGCTTTATTTTCATCGGAATTTCGTTCGGTCTGCACACGCAAATCCTTTAAATCAAGCGCGAAATCTTTAATATTTTGATAGCGTTCCGCTGCATCTTTCTTTAATGATTTGCGAATAATCCAGTGCAGTTCTTCGGGAACACCTTCAATCGGTTCAGCTTCAAGGTGAATTACCGCCGCCAGCGAATCGCTCACCGTTTCGCCTTCAAACGGATTTTTCCCCGTCAACATTTCATACAAAACCACGCCCAGACTCCAGATGTCGGTTCTCTCGTCGGTTTCTTTTCCGCGGGCTTGTTCGGGCGACATATAACGGACGCTTCCCAAAACCATTCCGGGCTGTGTTTTCACCATTTGGATTGTTTTGTCTTCCGCGCCGATTGCCTGATGTTGGAATGGCTTTGCCAGTCCGAAATCGAGAATTTTCGCGTAACCGTCGCGCCGAATCATTATATTTTCGGGTTTGATGTCGCGGTGAATAATATGCGCAGTGTGAGCAATCGCAAGCGCGTCGGCAACCTGTTCGGCGATTCTGATTGAATCAAGAAATGTCAGATCGCCTCTTTCAATCTTCTCGCGCAAAGTTTCGCCGTCAACAAATTCAGTGGCGATAAACAGTTTTTTGTCCGTTTCATCAATTTCGTGAATCGTAATAATGTTCGGATGATTTAAGGCGGACGCGGCTTTGGCTTCAAATTTGAACCGCTGAACGCGCTCTAAATCCAAGCAGAATTCGGGAAGCAAAACTTTCAGCGCGACGTTGCGGTTAAGTTGAGAATCGTGCGCCAGAAAGACTTCGCCCATTCCGCCCGTTCCAATTTTTTGGCGAATCTCGTAACGTCCGAGTTTTGTTCCTGAAAGCATAAATTACAACCCGATTTTTGAAGTCTTCCATTAGTTTAACGTAGAATGCGGAAAAAAAGTTTAGTTAAGATTCGTAAATGATGTAAAATTTTTATTAATTCAACTTGAGTTTGGATTAAGTATTTTTTACAAATTATTTTTGTTCAAGCAACATTTACCTACCTTTTAATAAAATCAATAAAAAATTATCATATTTTTTTTTCAAAACAGGTGTTTTTATCATTTTTAGGTTGACTAAAGTAAGCCAGAATTCTATATTGTCCACTGTTCCGATAAAAAGTGATTGGGACACAACTGTTTATAAAAAGCAGTTGGCAAAAATAAATTTAATCTTTGAAGAAGACAGGAGAATATAAATAAAATGAAAAAGACTTTAGCTCTTTCAGCAGTTTTAGTAATGGGTGCTTTAGGTTTGGCTTGCGAACCGGCATCTAATGTTAATGTCAACGTGAATAGAAATATGAATGCAAATATGATGAATTCAAATATGTCAACGCCGATGATGAATTCTAATATGTCAACGCCGATGATGAATTCTAATATGTCAACGCCGATGATGAATTCTAATATGTCAACGCCGATGATGAATTCTAATATGAATAGAAATATGAATTCAAATATGAATTCAAATATGAATAGAAACGGCAATACAAGACCGTAATTGTCGGGATTCTTAGTCAAAGAAAAAGGCGCGTTGTTTTAGGACAATGTGCCTTTTTAACGTGATTTCACCGTAAGGACTAAGGCTCGGACGCGCTTCAATCGGCTGTTATTTTCTTATGTCGAACTCATGTTTTTTATTTTTGCGGTTTATTTCTTAAACAAGTTGCTCTTTTAATTCTTTTGCCGCGGTTACCGGTTTTTGACAAGTGAAATTTTCGCAAACATATGCCGTCGGCTTTTCGTCAATCATTTTTCTTTCCTGTAAAAGCGGAATGAACTCAGCATTTTCTTCGGCGTTTTCCGCTAAAACCAAAACCTTATTTGGCAAAAATGTGTTCCAAACTTCCCTTTCGAGTTCATTCCCTTTTTCGCCTAAAATCACAATTTCTTTTGTCGAATAAAGATAAAATTCCAGAACCGACAAACTTCTGCCAAAGGCTTGCGGATAACGCCGGATTTGCGGCGCGACAAGACGCAAAACCGCGACGGCAAAACGCTCGTATTTTTCATCGCCGACCAGATGCGACAGTTTCAGCAAAACATCTGCCGCCGCCGAATTTCCCGAAGGCGTGGCGTTGTCATAAAAATCTTTGGAACGAACAAGCAATTCCTCGTGATTGCTTGCCGTAAAGAAAAACGCGCCGCCTTCTTCGTCCCAAAATTCCGTTATCAGCAAATCGGCAACCCGTTTTGCTTCTTTCAGATATTTAACTTCGCCCGAAACCTGAAAAAGTTCTATTAAACCATCGGCGAAATTTGCGTAATCTTCCAGATAAGCATTTAATTTTGCTTCGCCGTCCTTCCAGCTTCGCAAAAGATAGCCGTCTTTTTGTAGATTTTCCAAAATAAAATCAGCGTTTTTTCGCGCAATTTCAAGATAATCCTGATTTTCGAGAATCGCCGACGCTTCCGAAAAAGTCGCCAACATCAAACCGTTCCAAGCCGTCAAAACTTTTTCGTCGCGGAAAGGTTTTATCCGTTTTTCGCGCGTCGTGAATAGTTTTTCTCTGCCGCGCTCCAAAACTTTCTTTAATTTTTCTGCGGAAATTTTTAACGCTTCGGCGGTTTCGGCAATTGAATTCTTGACGTTCAAGATGTTTTTCTCTTCAAAATTGCCGTCTTCGGAAACGTCGTAATAAAAATTAAAAATCTGCGCGTCCGTCTCGCCTAAAATTTCGGTAACTTCTTCCGGTGTCCAGACAAAAAATTTGCCTTCCACGCCTTCGCTGTCGGCATCCTGCGCCGTGTAAAATCCGCCTTTTTTGTCAAGCATTTCGCGCCTGACATATTCGAGTGTTTCAACCGCGATGCGTTTGTAAAATTCGTCTTTTGTTACCTGAAAAAGATGCAGATAAATCCGTGCAAGCTGCGCGTTATCGTAAAGCATTTTCTCAAAATGCGGCGTAAGCCAAATCGCGTCCACCGTGTAGCGATGAAAACCGCCGCCGAGTTGGTCGTAAATACCACCGTGCGCCATTTTCGTGCAGGTTTTTTTGACCATTTCAAGCGCGTTTTCACTTCCTGTGCGTTTGTAATAGCGCAGCAGAAATTCCAAAGACATCGGCGGCGGAAACTTCGGCGCACCGCCAAAACCGCCGTTTGCCGCGTCAAAATACTTTACAAAACTTTGTAAAGCCGAATCTAATTGGTCTTTAGATAATTCCGCGCCGGTCGCATCCGTTAAACCAACGCGCCGAATCTCGCCTAAAACCTCATTTGCCGAATGCAGAAGTTCGTCGCGCCGCTCGCGCCACGTTTCTGCGATGCTCAACAAAACGCGCTGAAAACTCGGCATATTGTAACGATTAACGGGCGGAAAATAAGTTCCGCCGAAAAACGGCAATTTGTCGGGCGTTAAGAAAACATTCAAAGGATAGCCGCCATGTCCGCTGGTCAACTGCACAAACGTCATATAAATCTGGTCAACATCGGGACGTTCTTCCAGATCAATTTTGATGTTGACGAAATTTTCGTTCATCAGGCGGGCGGTCTCTTCGTCCTCAAACGATTCGTGTTCCATCACGTGACACCAATGACACGCCGAATAACCGATGCTGATTAAAACTGGCTTGTCTTCAGCTTTCGCCTTGGCAAACGCTTCTTCGCCCCACGCATACCAATCAACCGGATTGTAGGCGTGCTGCAGCAGATACGGACTTGTTTCTTTAATTAAACGATTTGCGGGTTTTGGTTTATTCATTTTTTAAGTTTAACAAATGAAATTTTATGAAGCTAAAGCCAAGAGGCAGTAAAGCGGAATTTTAATGGTTTGCGTTTCCGCCTAGCAGACTAACGGCGTGCGGCAAGACATCTTTGATAACATCGAAACATTCGCTCACGCCTTTCGGCGAACCGGGCAGATTTATAATTAAAGTTTGATTGCGAATACCGCAAATGCCGCGTGAAAGCATCGCCATCGGCGTATTTTTTAAAGTATCAAGCCGCATCGCTTCGGCTAAACCGTTTGCCTCTTTTTCGATAACGGCGCGGGTCGCTTCCGGCGTGTTGTCGCGCGGCGCAAAGCCTGTTCCGCCGGTTGTAATGATTAAATTCACGTCTTCGCGTTCAGTCAAACTATAAAGCGTATTTCGCAAGTCTTCAAAATCATCGGATACAATGATTTTATCAATAATCTCTGCGCCGAATGCTAAAAGCAGACCAACTAATGTAACGCCGGAAATGTCGTTTCCTTCATTGCGCGTATCGCTGACTGTAATAACTATTGCTTTAATTTTATCGTCATTCGCCATATTTAATAAAATCTTTCAGCCAGCATCTGTCCATCACAACCAGCAAACCGGCATCTTTGGCGCGTTTTGCCGCTTTTTCGTCTATCACGCCTTCCTGCAGCCAAACGGCTTTCGCGCCGATTTTGATGGCTTCGTCAACGGCAGCTCCGGCTTCGTCGGAACGGCGAAAGATGTCAACTAATTCGATTTTTTCGGGAACATCAGACAGCGAAGTATATGCTTTTTCGCCTAAAACTAAAGTTTCATTCGGATTGACGGGAATAATTTTATAACCTTTTTTCTGCATAAACGATGCGACACCGTTTGACGGGCGAAAAGGATTCGACGACAAACCGACGACGGCAATTGTTTTACATTCGCTTAAAATTTGTTTGATGGTTTCTTTATTGGAATAAATCATTGTTTTTCCTCAACTTCACTTTGCGATTGAATTTCGTGTTTGCCAATTACGAAAATATCCTTTTTGTTTTCCCTTTTCAATTTTTCGAACTTTTCGGCTTTTGCCTTCGACACTTTCACGCCCGCATCAACAATTACTTTATCCAATTTTACGCCTTTTTCAATCACCACATTCGGCAAAATTATCGAATCTTTGACTTCGGCATTTTTTTCAATCGTTACATTTGCGCTTAAAACCGAATGCTCAACACTTCCCTTTATCTTGCAGCCGTTTGAAATCAAACAATTATTTACTTTAGCGGAGCTGTAAATAAACGCCGGAACTCGTTGTTCGGCAAGCGTTAAAATTGCCCAATCGCCGTCGTCAAGCGCAAATTTTGTATGTTCGTCAAGTAAATCCATTTGTGATTGCCAATAGCTTTTGATTGTTCCGACATCGCGCCAATAACCTTTGTAGCGATGCTCGAAAACCTTTTTTTCTTTGACGAATTTGGGAATTAGTTCGTCGCCGTAATCCTTTAATTCGCCGCCATTTTTGCTTAATTGCTTGAGCGCGTCGAGCAGAATTTTCGCGTCGTAGACAAAAACTTCCGTCGTTATCAAATCGCTTTTCGGCTTGTCGGGTTTATATTCAAAATTGTTGACGCTGCCGTCTTTATTAACTTCGACAACACCAAAACGCGAAGCCGATTCGCCTTTCGGAACTTTGGTCGTAACCATTGTCAGCGCGGCTTTTTTCTCAAGATGCGTTTCAATCACATCTCGGAAATCAAGTTTATAAACGTGGTCGGAGCTTAAAACAATTAAAATATCGGGATTGAAATTTTCGATAAATTTCAGGTGCCGCACAATTGCATCGGCGTTTCCGTGCGCGAAACCGCCTTCATCTTTTGATTTCTCGTCGTTTTCAAACGGCGGCAAAACGCTCAAACCACCGTAAGTGCGGTCTAAATCCCAAGGTCTGCCGTTTGATAAGTGTTCGTTTAATGAGTGAAGTTCGTATTGTTCAATCACCCAAACGTCGGAAATTCCACTGTGCAGACAATTGCTCAAGGCGAAATCTATCAAGCGGTAAAAACCGGCAAAAGGTATGATGGGTTTGGCTCGTTCATCGGTCAAAAGTCCTAAGCGTCCGCCTGTTCCGCCCGCTAAAATTAAAGCTAATACTTTTTGTTTGAACATTTTTTATTTGTAATTTAACCGATTGACGATTCGATATTCTCAAGATCTTTTTGTCTTTTGCTGTAAATAACGCTTAAAATAACGCCGCCGACAACTAAAAACATTCCCAATAAAGATTGTAATGTCTGCACTTCGCCAAAGACAAACCAGCCCAACAACAAAGCGTAAATCAAACCCGTGTAATTAACAATTGCCACGCTGGCGGCGCGTTCTTTTTGAAAAGCGGTGGTCAAAAAAACCTGTCCGAGCTGCGAAAACACGCCGATTAACAGCAGATAAAACCAATCCCAGCCTATCGGAGTTTCCCAATTGAAAATTGTGAACAAAAAACCGACAACAACGCCGACAATCTGAAAATGCAAAACGACAATCAGCGGATGTTCTCTGCCGCGCAGAGTCCGCACTAAATTGTAAGCCACGCCCGAACAAAATGCCGAAAAAACACCGAGCAAGAGATAAAGAAAAGGAACGCGCGGGTCGAATTTTTCAACAATCAAAACGCCGATAAATGCCAGTGCGTAAAAAATCCACTGCGAAAATTTAACACTTTCCTTGAGAACGAAAATGGCGATTATCGCCGTAAAAATCGGCGAAAGATATTGAATCGTCATCGCGCTTGCCAGCGGGATATTTTGCAAAGTGATAAAAAACAGGGCGAGCGCGGTTGTGCCGAAAATGCCGCGTAACAAAAGCATTTTGCGGTTGCTTCCGCGCCAATCTTCTTTGGCGTAGCGCAACCCCGCGTAACAAAAAACAATCGCCAGCAAGCAGCGAATAAGCACGATTTCCATTGCCGGAATATGTTTTAATTCTTTGACGAAAACATTTGCAAGGGCAAACGAGAGCGTCGAAAGAAACATCTGAGTTACGCCTTCGTTATAAAATGAAGTTTTTGATGTTTTTTGAATCACGGTTAGAAAATACTATTCAGTTTCTTCGTCATCTTCGTCAGGATTGTAAATTTTGTAACCGTAACTGTCGTCGTAATAATAACTTTTTTCCTGTTGGTCTTTGCTCCAACTTTCCTTTTCGTTGTTTTCTGCATTATTTTCGGCTTCTTTTTCTGCCGTTTGCTTTGTTTTTTCTTTTTGCTTCGTCTTTTCGGGCATAATTCATTTATAATCAATTGAAACCTTTTCAACAAATTCATTTCGAGGAAATTATGAAAACAAAAAAATATATTTTAACTTTCGGGCTGGTCGTGTCTTCGATTATTTCAACCTATTTTGCAACCGTTTCGACGGCACAGCAAGGTACACAGCCGCAACCTGCAACAGCCGACAACGAATATCAAGTTTCGGGTATTCTTTTTATGCAAAAGGCGGCAGAATATCGCGCTTTGACTTATCAGGCGTTTAATATTGCTAAAATGCAGTTAGACGAAGATTTTAACAAAAAGAATTTTAAAAAGTTACCAAGAGCTGAACAAAAAATGCCGCGTGCCGTTGTCGTTGATATTGACGAAACGGTTTTGGACAATTCACCCGCACAAGCATATCTGGTCAAAAATCGTCTGCCTTTTACTTTGCCGAATTGGTATGCTTGGGGCGAAATGCGAAGCGCGAAAGCGATTCCGGGCGCAGTTGATTTTTTGAACTACGCCAGCAAAAAAGGTGTGAAAGTTTTTTACGTTTCCAACCGCGACGAAGTGCAGAAACAAGCGACGATTGACAATCTGAAAAGCGTAGGATTTCCCGATGCAGCCGACGAAACCGTTTTGCTGCGCCAAAAAGAATCGAGCAAGGAAGCGCGGCGGCAAGCTATTTCCGCCAAATATCGCATTGTTCTTTTGATGGGCGATAATCTGGACGATTTGGCGCAGCAATTCGAACGAAAATCGATCGAGGACAGATTTATCGAAGTTGATAAAGCGCGGGAATTGTTCGGCAAAAAGTTTATCGTTCTGCCAAATGCGATGTATGGAACTTGGGAAAGTGCGATTTATGAATACGGGCAATTGAATGAAATTGAAAAAGCACAAAAACGCACCAACGCTCTGACGAGCTTTAAATAAAAGAAGCGTCCGGCGAATTGAATGGATGAATATACGCTGATTTTTTTGTTTTTTGGAACTACTTGAAATAGTTTTACACTGCTAATAAAAAAGTATTAAATGATTAAATAAATTGACACTTTCCCAAAGTCATTTTAGAGTTTATGTTTCGGCTATGCCTCAAAATCTTTTATGGAAAACTAACAAATGCGAATTCTTATAACGGGCGGCGCGGGTTTTATCGGTTCGCATCTTTGCGAAAGACTGATAAACGAAGGACACGAAGTTATCTGTCTTGATAATTTTTTCACGGGCAGACGCGAAAATATTTTTCATCTGTTTGATAATCATCGATTTGAACTGATTCGGCATGACGTAACCGAACCGATTTTGCTTGAAGTTGACCAGATTTATAATCTCGCGTGTCCGGCTTCGCCTATTCACTACCAATTTAATCCGGTCAAGACGGTAAAAACGAGCGTGATGGGCGCAATCAATATGCTCGGAATGGCAAAGCGCGTGCATGCAAGGATTTTGCAGGCTTCAACATCGGAAGTTTATGGCGATCCGCTCGTTCATCCGCAGACGGAAGATTATTTTGGCAATGTAAATTGTGTCGGGCTTCGTTCTTGTTATGACGAGTCAAAGCGTGTCGCCGAAACTTTGATGATGGATTATCATCGGCAAAACAAGGTTGACACGCGGATTGTTCGTATTTTTAACACTTACGGTCCGAGAATGCTCGAACACGACGGGCGCGTCGTATCGAATTTTATCGTCCAAGCCTTGCGCGGTGAAAATTTGACGATTTACGGCGACGGCGAACAATCGCGCTCTTTTTGTTATGTTGACGATTTAGTCGAAGGTATTATCCGTTTGATGAACACCGAAGCCGAAAGTATTCATTTACCTGTTAATATCGGCAATCCGGGTGAATTCACGATGAACGAACTGGCGCAGGAAGTCGCTAAAACAGTTGGCACAAATATAAAAATCACGCATTTGCCCTTGCCGCAGGACGACCCGAAACAACGGCAGCCGGATATTTTGAGAGCAAAAGAATTGCTCGGCTGGTCGCCGACAATTCCGCTTGCCGAAGGTTTGCAGAAAACGGTAGCTTATTTTGCGAAAAGAATCGAAAAAGTAGAAACTAAAGCGGTTTAATTTATTATTTTGCAGGAGTATTTTAATGAAAATTTTAATCACCGGCGGCGCAGGCTTCGTGGGAAGTCATCTCGCCGACAAACTTATAAACGAAGGACACGAAATTACGGTTATTGACGACCTTTCGACCGGACGTTATCAAAATGTTGAGCATCTCGAAGGCAAAAAAAACTTTCGCCTCATTATTGATACGGTTTTGAATGAAAAACTGATGGAAGAGTTGATTCGTGACACTGACAGAGTTTTCCATATGGCAAGCGCAGTCGGCGTAAAACTGATTATGGAACATCCCGTTAAAACCATTGAAACGATTTTTCGCGGCACTGACGTTGTTCTCGGTTTTTGCTCGCGTTACCGCAAGCGCGTTCTGATTCCCAGCACGTCGGAAGTCTATGGCAAAGGCGCGACTATTCCGTTTAGAGAGGAAGACGACCTTTTGACCGGCTCGACTGACAAACATCGTTGGGCTTACGCCTGCGCGAAAACTCTGGATGAATTTTTAGCTTTAGCTCATTGGAAAGAAACTCGTTTGCCGGTCGCTGTAGTCAGGCTTTTTAATACGGTTGGACCTCGGCAAACCGGACAATATGGAATGGTTGTGCCGAATTTCGTCAAATCCGCCATTAAAAATGAACCGTTGACCGTTCACGGCGACGGCAATCAGTCGCGCTGCTTCGGTCACGTTTTGGATGTGGTCGAAGGTTTAACGAAAATTATCGAAACGCCGGAATGTTTCGGTCAGGTTATTAATCTCGGCAACAGCGAGGAAGTTACGATTAAAGATTTGGCGGAAAAAGCTGTCGAAATGACGGAAAGCACCAGCGAAATCCGATATATTACTTACGAAGAAGCCTACGGCGAAGGCTTTGAAGATATGCAGCGGCGCGTTCCATCGCTTGAAAAAGCCAAACGCTTAATCGCCTATCAGCCAACCCGAACACTTGAAACAATCATCAATGACGTAGCGGAACAATTTCGTGAAGAACTAAAAACGGAAACCGCGAATGCGTAGAACTTATGAAAAAGTTTGTTTTATTGATTTTATTTTTGGCTGTGTCTGTCAGCATTGCCATCGCACAAGATAACGGCGGCGTAAAAGGCAAAGTCCGCGGTACGAAAGGCGACGGCATCGGCGGCGCGACAATAATCGCCCGCCAAAGCGGTAAAGATGTTAAATCTACGAATTCCGACAGCAAAGGAAATTTTGAACTGACAGGACTCAAGCCCGGACTTTACAATCTGGTTTTCGACAAAACCGGTTACAGTTCGGGCTTGATGTATAACGTCGAAATAAAAAACAAAAAAATCAGAGATTTGGGTGACAGGCTGGTCTTGACAGTTGACCAAGGAACGCAGATTATTATCAAGGGAAGCGTTTTCGACCAAGACGGACGAAGCATCGGCGGTGCTAAAATTGAAATTGAAAAGATTTTAAGCGACGGTTCGGCAAAAAAAGTTGGTTCGGGCAGCGCAAGTAACAGCGGCGAATTTACTTTTAAATTTCCCCAAGGCGCAACAAAATTTCGCATCACGGCTTCCGCCAAAGGCGTTTCAGCAAGCAAGGAAGTTGAAGTTGACAATGCGGCAATTTACCGTTTAGCGATTACTTTAAATTTAGACAAATAACATAAGTTCCAGATTCCAAATTCCAGATTACCAACGAATTTAATTTGGAATTTTATTTTTGGAATTTGGAATCTGGAATTCTAATTAACCGTTTCGGAAATCTCTTCTGCCGGCTGCATCCCGGCGGTTGTTTCCGCGTCCGTCACAATTAACGGAACTTCTTCCAACAAAACCGTGTTTGCCAATGTCTGCACCCAATAAGTTCCGGCGGTCTGAAACACAACATTGACGAAAAAACTGACGTTATCGGAAAAACCACCTTGCGGAAGTTCGATGTTTGTCGGCTGCGACGTTACAATCGTGTTGGTTTTGTCGGGCGAAACGATCCGCACTTCGGTTTGATGAACGCCTTCGCCGCGCCAACGATTAACAACCGCGAATTTTATTAGCGAAATTGGCAGTTTTTCCACCATGATATTTTGGAAAACTCCCATCAGCGATAGTTTATTGCCCATTTCCAAGCGCACATCATCGCATAAGAGAGTGTAAATAAGTTGTAGGTTTTGTGTTGTCATAATTTAGCCGCAATAAAAATAAATCTGTTCTAAATTAAAAATATTAAGTTTGCTTTATCTTTTATAATTTTGCTTTTTTACTTTTTAATTTTCAGATTGCGCCATTTTCCTTAAACCAATCCAGCATTTTCGCCCACGCATCCGTCGCGGCTTCTTTGTTGTAACTTTCGCGGTAATCGGCGTTAAAACCGTGTTTCGCATTTGGATAAACAACAATTTCCGATTTCGATTTGCCTTTTTTCAGCGCGTCCTGCATTTGCTGAACCGTATTCAGAGGAATTCCCGTGTCAAGTCCGCCATAAAGTCCAAGCACGGGAACTTTCAAATCTTTGGCAATATCAATCGGCATTGTCGGCTGAACTTCATTTTTCGGTGAATTCAGTGTTGGAACAAGCCTGCCATACCAAGCCGCGCCTGCGTCAACTTTTGGATTATGCGCCGCATACAGCCAAACAATTCTGCCGCCCCAGCAAAAACCCGTAATTGAAAGTTTTTTCGTATTGCCGCTGTTTTTAGCGGCGTAGGCAACCGTCGCATCCAAATCAGACATCGCCTGCGCGTCCGGAATTTTAGAAAATATACCTCTGTTTAACTCCTGAACAGTTTTAATAGTCGAAACTTCGCCTTGCCGTGCATAAAGTGCCGGTGCAATCGCCAAAAAACCTTTCTTGGCAAAGCGGCGGCAAAGGTCTTGGATGTGTTCGTGAACGCCGAAAATTTCGTGAATGACTAAAACGACGGGAAATTTTTTATTTTTGTCATCGGGCATTGCCCGATACGCCGGAAATTCACCGTCCGCCACCGGAATTTTTACTTCGCCCGTGATTAAGCCTTTTTCGTCGGTTTTGATTTGCGTCTGTGCCTGAATCGGCTGAACCGCCAATGCAAATCCTGCAATAATTGAAGTTACAAAAAACTCTCGCCTGTCTAAAAGCGGCGCGGATGAACTAGGATTGCTGATGTCTTCTTGCATTTTTTTTCTCCATTTTCCTTGATATTGAAATTTTGGCTTTTCCTTTCGCATTGGTCAAGAGTATAATGACGGAAAAGAGAAAAGCGGAAACGATTGCCGAGCAAATCCGTCATCCGCAATCCAAAATCGTTATGATGTGGTATGTCTTAATTGGTCTTTCGCTATCTTTGGCAGGTGTCGCCGGTCTGCAATTTTTCTATTTGGTCTATATGGAACGAATTGACCGCGAACACAAGAAGCGCATTCACGAACTTGAACGCCACACTAAATATCTCGCCAACCGGCTCAACGAAGCCGAACAGAAAATTTCCGAACAAGATAATGTTTTAGAAAGTATTTTTGACGATTTTACCGAAGAAGAGGAAGAAGAAATCTGGGCGGATGTGATTGAAGACCGATAAATTCCTGTTCATTTATTTAATAACTGGTGCCGACGCAGAAAGAAAAAAGCAAGTAAATTGGAGCGCGGGCATCCTGCCCGCACATCTGCCAAGGCAGATGAAATGTTTTTCGCGCGCGCGAAGGCGGGCAAGGATGCCCGCGCTCCAATTTTAGTTAACAAAATTAACAATCGTCGCGCCCCAGCTGCTTGAAAATTCAGGCGCGTTTTTGAAGGATTTGACAAAAGCGGTTTCTGCTAAAACTTTTCTGACCGTTTCTCGATGCACGCCGATTCCCTTACCGTGAATTATTTTCACAACGCGAAAACCCTTTTTGTAGGCTTCACTCAAATAATTTTCAACTACCGATTTAACATCCTTCGGATTAAAAGCGTGTAAATCAATCGTGTCGGTTATTTCCAATTCAAAGGGTTCGGGAAACGGATTTTCTAAATTCAGATTATTTGGTTCATTCATTTTATTATTTTAGATGATACTTTTCTTCAGCATCAAATTTATAAAGAATTACCGTCCGAAAAATATCAACAAAATCTATTAGACATTATCGGAAATAAGCGAATGGATGAAAAACTGTTCACTATTCGTTGTTAACTGTTCACTATTTTTCATTGAATATCAGTGAATAGTTAATAACGAATAGTGAAGAGCGGACGACGCGCGATAAAAATTCCTTTATTTCTGATAATATCTATTGAACTGTGGCGGGAAGCAGCGAGCCTTTCGGGTCATACGCATAGGCGGTTCCATTTTCTATTTTGCCGAGAACGCCGTGGAAAACTGTTTCCGCTCCGTCCAAAACCACGATGACATCGCCCGGACTGTAAAGTTTTTCATCTACCTGAAATGTAATCATCGTCGCATTACCGTTTTCGTGATTGACGGTTTCGTATTTGAAATTATCGGCGTTAAAACTCATTGTCTGACAAAAAGCTACTTCTGACATTTTTATTCTCCAAATCCAAAGTCTAAATTCCAATGTCCAAAGTTCTTTGGACATTGGCAGCAAATTAAAAGTCTAACTTTTAATCGGCACAAAGTCCAAAGTGATTGCGTCGTGGTCGGAAAGCGGTATGTTTTCCGCGTCAAATAAATTACCGATGGTGTTTGGTTTTCCAATCGCTTCAATTCCTTTTCCCGCAAACCAATCGAGCCGCGCCGAAACTCGTCCGCCTACTTGTTTTGCCGCCCAAAAGATAAACGGAAAACACCAACGCGGCACCCAATCACCTAAATTTGTGTTATACGCCGCGTTTTCCATATCGTAATGAAGCGTTCCCGTGCCGATTTCATTGAGATTTTTATAATCGAAGCCGCGTTTTTCAATTTCCCGAAATAAATCTTTTTCAAAATACCTATCGGGATGCGGATAATGATTTTTGACGACCGTTTTCACGCCCATCAAAACGCGCCGAAAATAGCCTAAAATCGCACGGTTCGCAGTTTGCGCATTATAAGTCGTCGTGTTCCAATCGCCGCCGACTATTGTCGGCAGATTCGGCAAAGCGTCGAGATGGTCAAGCACGATTTTCATCTGCAAGTGCCGATGCTTGCGCGATGAGTGCGCGTCGAGATGAACGGTTACGGCTCGAAAAACTCCACATGGATGTTCGATATCGGCAACCAGAGCGCGTAAAAAACCAAGCCGTTTTTCCTTGCCTTGCATTTTGTCTTTGCCGTTCGGAAGCGCAACGGCGTGGACATTTTTCATCGGGAATTTTGAAAACATTGCCAAACCGTGAAGCGATTTCGTGTTTTCGCCTTCGACATTTGCTTCAACGCCGCTTCCTTTTTGCAAAGCGATATAAATGGGCGCAAAAGCGCAATTCATTTCCAACTCTTTCGCCAAATCCCGTGCGACAAAACGGTTTCCGCTTCGCGCCATTCCGTAATCGAGTTCGGTCAAAAGCAGTAAATTTTTGTCTTTTAACTTCTCGTGATTTTTCAGCACGTTCACGATTCCGTCAAAACGGCTTCCGCGTTCAATATTCCACGCCAAAGCGCGAACCGTTTCGCTCTTTTCAAAACTTTTCGGCGCAAAATTTTCCTGCACAACCGCGTTCAAAATTCTTTCAACTTCCGACTTAACCTGCTGATAAACGGCGGATGATTCTAACTCTTTCGTTGAATCAAATTTTAACAGTTCGGGAAAATAGCGGTTTAAATTATGTTCTAATGCGGAAGGCGGATTTTTATTGACGAGTTTTGCGGAAATCATAAAACAAAAAATATAAGGATAAGCGAAAGCCGAAAAATCTCAATGCCGGGAGCGCGGGCAGGATGTTCGCGTCTCCGATAAAGACGATCTCATTACTAAACTAATCTTCTTCGCCCTCAATCCAAAATTGTAGCAAACTTTCTTTATCAATGTGAAAGCAACACTTTTCGGCTAAATGCTTTAGGTCATCGCTTTTCCAGATTCTAGATTTTCTTCCAATTTGGAATCTGGAATCTAGAATTTGGAATTTGGAATTTTGTTTTGTGCTAAAAGAATGGCACAATTTAACTGTAAAAACAACACTTTCGCAAATTTTTGAAACTAATATAAAAATAACTTGCAAATTCGGCAATTATATAATTGGAGTAACAAATGGACGGAATTAACATCGCAGAATTAGTCAGTCATTTAATAATTTTTATGGTCGTTTTGCTGTTGGCAATTTCGGTGCACGAAGCCGGACACGCCTGGATGTCGCACAAATTCGGCGATGACACAGCGTTTATGCTGGGGCGCGTAACGCTTAACCCGGTCAAACACACCGACCCGATTGGAACGCTTCTGATTCCGATTATCGGCTTTATTTTCGGCGCAGTCGGCGGCGGATTAGGTTCAATTCCGCTTATCGGTTGGGGCAAACCAACGCCGGTTAATCCGCGCAATTGGACAAATTACAAAATGGCAAACGTGATGGTTTCCATCGCGGGAATTTTGGCAAATTTGATTCTTGCCGTCATCGGTTTTGTAATTTTCAAATCACTGCTCGGATACGGAGTTATCAACGCTGAGAATATTGACGGTGGTTTTATTAGACCGATAGCGATTTTCCTGCAAAATCTGATTTTCTTAAATGTTTCATTAGCCGTTTTTAACCTTTTACCGTTTCCGCCGCTTGACGGAAGCAAAGTTCTCGGAACATTTCTGCCCGAAAGCGCACAACCGGTTTTGTCGATGCTCGAACAATACGGGTTTTTGATTTTAATGGCTTTGCTTTATATGGGAGTTATCGGTTTTATTATGCGTCCTGTTTTTCAATTAGTAATGTATCTTTTAGTAACTCCATTTTTTTAATTTATGAAAAAACGCATTTTTAGCGGCGCACAACCGACGGGCAATCTGCATATCGGCAATTATCTCGGCGCATTGAAAAATTGGGTAGGTTTGCAGGAAGAATACGAGAGTTTTTTCTGCATTGTCAATCTTCACGCGATAACTCTGCCGCAAAATCCTGAAACCTTAAAGCAAAAAACGCTTGATTTGGCGCGGATATATCTCGCTTCGGGCGTTAATCCGCAAGAATCTACGATTTTTATTCAATCTGATGTTTCGGAACACGCCGAACTTACTTGGATTTTAAGTTGCGTGGCGCGAATGGGCGAACTCGAACGAATGACCCAATTTAAGGATAAAGGCAAAGGCAACGAACGTGCTGGTGTCGGGCTTTTCACTTACCCGGTTTTGATGGCTTCGGATATTTTGCTCTATCAAACCGACCTTGTGCCAATTGGACAAGACCAAAAACAGCATCTTGAATTAACCCGCGATGTCGCCGAAAGATTCAACCGCGATTTTGGCAAAACTTTCGTTATTCCCGAACCTTTTATTCCACCTGTCGGCGCGAATATTTTATCACTGCAAGAGCC
>MWZA01000169.1 GCA_002050455.1 Acidobacteria bacterium 5-1 | reverse complement strand
AAAACGGTTGAACGCGCCTTGACATTCAGATTCGGCAATTGCGACAAACTGCCAATCAGCGTTTCGGTCATTCCGTCCGACAGATACTCGATGTCCGCATTACCGCTTTCGTTTATAAAAGGCAAGACGGCGATTGATTCAATCTGCCGAACATTGGTTGAAGCCACGCGATGCGATAAAAACCAGTAGCCAAAACCAATCGACGACACCAGCAAAATCGCTAAAACTGCCAGAACTCCGCGCTTGTGCTGTTTGATTTCCCCGAAAATATATTCCGCGCTCGATGCCGGTTGCGCGGTTTGTGCAGATGTAACAACCGCCGAATTATTAGTCGCCGCTTCATCATTTGTTGAAGGCGCGGTTGAACGCTCAAGTATTTCGTTAAACTCCAATTCTTTTTTGAAATCTTTCAAATCAATCAGCAATTCCTTGATATGGTGATAGCGTTCCTCGCGGTTTTTTCTGAGCGTTTTGCCGATGATGCGTTCCAATTCTTTGGGAATGTCAGGAACGCTTGCGGCAAGAGGGGCGGGATTTTTACTCAGAATCGCGCTAATCGTGTCGCTCGTTGTTTCGCCCGCAAACGGCGGTAATGCGGACATCGAGTATCTGTCGGACGGAATGACCGAAACGCTGATTGGCAGTTTGTCGCAATTGCCGAATCTGAATGTCAAGGCGCGTTCAACCGTTTTTCGTTACAAAGGTAAGGAAACAAATCCGCAAACCGTCGGCAAAGAGCTAAACGTGCAGGCGATTGTTAACGGGCGCGTCGTCCAGCGCGGCGAGCAATTAACATTGAGTCTGGAATTGGTTGACGCGCAGACAGAAAACGTGATTTGGAGCGAGCAATACAACCGCAAAACTATCGACCTTGTTTCATTGCAAAGCGAGATTGCCCGCGATGTTTCAAACAAACTGCGGGTGAAATTCTCAGGCGCGGACGAGCAACGTCTGGCGAAGAACTCCACGACAAACCCGGAAGCCTATCAGCTTTATCTGAAAGGGCGTTTCCATTTGAACAAACGCACGAAGTCGGATATGCAGAAAGCACTTGACTATTTTCAGCAGTCGGTCGCGGTTGACCCGAATTACGCGCTCGGTTATGCCGGAATTGCCGAAAACTATCTGGCATTTGAAAGTTATCGCATCGCGCCGTTGAGCGAAACAAAGCCGAAAGCGAAAGATGCCGTGCTGAAAGCCTTATCGCTCGACCCGGAGTTAGGCGAAGCGCACACTGCTCTCGGACTAGTCTTGTTTCAGGACGGCGATGACGATGGAGCGGAGCGCGAGTATCAACGCGCCATCGAACTTAATCCGAACTACGCGATGACATATCATTATTACCGCAATTTATTGGGTTCGCAGAAAAAGTATGAAGAGGCTTTAGCAATGCAAAGGCGGGCACTGGAAATTGAGCCGTTCTCACTCATCATCAATCGTGAATACGGCATGATATATTTTATTATGCGAAGATACGACGAGGCAATCGCACAGTTGAAGAAAACGGTCGAACTTGATGCCACTTATCCGTCGGTGCATTACAATTTCTCTCTCGCTTATTGGATGAAAGGCAATTATGCCGAAGCGGTCGAAGAACAGGCTAAATATCAGGAACTAAACGGCGAACCGCAAAAGGCGGCTTTATTACGCGAAAGTTTTGCCAAAGGCGGTTGGCAAGGATTCTTGCGAACGATAACCGATGAAAGCCAACAATTTGATTTATCGTGGGATAATCTGACGACGTATTACGCCGCGTTGGGCGAAAAGGATAAAGCATTTGAATTGCTGAACAAGCGTTTTGAAAACCGTAAAATTCGTCCCGGCGCACTGGTTGACCCGCGCCTCGACCCGTTGCGCGACGACCCGCGATTTGATGAATTGGTCAAGCGCGTCGGTCTTCGGCAATGAAAGTTTTGAATTGACGAGATGAACAGTATTAACTTTCAAATTTCAAATCGGCTTAAAATCTGAAACCTAAAAGGATGACAGGCAAAAAATGGCAACAGGTAAAACAGGTTTTTCAATCGGCACTCGAACACGCGCCCGACGAGCGCGAAGTGTTTTTAGCCGATGCCTGCGCTGACGATGCCGGTCTGCGCCGTGAAGTCGAAATTTTGCTGGCATCGTTTGAAAACGCGGATGACGACCACTTTATGCAGCAAGCGCCAATCGGCGAAGTCGCGGAAATGATGGTCGCAGCGGAAAACAAACTCGAAATCGGACAATGGCTTGACCGTTATAAAATTATTGCACTCATTGGCGAAGGCGGAATGGGCGAGGTTTATCTTGCTGAAGACAAAAAACTCGACCGCCAAGTCGCCGTCAAAATCCTCAACGAAAAATTCAGTCGGGACGAATCGAATCTCAATCGTTTTATTCAGGAAGCAAAAGCCGCATCGTCGTTAAATCATCCGAACATTTTGGTTATTTATGAAATCGGCGAATCGGACGGAGCGCATTACATTGTCAGCGAATTTATCAAAGGCAAAACCGTGCGCGAGACTTTCAAGGAAAAACCTTTGAAACTGTCGGAAGTTTTGGACATCTCGATTCAAATCGCAGGCGCACTCTGCACGGCGCACGAAGCGCATCTGGTTCACCGCGACATCAAGCCCGAAAATATAATGATTCGCCCCGACGGTTATGTGAAGATTCTGGATTTTGGATTGGCAAAGCTCGTCGAGCAAAAAAACAAATCCATTCTCGGCTTGGAACAATCAACCGTCAAACAAAACGAAACGGCACAAGGCGTGATTCTGGGGACGGTCAACTATATGTCGCCCGAACAAGCGAAGGGCGAGCGGGTTGACGAGCGGACAGATATTTTCAGTCTCGGCGTGTTGATTTATGAAATGCTTGCGGGCAGAACGCCGTTTGCGGGCGATTCGGTGTCGGAGAGTTTCGCCAATTTGATAAATTCCGAACCGCATCCGCTTTCGCGCTTTTCAGAAGACGTGCCGAACGAAATGCAGCGCATCGTCTCGAAAACGCTTCGCAAAAACAAGGACGAGCGTTATCAAACGATGAAGGACGTTCTCACGGATTTAAAGGATTTGCGTGAAAATCTGAAAGCGGACGAAAAACTAGCGCGTTCCGGCGCGTCGGACGCAGGCGCGACTGAAATTTTACGCGCCGCGACCGGCGGCGCGAACGTTCAAACCAACGAGACGCAATACAGTTTTTCGCGGCAAATCAAACGGCGTAAATCGCTCGCCGCGATTGTTTCGATTGTCTTGCTCGGCGGCGTAATCGCTCTCGCTTATTATTTTTACGCCGGAGCGAAACCCGCGATGGGCGGCGGCAAAAAATCAATCGCTGTTTTGCCGCTTAAACCAATCGGCGCGGCGAACCGCGACGAGATTTACGAAATCGGGATTGCCGATTCATTGATTCTCAAACTCGGTTCGATAAAAGGTTTCATTGTTCGACCTTTGAGCGCGACGCGCAAATATGCGGACATCAATCAAGACTCGCTTGCCGCCGGGCAGGAGCAGCAGGTTGATTACGTTCTCGCGTCGAATTATCAATTGGCGGGCGGGAAAATCCGCGTTACATCACAGCTTATTAATGTGGCGAGCGGTCAGATAGAAGAAACTTATACAACTGAGAAGGATGCGGCGAATGTTTTTGCGATGCAGGACGCAATCGCGGGCGAAGTCGGAAACAAATTGTCGGCGCGATTCGGCAGCACGTCGAGCGGTGCGACGGCAAAGCGCGGGACGACCAACGAAGAAGCGTATCGGCTCTATCTGCAAGGGATTTATTTAAATGACAAGAGAACCACAACGGATTCACGGAAGGCGGTGGAGGCTTTTGAGCAAGCTATCCGGCTTGATCCGAATTATGCGCGGGCGTGGGCGGGCAAGGCTCACGCCCACCGCTCATTTTCCAATTTTGGGAGCAGAGCTACTAACGTCCACGAGGAGCACCAACAATCGATGGATGCAATCAATAAGGCGCTGGAGCTGGATCAGAATTTGTCAGAAGCGTATAGCGTGTTATGCGAAAACAAAATGTATTACGAATATGATTTTGCCGGGGCGGAAGCGTCGTGTAAACGCGCCATCGAGTTAAAGCCCGATTCTCCGCAGGCACATAATATTTATGCGCGTTTTCTGATGGGTCCGGGCGGACGTTTTGACGAGGCGATTACGGAAATTAAGACCGCCATCGACCTCGACCCAGCAGCGTATTATCATCAAGCGATATATAAGATTGTTTTGACTTATGCCCGCCGCTATGACGAGGCTGACCAGCAATTAGAAAGACTCGCTGCCATGAATCCGAATGGCGCCGTCGGCATCTTTTGGTATGTTGGGGGATTAGAAATGCAGGGCAATAACTCGGAAGCGTTTGAACGGCTCATGAGATTTCAAACATTAGCGAAAACAGACGAAAAAACCAGACAGCTTTTTAAGACCGCATATCAAACATCGGGTTGGCAGGGAGTTTTGCGCGAGCATGCCAAAAGGTATTATGAATACAGCACGGCTCATTCTTTTTCTGGCGCGTGTATAAATGCCCAGATAGGGGATAAGGATAAAGCGTTTGAATATCTGGAAAAATCATATCAGGAGCGAGAGCTGTGGATGGCTTATCTTCAAGTGGACCCGCGCCTTGATCCGCTGCGCGGCGACCCGCGCTATCATGAATTGGTTAGGCGCGTCGGTATTCCGTAACGGCGTTTGGAATCTCTATCGGGTTTCGCGCTCAACACAAACAACAAAAACAATTGACGAATTACGCGAAGTTAAATTCTTAGGTTCGCTATCCGACGTGGTTGCCTTTGGGAAATCAAATCGCTTTTGAATATGCCGAAACGACGGGCAACATTTGGATTGCGGATTTGAAATAATAACGACGGTTTATTTCGTGCTATAATTGAAGTGTTTTGGAGAAGAAAAATATGCTGCAAACAGTCGAAGCGGAAATTGATGTTGACGGCAGTGTCAGATTGCTTGAGCCTTTGCGCGTAACGCGAAAAGCGCGGGCAATTGTTACTTTGCTCGAAGAAACAAACGGAGCGCAGAAAGTCGAAGGCAATGCGCGGGAAGTTTTGGAATTGCTCAAAAGTCCTGAATTTGCCAATCGAAAAAGCTATTCGGCGGAAGAAATCGAAGCGCAAATCAATGAAGCGAGGAATTCTTGGGAATGAGCAGAATTTATCTCGATGCCTGCATCATTATCTACATTGTCGAAAAGCATCTGATTTATTCAAGTCGAATTGAAACCTTAATGAACGCTTCGCCGTCAGCCGATTTTTGTTATTCGCCTTTGGCTCGTCTCGAATGCTTGGTGATACCGCTCAGAACAAAAGATTTCCAACTGCAAAAACTTTATCAAGCATTTTTCAACGCGCAAAAAATTCTCGCTATGCCAAGCAAGGTTTTCGACAAAGCGGCAAAACTTCGCGCTGATTTCACAGGCTTAAAAACACCCGACGCTTTGCATCTTGCCGCCGTTTATCATAACTGCGACGAATTTTGGACAAACGACAATCGGCTTGATAAAGTCGCTCCGAATCTTGTCAAAAATATTCTCACAATCTAAACATTATGCGTGATATTCCCGTCGGAAACGGCTCATTGCTCGTAACTTTTGACGATAAATACCAAATCCGCGACGTTTATTTTCCGCACGTCGGGCAGGAAAATCACACGGAAGGTTTTCCGTTTCGGTTCGGTATTTGGGCGGACGGCGAGTTTTCGTGGATTTTTTCGGATGATTGGAAACGGAAACTTTGTTATTTGCCGGAAACGCTCGTAACCGACGTTCGGCTAACCAACGAAACGCTCGGCATTGAAATCGTTTGCAACGACACGGTTGCCAGCCACGAAAATATCTTTTTGCGGCGCGTTCGTGTTGCAAATTTACGCGATTACCAAAGAGAAATCCGCGTTTTTCTGCATCACGATTTTCGCATCTACGAAAATAAATTCGGCGACACCGCCTTTTACGACCCGGAAAGCCTTGCGCTTGTTCATTACAAAAAACATCGTTACTTTTTAATCAATACCGCGCCGCATTTCGACGTTTTTTCGACGGGCAGAAAGGCTTTCCGCGACGCGGAAGGAACTTGGCGCGATGCTGAAGACGGCGAACTCAAAGGCGGCGCAATAACGGAAGGCTCGGTTGATTCGACCATCGGAATTTATCTGAATCTCAAAGCGCAGGAAACGAAAGAGTTTTTTTATTGGATTTGCGCCGGATTTTCGCACGATGAAATCATTAAACTTAATAATCACGTTCATGAACAAATGCCCCAAACATATTTAAATTACACGGAGAATTACTGGCGCGTTTGGGTCAATAAAAACGAGATGGATTTTGCCGATTTATCGCCCGAAGTGATAAATCTTTTTAAGCGTTCGCTGCTTATAATCCGCACGCAGGTTGACGCGGGCGGCGCGATTTTAGCCGCCAATGATTCAGACGTTACCGATAGAGCAACCGACCATTACAGTTATCTGTGGACACGCGACGGCGCATTTGTCGCCAATGCGCTCGACCTCGCCGGTTATCCGTTTCTGACGCGCAATTTTTTCGAGCTGTGCGCGAAAATTATTCACGACGACGGTTATTTTCTGCAAAAATATAATTCCGACGGCACGGTGGCTTCGGGCTGGCACGCGGCGTGGGACGTTTGGGCGCAAAAGCGGCTCGTGCCGATTCAGGAAGACGAAACCGCGTTGGTCATCTGGGCTTTGTGGGAACATTACGACCAATTTCGTGAAATCGAATTTGTCCGTCGTTTTTATCGCTCGCTGATTGTCAAAGCGGCGGAATTTATGTGCGCGTTCCGCGATGAAAATCTAAAACTGCCGCTTCCGTCGTGGAATTTGTGGGAAAATCAGCGCGGTATTCATACATTTACTTGTGCGACGGTTGTCGGCGGACTTCGCGCGGCGGCAAATTTTGCGCGGATGTTTGCCGAACACGAACGCGCCGAAAAATATGAAACGGCTGCCGATGAAATTGTCGCGGCGATGCGCGAGTATCTTTACAGCGAAGAACTTGGCAGATTTCTGCGCTGTTTGCAGTTTCACGGCGACGAACTTTTTGATGCCGACACAACCGTTGACGCTTCCTTGTTCGGCACGTTTTATTTCGGAGTTTTTTGCGCCGAAGACGAACTTGTCAGAAACACGATGCGGGCGATTGAGAAAAAACTTTGGATTGATACGGAAATCGGCGGCGTGGCGCGTTTTGAAAACGATGATTATATGCAGGTTTCCAAAGAAGTTACGGGCAATGCTTGGTTTGTCTGCACATTTTGGCTGGCTGATTACCGAATTGCGGTTGCCAAAACACGGGAAGATTTAACGGGCGTGATTGAGATTTTGGAGTGGGCGGCGAAAAACGCTCTGCCGTCGGGCGTTCTGGCAGAGCAAGTCAATCCGTCGACGGGCGAAGCTGTTTCTGTATCGCCGCTGACCTGGTCGCATTCGACTTTTGTGGCGACGGTAATGAATTATTTGCGGAAACTTAAACAATTGTGTGAAATAGAAGAGTAGAATCTAAAATTATTAAAATAAATGAAGGCGCGTGCATAACGCCAAAAATCTTTCCCGCAAAGCCGCAAAGCCGCAAAGGAAAGCTAAAGCACGCCTTTTAAGTTTATTTTTTCTTTCTTTGCGCCTTTGCGCCTTTGCAGGAAAATCAAACTTTGAAATACAGACAACTTTAATTTGCACAAGCCTTCAAATAAATGATTAGCAGAGATGGCGAAAAATTGGAACGAAGCTAAAATTCAAAACTTTATCACCGGCGAGATTGAAGAAAGCCTGACGCTTGAATACAAATCCGCCGAAGCACTTGAGAAAACCGATTACAAAAAAAAGGAAATCACAAAAGATGTCTCAGCAATGGCAAACGCGGCAGGCGGGATTTTAATTTACGGCATCAGCGAGTATTCCGAGCCGGACAAACGCCATTTGCCGGAAAAAATAACGCCGGTTGACCGCGCCAGATTTCCGCGCGAGTGGGTTGAGCAAATAATCAATGCGATTCGCCCGCGCATTGACGGCATTGTTATTTATTCGGTTAATTTGAGTTCCGGCGAAAATGATGTTGTCTACGTCGTCGAAATTCCGCAAAGCAACACGGCGCATCAAGCCTCAGACCACCGTTATTACAAACGCTTTAATTTTCAATCCGTGCCGATGGAAGATTACGAAGTCCGCGATGTGATTTTCCGTGAGCAAACGCCGAATACTGTTTTAACTTTTTTGATTGAGATAACAGCTTTGGAAAATCAGATTTTTTATAATTTAATTGTTCAAGCCCGTAACGTCGGCTCGGCTTTCGCGCAATACGTCGCCTGTCTTTTGGATGTTCCCGTGGCGGTTTTGCACGATATTAAAAACAAAATCAATGTCAAAGACGGCGGAAGGTATTATCGGCATCGTTTGTTTAATCTCAATCAGGAATTCGGCGACGAAAATTTTAAGGCGAATTTTCCGCTTTTGAGAAATATGTCAATGAGCTGGAAAATCCCGCTCAAAGAAGATTTTGCGGAACTTAGCAAAAACGGTTTGGAAATAAAATGGACAGTTTATGCCGACAACGCTTTGCCGAAAGAAGGGAAAGTTAATTTCAATGAAATCGAAATTGTTGATTTGAGAAATAAATCTGATAAGTTGTAACATTTTCTTCTCTTAAAAAATATAAAATTACACATATATGCGTCGAGCAAAAATTTTAGCCACACTCGGACCTGCTTCAAAAACGTCTGAAGTTATCGAACAACTTATCAAAGCCGGACTCAACGCCGTGCGGATAAATATGTCACACGGAACGCGCGACGAACACATCGCAACAATGGAAATTGCGCGACGCACGGCGGAAAAATTGGATAAACCGTTAGCGGTTCTGGTTGATTTATCGGGACCAAAAATCCGAACCGGATTATTGCAAAACGCCACGCCCGTAGCGTTGGAAACCGGTGCCGATTTCACCATTACCTCGCGCGATATCAGCGGAAATATAACGGAAGTTTCGACCAATTTTAAGGAATTGCCGAAACTTGTTGAAAAAGGCGCAAGAATTTTGCTGGACGACGGCGCGATTGAATTAAAGGTTAAAAAGGTTACGAAAACCGATGTCATCACGCTCGTTGTCAACGGCGGAATTTTGTCTGAACGTAAAGGTATCAATCTGCCGAACACAAAACTGCCGATTCCCTCGCTAACCAAAAAAGACCGCGAAGATTTGGAATGGGCGATAATGCAGGATGTTGACTACATTGCGCTGTCATTTGTGCGGCGGGCGGAAGACTGTACGGAAGTCAAAGATTTAATCAAAAAGTTGAACAAACGCAAGATGGGCAGACCGCTTCTGGTGGCGAAAATCGAAAAGGCGGAAGCGATTGAAAATCTGGATGAAATTATCAAAGCAACCGACGGTTTGATGGTCGCCCGCGGCGATTTGGGCGTGGAAACCAGCCCCGAACTCGTTCCTGTCTATCAAAAACAAATCATTGAAAAATCGGTTTTGAACGATAAATTTGTGATTACGGCAACTCAGATGCTGCAATCAATGGTTGACAATCCGCGTCCGACCCGCGCCGAAGCGTCCGACGTTGCCAACGCCGTTTGGGACGGCACGGATGCCGTTATGCTCTCGGCGGAAACGGCGGCGGGAAAATATCCGGTCGCAGCCGTGGCGACGATGAAACGAATTATTGATTCGGCGGAAACGGTCAAAACCACGAAATTAAAACGTCCCGTCAAATTTTCGGAAGAACCGACGGGCAGAACTTCGCAAGCATTGTGCAAAGCCGCCGCGATGTGTGCGCGGGAAATGCTGACGGATAAAGTCGCAGTTTTTACCGAATCAGGTGTGATGGCGCGGCGATTGTCGTCAATTCGTTCCGGTCTGCAAACCTTTGCGCTGACTTCAACCAAAGATGTCCGAAATCAATTATCTTTAATTTGGGGCGTTGAACCGCTTTGCCACGAAGATTCAAAAACTACCGAAGGAATGCTCAAAGAAGGTGAAAAAACTTTGCTCAAAGCAGATGTGGTCGAAAAGGGCGAAACAATCGTGATGATGGCGGGACGGCTTTCAGGTTTAGGTCTTTCGAGTTCGGTTGTGGTCTGGACGGTTGGCGAAGACGTGCCACGAAGATAGCCGGAAAGCAAATTTTGTAAAAATAACTTGCTTGTCAAAAAAATATTTGCATAATTACCATCTTTTATCTGTCATCTATTCCGAAGTTGGCTCGCATTTGGCTGAAATCCGCTCCGGTTAATCAAGCGGAGAGAATTGCCGTTTTGTAATATTCATTTAAGGTTCTTCGTAGCCTTTGGCGCGGATTTGCAAATCAAACTGCTGCGGATTTTTTGTAAAATATAATCCGCTTTTTCTTTTAGAGCAGGAAGGAACATAATCAATCGTAACGTCGCTTTTCTCCACGCTTTCGTCTCCGTTTTTGATTTCGCCTTCAATCGCAACATTGGAAGCGGTTTCTTCGCCCGTGTTTTGTGCTTCAAAAATAACCAGATAACCTGTATCGGTGGAAACTACCGATTCAATTGTTATTTTAATAATTGGCGGCGCGAATTTTGAAGTTATCGCCTGATAGAGCATAAAACCAATTGCTCCGACAACTAATATCAAGCCAATGCCTGCCGCAATCCATTCAAGAAGCGGAATTTCTTGTTCCTCGCCGTTCTTCTGATTTTCGGCTGCTTGTTCGGATTCCGAATTTTCGTTATCAGAGTTTTTTTGTTTCGATTCTTGTTCTGACATATTTTTACCGCTTACAAAATCAGGCGTGATGCCGCCGCGCCGAGTGCGCCCGGAAAACTAAGCACAATAATTGATTTCACCAACTCGGTTGTTCCCGTTCCGTCCACTCTTCCAAACGTCCAGAGAAGATAAAAACTGATAAGCAAAACTATCGCGTAGCCGACAACCGTATAGCGGAAAAAAGCACTCCACATTGAACTTCCTTCAGGTTGGACTTCTTCCTGCCCGCTAAATTCGACGGCATAAACAAAGGCGTGCATCATTAAAATTGTTCCGAGTGCAAGAATAATGGCGTGCCAATTCGTCATTTTGTAGGCGAGCAAAATCATTTCTTCGGTGGCGGCAATGTTCATCGAAAGAAAAATCGCGCCCACTGCCATCAAAAAAAGTTGTCCGAGATATTGAACTATCAGGCTTGGACTTTTATCGCTTTTGTCATCGTCGGTATTGCCGCCGAGCAAAGTTTGAGCAAACAACGCGCCAAAACTTGCGATGACGGCTTGCAGAGAGATTTTACCGATTATTTCATCAGTGTACATATCCGAATTTATTAAATTTAAGACGGATAATATCGCCGCCGAACTAACAAACCCAACCGCAAAAGCGACAAAAGTATCAACCGCGTCGTCTTTTAAACTGTTGGTGTTTTCAAAGCCGTCAAAATAAGACAATCCGAAAAGCAGAGGAATTGAGAGAAAAATAAACAGTGCGAGGCGAAATCTGTCCATAAAAAAGCCGTTCCACCACATTTCCATTGTCATAAACAACGGAAAGGAAAACAAAATCGCACCGCCAAAGGCACGCGCCAGACCAATCAGAAATCGCCGGTTGTAGATTGGTTTTTTATTGCTTTCGGCGTAAGTTTCGGGCATAAAATAATTTGGATTGAGTTATTTCAAATATTCGCAATTTTTTGTATTTAAAAACTTACTTCGCGCTTAAAACCTGCGCGACGGTTTCTTTTTTCAAACCTTTTCCATTGCGTTTATTGTAATCGTTTAATGAAATTTGCGGGTCGCGCCAAGCGTCGAGGTGTCCGACTTGGTGAACGCATTGAATTGTGCAGGTCGGCGCACACCATTTTTCGGTGATGTATTCGCGCCGCATATCTTCGTGCGTGTATTCTAATAAAGGAATTCCCGGCGTTCCGCGCTGCTGTGAACACCAACAGACGATCCCCGCTTCGTCAACATACAAATATCGCGCACCGGCGCGGCATTTCCAATTATACTCTTTGCCGTCAACCAAATTGTCCTGAAACCAATTCCAACGCGCATAGCTTCGCGTGCCTTTGGCTTTGATTTCTTTATAAACTTCCTTTTCGCGTTCCGTTAAACCTTTTATTAAACCATCGTCGTCGTGAATAACGCCGACAGTTGAAGAAAATCCTAATTCAACGGCGCGATTGGCAATAACCAGTGCTTCGTCAGGATTTGCCACGCCGCCGCCGACCACCGAATTGATGTTAACCTTAAATTTTGCGTGTTCGGCGAGATTTTTCAGTTTGCCGTCAAGAACCTTCAAACTCTTTTTGGAAACTTCGTCGGGATTGACGTTATCAATCGAAATTTGTAGATAATCAAGACCGACTTCGTTTAATTTTTTGATTTTCTCGGTTTGAAAATAATAGCCGTTGGAAATAAGTCCGGCAATCATTCCGTGATACCGAATCCGCGCGATTATTTCGTAAATTTCCGGATGCATCATCGGCTCGCCGCCGGAAATCGTGATAACGGATGAGCCGAATTCCGCCAATTTATCAATCCGTTTGAGCATTTCCGCAATCGGCACCGGCTCGCTCGTTTTGTCATATTCGTTGCAGTAAGCGCAAGCCAGATTGCATCGCCGCATCGGGACGATGTGAACCAAAACAGGATGTTTAGTTGAAGCAAAAGCGCGAATCGTGTGCCGGATTCCACGCGTAAAACGACTGAAACTGCTTGCCTTTGGCATAAACTTATTTTACGGAAAAACCGATAAACCTCGTTCCTATGTAAAAATCGGGTAAAAATTACTTTGTCTTCAATAACTTCAAATCCGACTCGATAATCACCAAATTTGATTCAATAAAAAGTATCATAACCTTTTAATCTTTTAAGATTATTTATTTCTTTAAGACTTTTGGCTTTTTAACTTCATCAATAATAACTTTTACTCTTTTCAACAAAACTTTTCTCGTATTTGATTTCCACTTTTTACCCTTCTAAAACATTCAATATCTCATTTTCGCCAACAAAATCGTCTTTTCCACCTTCTGCAATGGCGTTTCCCAAACCGACTTCTTCTAACGCTTCCAAAAAAATTTCCTGAAAAACTTCAAGTTTTCGCTGAATCATTTCGACTAAAACTTCAGTCAATAATTCTTTTAGTTTTTTCATCGCTTATAGTTAATTCCATTACTTCCTCAGAGGTTTAATGATTCCAAACTTGAAATTATAGTTTTTATCCGCCGTCTTTTCAAATTTCAAACAAAAGGCTCCGGCAGATAACAGCCAGAGCCTTTGGCAGAACCATATTGAATAAAATTTAACCATTAATGCGTTTCACATTTTTCGGTAATTTAACAACAAAATCATTTGTATTTATTGTCTTATTTTTTTCAAGTTTGGAAAGTAGGATAGTAATTGTATCGTTGTTTTTTTCGACCACTTTCGCTTGAATCGGCATCCCGTCGCTGTCAACCCAAAGTTCGGCGGATTTATAATTTTGGGCTGTTTTTGGTGTAAGTTCCAAATGCCAGGTCGGAATTCCGCCGCTGACGTTTTCCTGTCCGAGATATTTAATGTTGTAATTGGCTTTCAGTTGTCCCTTCGACATATTCATAAAACTCAATGCGCTGTTTGCCTTACCGCTTCCTTTCGCGTTCTTGGCATTGCCGATAATTGCTTGATTTAAGCGCGGTCGAAAGAGAACATATTGACCTTCTGCCACCGCTAAAGTTTCCTGCGCCGGTTTTGTCCAATCAATCCTGACGAGCGCGTCGCGTCCCTTTAAAGGCAAGTAAATTGACTTTCCTTCAGTTGTATCGGACTCCTTCAAAAGCGAATCATATTTAACCATCTTTACATCTGCCCGAAGCGACACCAAAGTGTTGTGATTTACTTCCATTCGTTTAAGAATATCACCCAAAATGCCTTGAGCTTTTGTTTCGGTTACGGCGAATGCGTTGAAAAATAAAATAAGTGCAACTGCCACAAAACCTAGCCTTAAAAATGTTTTCATAAAAATTATAACTCCTGTATAAATGTGTTGTTATCGTTGTTCGGAAGGTTGTTTGAAAAGTATAAAATATCGGAAAAGCCTAGCGAATGTCAATCTCGTAAATAGTTTCGCCATCGGCATTCGTCTTTTTGTGCCAATCTAAAATTTCAGCGTTTGGATTTCCGCTCCAATTTTTCACCCGCCCTTCCATCACGCTTTTATCCAGCGAAAAATCCTCCGGTTTGACGATTAAACGCGCCGTTTGGGTTGCAAGCCTTTCTTTTTTGTCAAACCAAGTTTTCGGCGTGAGAAAGATAAATGCGACAATCAGCAAACAAAAAATAAGATATGGAGTTGATTCGCGGTCATACTGCCAAAGAATAAGTTTTTTGATTGACTCGAACATTTACTATTCGTTAAAAAAACTAAACAGGATAGACAGGACAAACAGGATTTTTATTTGTTAGACAAACTCGGACTTTCAATCTAAATGTTTTTAAATCATTGGTTTCATCCTGCCCGCCTTTGTCTATCTTGTTTGATTATTCGTCAATAATCAAGCCATCGCGCATGTTTATAATACGGTTGCAGTTTTCGGCGGCATTCGGGTTGTGCGTAATCATTATAATCGTTTGCCCGTAACGCTCGTTTAATTCTTTGAACATATCAAGCACGATGTGCGAATTTTCCGTGTCGAGATTCCCTGTCGGCTCGTCCGCCAAAATTATCGCCGGATTATTGATGACGGCACGCGCTAACGCAACTCTTTGCTGTTCGCCGCCGGAAAGTTCAAGCGGTTTATTGTTCATTTTGTTTTCAAGTTTCAGCAAACTCAAAACTTCGCGCCGCCGTTCGGCATTTCCGCCGTTTCCTGAATGGATTCGTTCCGCCAGACGCAAATTGCCGTCCGCCGTCAAGGTCGGAAAAAGATTAAATCTTTGAAACACAAAACCGATTTTACGCCGCCGAATATCGGTGCGCCGCGCATCGGTAACTTTTGATAAATCTTCGTCGTCAATGATAATTTTCCCGCCGGTTGGTGAAAGAAGTCCGCCCAAAATATGAAGAAGCGTGGATTTACCGCAACCGGATTGTCCCATGACGGCGACAAATTCGCCTTGTTTTATATCGAGCGAAACACCGCGCAGAGCGTGTGTTTCGACCTTTCCGATTTTGTAGATTTTGGTTAGATTTTCGGTTTGTAAAATCGTGTTCATTAAGAAGTTATAATAAATGGCAAATAGTCAATTGTAAAAACTCATCGATTAACCATTTACAAATTTACTGATTTCGTGCATTGGCTTTTTGATTTTCATTTCCTATTTTTTGACTTTTTGCACTCTGCAGTTTTTTGTCTAAATCAACTTCTTCGAGATTCCAGCGATTTTCCAAAACAAAAGCCTCACCCGGATAATTCTTACCGATAGTAACCGTTTCGGGCGATTGGTAGGTCAACCGCATTTTATATTTTTCCTTCGGGCGCGTAACCTCAATCCGCAAAGGCAAATTGTTGTATTCGCCCGTGTCCGTCAAATTTCCGGTATCTCCATAAACAATATCCGAATCAATCTCGCCTTTTGCATCGAAAATCTGCTGCCGCGCAAGTCTGACCGTGCCGACTCGGTCAAACCAGAAACGGCGCGAAATCGTTACACTGCCGTCATCATTTTTGCGAAGTTCGTCGAGCAGATAATAACCGCGCAAAACCTTCGCCAAAGGTGATTTTTTTGCTACGTCAGGAGTTTCTTCTTCTTGCAGAATTGTGCTTTGCACATAAACATTGGCGGCGGTATCAATGGAGCGCATCAGCATCGCATCGGTAAAATGCTGCGGACGCAGATTGGAAAAAGCATTGACGTTTTGTTTTAACAGCTTACCGTTTTTGTCAAAATCCATTTTGCTGACTTCATCCTGCAAAACAGAATAATCCGCATTGTTTGTGCCTAAAACAAATTTTTTGTATTTTCCGCTTCCGCCGTCTTCAAGAATTGCCACGCGAAACTTTTCGCCGTCCGAAGTCATCTGCACAACGTCGGTTTTAATAACCGGAACTTGGACTTTTAATAAAATGCTTGCCGGACGCTGAACAACCACTTCGCCGTCCGCCGTTCGGTATTTTTCCGCGATGCCAAGTTCGGCGTAGGAATTATCTTCAAACTTCAAATCCATCTTGGCACGCATCGAATTAACTTTGGCAAAATTGCTTATTTGTTCAATCAACTGCGCTTGCGTAGCGTCTTCGGCTTTCAGCAAAGTCGCCCGTTTGTCTTTTGTTTTGATAATGCCGCCGCTGCATCCGCCAAGAATTAATGTGAACAAAATCAGAATAATAAAATATAATTTTAATGAATAGCTTTGTTTTAACATCAGTCGGTTGAGATGTTTTCGGATAACAGTCTGTTGTCCTGAAAATACTCCCACAAAAATCTTTATAAATACTTTTAAATTAAAAACCAAAACAAAAATGATAGCACGGGAAAAGAGTTTGTCCTAACAAGCAAAAGACGCGGAAAAGATAAGCATTTTGCTCACCGCTCCGCGTTTCAAAATTTTTAAGTTTTCAAAATTACCTGTTAAAAACGCCCGGCGCACGTGTTAAATAATCCTGCATCGTAAAGGCAAACATGATCGCCAGCCAGAAAAATCCGGCAATCGCCGTCAGCCAAATCAAGCGCGAACTGTATTTGACGTGCATAAAAATCAGCGCGACAAACGTCATTTTGGTAAAAGCTATCAGCAAAGCCAACAGCGTATTTGCGCCCGGAAAAATAAAGTCGAGGTCAAAACGGGCAACAATTGATGTCAAAATCGTTCCGAAAACCAAGATGCCGAAAACCATTAAATAAAGCGGAATTGCAACGATATGATGTTCCGCGTCATGAAATCCTTCGTTTTTATCTGTGTTATGTTCTGCCATTTTTTAACCGTGTCCTCCGAAATGTCTGCCGAGTAAATAAAGCAGCGGGAAAAGGAAAATCCAAACAATATCAACAAAGTGCCAATACAAACCCGCCATTTCCACCGGTGCGTAGAATTCGGGCGTATAAGTATATTTCCAAGCCTTCCACAACAGCCACGACATAACTCCAAGACCGATAACCATATGTAAAGCGTGAAGTCCGGTCATCGCAAAATAAATCCAAAAAAAGATGCGAACTTTGTCCTGAAACTTGGCTTGGCTGATTTCGCCGTTTGCCATATAGCCGATTTTTTCGCTATCGGTTAGATAACCTTCTGCTAAGGCTTTATTCGCTAAAGTAATATCTTTCCAAATAAAATCACCGCGCGGATTGACATATTCTTCATGTTCAGCTTGACCGTTTTCGGCGTGAATATCAGGATTGTTTTCAACCGAACCTGAAAAATCCAAAGAATTCCTTATTTGTGATTCGGGATTTGCCGCGTAATGTTCATCTTTTGCAGCGATATTTTTATCGGTTTTTGCGTTCAAACCTAATACAGGGACAATACCTTCGTTATATTTCTCCGCGTATTCATACGCCTTAATGCCCAAAAACGCTACGCCGAAAAGCATTGTCAGAATAATTAAAACGACTTGCGCGTTTCGCTTTCCGAGTTGCGCGTAATGAACTGCCAAAGCCATCGTTAAGCTGCTGACAATAAGAATAAGCGTGTTCGCCATTCCGAGCCACTCATTTAAATGGTTACTTCCGGCGGCGAACGCCATCGGATATTTGGAACGAAAAACCAGATAAACCGTGAACAGCCCGCCAAAGAACATAATTTCCTGGACGAGAAACATCCACATTCCAATCGCATCGGATTCCGCTTGTTGCGCCATATCTTCAAATTGATGCTGAAGACCAGGCGGATGATAGTGTTCGTGTGTATTCATAATTTCAGTTATCAGTTATCAGTTTTATTGTTGACCGTTGACTGATAACTGATTAAACCGTTACCTTATATTTATTTCTCGCGTCTTCCAAATCCAGACCGCTTTCTTCGGTAAAATCGTAGGCTTCCCAAGTAACAATCGGTGTTTCCTCAAAGTTTTCAGTCGGTGGCGGCGAAGATGTGCGCCATTCAAGTCCGGGCAGCAGCCACGGATTTGCCGGTGCTTTTTCACCGAAAAAGATTGAATATGTAAAATAAACCAGCGGCATTACCAAGCCGATTGCCAAAATTGACGCGCCCGCCGTCGAGAAGATATTCAGAACCTGAAACTCTTCCGGGTATGAAGCATAACGGCGCGGCATTCCCATATATCCCAAAATAAATTGCGGAAAGAATGTTAAATTAAATCCGACGAAAACGAGCATCGCGGAAATTTTGCTCCAAAATTCCGAGTATAACTTGCCCGTAATTTTCGACCACCAGTAATGCAAACCGCCGAGATAAGCCAGAACACTTCCGCCGACCATTACATAATGAAAATGCGCAACAACGAAATAAGTATCGGTTAAATGCACATCCAAGCCCATTGCGCCGAGAAACAGTCCGGTTAATCCGCCGATTAGAAACAGTCCGATATAGAATAAGCCGTAAAGCATCGGCGTATCGTAGGAAATATGACCTTTGTAAAGCGTCGCCGTCCAGTTAAACACCTTAATTGCCGAAGGAATGGCAACCACCATACTCAAAAATGAGAAAACCAAACCCGCGTAAATTGATTGTCCGCTGACAAACAAATGATGTCCCCAGACAAGGAAACCGAAAACGGCAATTGCAATACTCGAAAAAGCGATAAATTCGTAGCCGAAAATTTTCTTGCGCGAAAAATTGGAAATCAATTCTGAGATAACGCCCATTCCCGGCAAAACCATAATATAAACCGCCGGATGCGAGTAAAACCAAAATAAATGTTGGAACAAAATCGGGTCGCCGCCGATTGCCGGGTCAAAGATACCAACGTGAGCAAGACGCTCTAAAGCCATCAGCAAAATTGTGATAGCAATAACCGGCGTTCCCAAAAGCATTACCAAACTTGTCGCGTAATGCGCCCAGACGAAAAGCGGCAAGCGAAACCAGGTCATTCCCGGCGCACGCATCGTGTGAATCGTAACGATAAAGTTCAGTCCGGTCAGAATTGAAGAAAACCCGTTGATAAAAATTCCCATCCCAACCAACATCACGTAACTATTGGAAAAGGTCGTGCTGTATGGCGTGTAAAAAGTCCAACCCGTATCAACACCGCCCAGCATTAAAGCGTAAAGCGTTAAACCGCCACCTGCCATAAAAAGATACCAACTGAGCAGATTTATTTTCGGAAACGCCAAATCCTTCGCGCCAATCATAATCGGTATCAGAAAATTTCCCAAAATCGCCGGAATTGACGGAATCAGAAAAAAGAAAACCATCAAGACTCCGTGCTGCGTAAAGACCCGGTTATATGTTCCCGATTCGAGCAAATCGCTCGCCGGCGTCAGCAGTTCAAGCCGAATTAATGAAGCATAAATACCACCGAGCGCGAAAAATACCGAAACCGTCAACAAATACAGAATCGCAATCCGCTTGTGGTCTTTTGTCAAAAGCCAAGATTTTGCCGTAAAACCGTTTGTCAAATAATTTACCTTCGGTTCGGGTCTGATATTTCCAACATTTGCTGCATTTACGTTTTCCATAACTATTTACTACTTTCCCTTGTTATAAATACTCTATCTCTGCCTATTAGTCGGTTCGGGCTGATTCTTCGGCGCATTCGGATTACTTCCCTGACTGTTTGTACCGCCCCGATTGGCTTGCGGCGCAACCGGATTGTTTGAGTTTGCCTCTCCTGTTCTCATCATATTTCCGTTGCCTGAATTCGTGGTCGTGCCGCCGGTTGGAGTCGAACTGCTGCCGTTATTGCTGCCGCTCAAAGATTTAACGTAAGCGACAAGTTGAATGAGCTGTTCTTCCGTAATCTGACCTTTGAAGGTCGGCATAATCGGCTGATAGCCCTCCACGACTTGACTGGACGGGTTCAAAATTGAATTGCGGATGTATTCTTCATCAGCTATAACGGTTTGCCCGTTAGTTAATTTAACTTGATTACCGAATAAACCTTCAAGCACCGCGCCGCGCTGATTAGCTCCGCCCGCGTGACACGAAGCGCAGCCGAGTTTATTTTCAAATAAATCTCTGCCCGCTTCAACCGGCGTTTGACCTGACACATTTCCGCTCAACCAATTGTCAAAATCGCGCTGCTCCATTACATAAACCCAACCGTTCATTCCCGAATGGTTTAATCCGCAGTATTCCATACATTGCAAGCGATATTTACCCGGCTTTGTCGCGTTAAACCAAATGGTCGTATATCGTCCCGGCACAACGTCAATTTTGGTTCTAAATGCCGGAATAGCGAAGTCGTGGATAACATCTTCGGTTGTCATTGTTAGCTTGACATTGCGCCCGACGGGAATGTGCAGTTCATTAATTTCTCTCTGACCTGTTTCGTGCTGAAGTTTCCACATCCATTGCTTTCCGACAACGTAAATCTCCATTGCATCGGCGGGCGGACGATATTGATTGTAAAAAACGATTGCGCCGCCGAGAAAAATAGTGATTGAGATGATAAATGGAATAATTGACCACAGCGTTTCGAGTGCTATTGACCCATGAATTTCCGCGCCCGTCGCGTATTTTTCTTTTTCACGATATTTCACGGCGAAAAAAAATATCGCCGCGGCAATTCCAACAGTGAAAAACGCGCTGACGGCGAGCAAATAAAAATACAATCCGTCTACCTGCCACGCGAAAGTCGAAGCCTGTTCGGGAAATAATGGAACCCACGAAGAATTCTGTTGCATAACCTTTTAAGAAATTCCAGATTTCAAATCTGCCGCTTTACCTTCTATTATATCGCCAAAAAACCAAGAACATACCGATTAAACCGAGAACAGTAGCAACTCCCATCAGCCGCAAAACTTTCAAAATCGCAAAACCGTATTTTCCTGAAGCCGGATCATAATGGAAACAATAAAGATATAATTGTTCAGCCGGATTTCCGATTTTATTGTTTGCCGAATCCATAATGCCGAATTTCAAATCCTTCGGCGCGTAGTCAATGCCGTAAAAATAGCGCGAAAGTTTGCCTTCGGGTGTCAGAACCATAATTCCGCCGGCGTGGGCAAATTGATTGGTGCTTTCGTCAAACATATAATTAAATCCGACGGCTTGTGTTACTTTGTCAATTTCCGGTTGTGTTCCGGTTAGAAAATGCCAGCCGTTTTCCGCGCCTTCGCGCCCGTATCTCGCCAGATAGCTGGCTTTTTTGTTTTTGGCTAAATCCGGTTTCTCGTTCTCACGCGCATCAAAGCTGATTGCTATCACATCAAAATCTTTGCCCGCATTAAACGAAATGCCTTTTAGCGAACCTGTCAAACCGTTTAAAACTTCATTGCAAAGCATCGGGCATTCGTAATAAACGAGTGCCAAAATAACTGGCTTGCCGTTATTAAAATAATCGCCGAGTTTGATGATATTGCCGTTTTCGTCCTTAAACTGTGCGTCAATCGGCAGTTGCCCGTTAAGTTTTTGCTCAATGCCGACCTTTTGCAAAATCGGCGGCATACCGTTGCTTGTTCCCGCTTGGTTCGGGTCATATGTTTTCGGCGAATAAAGCGGCGAATTATAATGCTCTGCCTTTTGTGCCGAAACGATTGCCGGAATTAACAAAACACTCAAACTTAATAAAAGTGTCAGTTTCAAAACTGCTGAAATAGCTGAACTTTTTTTCATTTTTTACCTCAAATTCGGAATTCCAAATTTTGCCTTTTTATCTTCTCACATCTGAAGCGACGCGCCCCGCGCTCGAAGACGAAAACATTGAACGCGAATCCTTCAACATCTTTTGTTCTTTCTCGCTACTATCAGACTTAACATTTTCCTGCAAAAAATTTTCTTTTGCCTGTTCAATCGGCAAAGAAATAACCGTTCCCGTTTGCGGATCTGTTTGTCCGTCTTTCCAAATTTTTTCCCACTGCTGGTGCAGTTCGCGGTATTCCGATTGCGGTGCATTCAGTTCAAGATTAACGCGACCCGGCACAGAATCAACCCCAAAACCGGGCGCAGCTTGCAGACGCGGTTCGGGCGGCAAACGCTCTTGTTCATTCATCGCCATCGGATTTTTTTGGTCTTTAGCTTCGATTGCCTGCTCTTCCATTATATTCTGCAAAAACCACATCAAACCGAAAGTTACGACGATCAACAAAAATAATCCGACACCAAAATAAATTACTCCGCGAAACCCGATGAGATTTGTTTCATAAGGTTTATCGTAATCTACAAAAGTTTTTTCGTGTTTAGCCATAATTTTAATCAATTACGAATTACGAATTTCAAATTACGAATGTTAGAATATTTCTTTAATTCGTAATTCGTAATTTGAAATTCGTAATTCTCAATGCTTCCCATGCTCAATCGCATTTTCCAAAAACGGGTCGTTGACGGGAACAAGCGGACGTTTCATCAGTTCACCGAAAAACCACCACAGCCAAATTCCGCCGACCGCAATGGGTGCGACAATATCCATCCAGCTAAAACTAAGCGCGAATGGAACTTCCTGTCCGTGCATTCCGATTCTCGGACTCGGACCAATCATATAATACATATCAACAAGTCTGAGAAGCAGAATAAAAAACGCCAGATACGCCAGCCATCTGGCGTTTCGCTTGATGTCCCGCGAAAGCAAAACGAGAAAAGGAAAAGCGAAATGTAAAATTATCAAAATCGCGCCAATTGCGCCCCACGCTCCTTCCTGGCGCGTGAGATACCAATTTGTTTCTTCGGGCAAATTTCCCGACCAGATAATCAGATACTGCGAAAAATTGAAATACGCCCAAACCATCACCAGCGCGAGCATCAATTTACCAATGTCGTGAAAATGTCTTTTTCCCAAAACGCGATTCATCGGTGGTTTATCGGCAAGTGCCGCCATAATCGCCACCATAAAGCAGAAACAACTCAAAGCCCAACCCGCGACAAAAAGAAATCCCCACATTGTCGAATACCAGTGCGGGTCAAGCGTCATTACCCAATCAATCGCGGCAAAGCTGACGACCAGCACAAAGAAAACCATTGTCGGACCGGAAAACTTTGACGCATCTGCCAAAAATTTCGCCGAATCTTCGTAATTGTCGCTCTGGTCTTGCTGCCACGACCATTTATTGAGCAAATACACCATCACGCCCCACAAAACGAAATACAAAACGGCGCGGAAAATCCACCATTCAATGCTTAAATACGGCTGACGATGTTGAATAATCCGGTCATTCAGATGTGTCCACTCATACATCGAAGAAACGCCGATTAAAATTGGTAAAAATAGTATAAAAAGAAGCGGCAGTGTGCGCGAACCGGCTTCGGCAAAACGGCGAATAACCACGCCCCACGCACCGCCAGTCAAATATTGCAAGAGTAAAATGCCAATGCTTCCGATGCCGATGCCGCCCCAGAAAATAAAACCCAACAGCCAAGAACGCAATCCCTGTTCGACATTAAAAAAACACCCGATTGCCCAAATAATCGTAAAAATTCCGCCGATACCGAGTGCCAGCGTGCGCCAGCGATTTACTTCCGCCGGTGCTTGAAAATCCGCAGCGTCAAACTTCGCGTTTGTCATTTTATTTCGCGCCTCCTCGTGTGTTTGCATTCGGCGACGCGGACGGCGTTGCCGTCGTATTTGTCGTGTTTCCTGTTTCCGTCATTGGCAATGAACTCATTCCGCTTGGATTTTGACTGATTTGCAAAGCCCGAATATATGCCACAATCGCCCAACGGTCGGCAGGCGGAATTTGCGATGCGTAACTGTTCATCTTGCCCCAGCCGTTAGTCATCACGTCGAAAAAATGTCCGACGGGCGCGTTTCGCAAACGGTCGTCGTGATAGGTCGGCGGCTGCGGAAATCCGCGTCGGACAATCATTCCATCGCCGTTTCCAACCGGACCGTGGCAAACGATGCAGAAAATCTTATATCTTTCTTCGCCGCGGTCAAGCAATTCTTTGGTAACAGGCACGGGAAATTCTTCAATCGCGTCGGGAAAACTTGACACTAACGTATTGCCGGAAGCGTCCGTCGTTGTTTCAACCGGCGTGGTCGTCGTTCCGGCATTTTCCTTTTTGCCTGTATAAAAAGCCTTATCTTCACGCAAAAAACCACGCGCCACCGTGCCTTCGGGCAAATCTCTCATCGCTTTATCATCGCTAAAGAATTCACTCTTTTCATAGGCTTTATAACGCGGTTGATCTTGCATATCGTAACGGCAACCCGCAGACAGTGAACAGCCGACGGTCAGCAGTAAACAGAGCATTTTCCATTTTCCGAATTTTGATAACTGATGACTGATGACTGATAACTGATAATTATTCCTCGACATCAAAAACCTCCTGCGGATTCAGGCTTTCCATAAAACTTTTCGTTTCCTCGTAATCAAACTTCGGGTCTTTGGCTTCAATCACTAAAAAGAATTTCTCTCTCGTTGCCAAAGCAAAACGCGGCACATTAAAAACCGGATGATACGGCTGCGGCAAACCGTTGAGAAAAAGCATTCCGAAAACCGCCGTGAATGCCGCAAATAGAATTGTCAACTCAAACATCGGCGGAATGAATGCCGGCAAGCTGAAAAACGGGCGACCGCCGACGACAAGCGGATAATCAATGACATGGACGTAATACTGCAAACCGAGTCCGGTCAACAAGCCGGCAACTCCGCCGCCTAAAACCAAAAACGGTAAAATGCTTTTTTTCACACCGAGTGCTTCGTCAATCTCGTGAAGCGGAAACGGCGAAAAAGCGTCGGTTTTCGTATAACCCGCATCCCGAATTGCACGCGCCGCGTCAACCATTTGCGTCGCCGTATCGAATTCAGCTAACAATCCGTAGATATTTTTGTCCATAACTTTTTATCGCTTGTAATCAGCCGTCTGTGCTGGCAGACGGCTTGACATGGGTGAGTTGCCCTGATATTCCGAATGCGGGCAGAGTCGGCTGATTACAATTTCAATTTTACCAAACTTACGACTTAATTCCTCGCTGCGATTCCAAAACATTCTCTTCAAAATCTTCCTGATGTCCGTGAACATTGGCTTCGGGCAAAAGCGTTCGCACCTCGAAAATCGAAATCACGGGCAGAAACCTGACAAATAGGAAAATCAAGGTAACAAACAATCCAAGTGTGCCGAAAAACATTGACCAATCCCAAATCGTCGGTGCATACATCGCCCACGAAGACGGCAGAAAATCGCGGTGCAAACTCGTAACAATAATTACAAACCGCTCCAACCACATTCCGACACTGACAACCAAAGAAATGATAAACAGCCAGAACGCGCTTTCACGAAAACGTTTGAACCACAAAAATTGAATTGATACGCCGTTGCACAAAATCAAAAGCCAATAAAACCACCAGTAAGGACCGTTCCAAATACGGTTCTTTATCATAAAAACCTCAAATTCACCGGCACTATACCAACCGAAAAATGCTTCCATCACGTAACCATAACAGACGATTAAACCGGTCGCCAACATCACCTTGCCCATATAAATAAGGTGCGTGTCGGTGATAAAATCTTTCAGGTTATACCAAACTCGAAGCGGAATACACAGAATCAGCACCATCGCAAAGCCCGCAAAAATCGCCCCTGCCACAAAATACGGCGGGAAAATTGTCGCGTGCCAGCCCGGAAGCTGCGAAACCGAAAAGTCCAAACTAACGATTGAGTGAACCGAAAGCACAAGCGGCGTGGAAAGTCCTGCCAAAAGCAAATAGGCGATTTCATAACGATGCCAATGCCGCGCCGAACCGCGCCAACCCATCGAGAGTAATCCGTAGGCGATTCTAAAATATTTGTTTTTCGCCCGGTCGCGCAAAGTCGCAAGGTCGGGAATCAAGCCGACATACCAAAATAGAAGCGAAACAGTCGCATAAGTTGAAACCGCAAAAACGTCCCAAATCAAAGGGCTGCGAAATTGGGGCCACATCCCCATCGTGTTCGGATACGGGAACATCCAGTAAGCGAGCCATGGGCGACCAGTGTGCAGTAACGGATAGACACCCGCACAAGCCACCGCGAAAAGCGTCATTGCTTCGGCGAAACGATTGATTGAAGTTCGCCATTTTTGATTTAAGAGCAGCAAAATCGCGGAAATCAGCGTTCCCGCGTGTCCGATACCAATCCACCAGACAAAATTGATAATCGGAAACGCCCAACCAACCGGCTGATTAGTTCCCCAAATGCCGATACCGGTAAAAACAAGATAAGTTACCGTTATCATCATAATTTGGAGGAGAATAAACCCGATGCCAAACCCGATAAACCAACCGAACGGCGTTTTCCTTTTCAGCGTTATATCGCTGATTCTATCCGTCGCGGTGGCAAAAGTATGGTCGCCTTCGACCATTGGCGGATGAAGTCTTCTTTGAATTTCTTTTACGTCTTCCATAGCTTTCCTCAAAAACTAATGTTCCGATTCGGTCGGCTGCACTCCTATCTCGCCCGGTTCTTCCAGATTACTTTCTCTTATCTTCGGCACAATATAATCGGGCATTTCCTTGTTTTGATTTTTCAGAGCCGCCAGATAAGTCGTGCGCGGCTGCGTGTTTAAATCGTTAAGCAAATTGTAATTTCGCGGGTCGTTTTTTAATTTAACGACTTTGCTGTCTTTGTCATTCAAATCGCCGAAAACAATCGCGTCCGCCGGACAAACCGACTGACACGCCGTTAAAATCGCGCCGTCGGGAATTTTTTGCTCGGATTTTTCGGCTTCGATTCGTGCCGCCGCGATGCGCTGTGTGCAGTAAGTGCATTTTTCCATCACGCCACGACTGCGCACCGAAACTTCCGGGTTTCGCATCAATTTATACTGCGGCGTATTCCAATCCTGATAAAGCAGAAAATTAAAACGCCGGACTTTATACGGGCAGTTGTTCGAGCAATAGCGCGTTCCGATACAACGGTTATAAACCATATCGTTCAAACCTTCCGCGCTGTGAACCGTCGCGTGAACCGGACAAACCGTTTCGCACGGCGCGAGTTCACATTGTTGACACAAAACCGGCTGAAAATGCGGTCCTAACGGGTCGTTAATATCTTCGCCGCTAAAATATGTATCAACCCGCAGCCAGTGCATTTCGCGGCTTCGTTCAACCTGCTCTTTGCCGACCACCGGAATATTATTCTCCGCCTGACACGCGATAATACAGGCATTGCATCCGACGCAGGAATTCAAATCAATTGTCATTCCCCATTTGTTACCTAAGTATTCAAACTTCGGATACATCGAAGCGTCGTAAAAGTTTTCCTGATGCCCGTGCTTGATTTCATTATCCAAATCATTGATGTCCCAAACGCGCAAGATGTCGCGTCCTTCCATATTGAAATGGATTTGCGTCGAAGCAATTGTCGTTTGCGTTCCGGTTTTTGCTATATCGCCCGTGCCATACCACATCGCGTCGGCTTTTTGGACATCGTAAGCATTGTAACCGATGCCCGTGCCGACTCGTCCGGCGCGTGTTCGTCCGTAACCGAGATAAATCGTAATTACATCGTCGGGCTGACCGGGCGCAATCCACATCGGAACAGGTTTATTTATTATCGAACCTTGATAAGTGAGCGTTGCCAAATCGGAAAATAAATTTCCGCCTTTAGTGTTGACAAAGGTTGTTCCTTGCTCTCCGCCCGCATACTCGTTGTATTTAATGTCCTGGTTAATGCCCAGACGTGCGGCAGTGCGCGGACTGACCAAAGCCACATTGTCCCAAGTTACTTTGTTTAAAGGTTTGGGAAGTTCCTGCAGCCAACCGCTATTGCTGAAACGTCCGTCATAAATGGTCGGGTCGGGCAAAATTGAAATTTCCAATGCACCGCTGCTGACTATCGGATTTGCCGCCGGCTGCGCCAAAAATTCGGTGTTCGCGGAAACCGATTTGGTTGGTGCTGCCGAATTTGGAATAAAACCCAAGTGAACAGCTCTTCGCCACATATCTTCAAAATTATTTGACGCAGGAGAAGCCGCTGCAGCCGGCGCAGTTTGGTTTGGAGCAGAAGAAGCCGTATTTCCTGTTTGTGCAGATTGCGGCGCAGATGTCGGTGATGCTGCTGTTGTCGCGCCCGGAGTTGCGGCTGGAGTTGCTGTCAGCGCGGTTTGGGTTCTCACTTCTCCATTTTGTGCTGCGGCATTTGCCGTTGTGTTTGGCACAAGCCCCAAAGTGAGCGGCGCATTTGTCAAACCTTGCTTTTGCCAAAATTCTTTAACGATGTCGTAATCTTTTTTATCGTAATTTTCTTGAGCAAAAACCTGCACAACTTCGTGTATGCTCTTGCTGTCATAAAGCGGTTGAATCAAGGGCTGAACAAATGTAACCGTGCCGTCATAGGCGCGTGTATCGCTCCACATTTCAAGATAATGTTTTTCCGAAACGTGCCAATGACAAAGTTCGGCGGTTTCGTCGCCATACATTCCGACGTGAACGCGAAGCGGAATTTTATTCATTCTCTCCGCATTTAGTTTTAAATCTGACGGCGTGTTGTAAACCGGATTTGCGCCCAGAATGACAAGCATTTTCACCGCGCCGCCGTCAATTTCGCTAATCAATCGGCGCAAATTTTCAACTTGGAGCATTTCCGCATTCGGATGCAGCGGCTCGGTATAAACAACCGTTTGCCCGATATTTCCGAGCGCGGCATTTATTGCGTGAGCCAGCGCGTGAACAATCGGCGGTTGATTATCACCGGCGACGACGATTGACCTGCCTCTGTGTTCGAGTAAATCTTTCGCCATCGCGTCAATCCACTGCACGGTTTCCGGCGTAAAACCTGCAGTTGACGGATTTGCGCCCGAAACTCCCAGAGCCGCTGCAATCGCTTTGGCAATTTCCGGCAATTGGCTTGGTTTGACCGGCAAACGGTGGTCGGATTTCGCGCCCGTTAAACTCATTGTCGTTTCGACGACGTAAAGACGATTTATCTCTTTCTTTTCTTCGGAAAAAGCACGGGCTTTGGTGTAATCCTTGATGTAACGAACATTAAAACCTGAAAATATATCGGCATCGAGCGACAAAATACGCTGCGCTTGGTCAAATTTATAAACCGTGTGAGCCGGCGAGCCGAAAGCCATCTGTGCGCCAGCCATTGCATTATCGGTATTGACCGGCTGATATTGATATAATCTGGCATTCGGAAGTTCGGTAAGAATTTGCTTGAATTGCCCGATAAGCGTCGGGGAGGTAACGGTTTCGGTTAAAAATCGAATGCCTGCGCCGCCGTCCACGCGATTCTCATCAATCGCAGCGCGAATAGCGGACATAAAATTTTGCCAGGTCGTCGGATTTCCGCGATAGAGAGTTGCCTGCGAACGATCCGGGTCATACATCTGCAAAAGCGAGGCTTGCGCGAAAACATCCGTCGCGCCCAAACTGCCCGGATGTTCTGGATTGCCTTCGATTTTAGTCGGACGACCTTCGTTTGATTCAGCGAGCAAACCCGTCGCAATGCCGCCGAGCGACATCGCCGTTGCAAAATACAGAGCTTTTCCCGGCACGATTTCTTCGGGTTGGCGAACATACGGCACAATTTTTTCCGCCGGTTGAATCACGCAGCCGCTCAATCCGGCAAATGCTAAGGACGCGCCCATCACTTTAATAAAGTTGCGGCGGCTCAAACCGTCTTCCCATTCTTCGGCTTGGCTTGGATATTCGTGCTTGACGAATTCTTCAAATTCCGACGCGTCAGCGAATTCTTCGACGCTCCGCCAATAATCTTTTCCGCTCTTTTGGAGAATTTTATCTCGCAGTAATGCAAAGTTAGTTTTGCTGTCTTTGCTGGGCATTTTATTTTTGATTCCTCAATTTATCAGCCACAAAAAAGCACAAAAAGCACAAAAATTTTATCTGCGTCTATCTGTGTTAATCTGTGGTTTCATATTTCTTTTTTTTGCGTTTTTGTGCCTTTTTGCGGCATATTTCTTACCGATGACAAGTAGAACAGCTTGTCAATACTTCCTTCTGACGAATTTTATAATCGGCTTTTAATTGATTTCTTTCGTCTGCCGATAAATCGTTTCCATCCCACTGCATATTGTAAATTTCCGATTTCGGACGAATATATTTTTCCGGTTCGCGGTGGCACGACAAACACCATTCCATCTGCAAAGTTTCTACTTGAAAAACGGCGGGCATCGTGTCAATTTGCCCGTGGCAGGTCGAGCAGCCGACACCTTTGGCAACGTGAATACTGTGATTGAAATACGCATATTCGGGCAAATCGTGAACTCTTTCCCATTCAATCGGTTTATTTTCCCGATAACTGGCGCGAACCGGCTCAAGATACGGGCTGTCCGCCCAAATTTGGCTGTGGCAGTTCATACAAGTTTCCGTCGGCGGAATACCTGCCGAATACGAAGTTTCAACCGATGTATGACAATAGCGGCAATCAATGCCGTCGTCGCCCGTGTGGTGTTTATGACTGAACTGCACGGGTTGTTGCTTTTCTGCGTAACGTCCGGTCAGATAAGAAGAACGTGCAACCTGCGAATAAACAAAAAACGCCACACCTCCGAGAAGTATTGCAACGACTATACTTATTTTCGCAACATTGTTTGCTGCGTGATGAAATATCTGTGCCATTTTTTATCTCTTGTCCAAAATTTATAGTTTGCCGAGTCCTAAATTTTTATAAATTTAAGGTAAATTTAATAAACTCAAGATTTTCTATTTATTAAGACTTCTTGTAAAACCTAAAATTGATTTTACAGAATCTCACAAATTCCGCAAATTCTACATTAAAAATAAATTTTTTACAGACTTTGTGCAAGTTTTCACTAAATAAGTTTAACTGATAACGTTAATTAAACTTTCCAATTTTTGAAACATTAAGGTTCGACTAAAAGTAAAGCGACACCGACAGCGGCGGCGTTTTCGCCAAGTTCGCCTTCGACAATTTCGGTTGCTTCAAATGACGGCGGGAAAGCAAGTTCCCGTGCGCGGTGAATAATTGCGTCCAAAACCAGATATCCGGCTTGCAAAATCTCGCCGCCGACGACAATTTTTTCGATATTAAGTAAATTTATGACACCGGCGAGTGCCGTGCCGATATACGTTCCCGTTCTTTCGAGCATCATTCGGGCAAAATCGTCCTCTTTTTGCGCCGCCCGCACTACATTCGACAATCTAATCTCTTCTTCGGTTAATTTGCTTAACGAGGAAGTTTGGTCTTGATGAAAACGGCTTCGTGTGCGCCGGACGATATTGGCAGTAGAGGCAACATCTTCAAGTTTTACTCCGTCCGAATTAATGGCGATATGTCCAAATTCACCAGCGAAACCGGATACGCCGCGCCAGATTTTGCCGTTTAAAATCAATGCTCCGCCGATGCCTGTGCCGAGCGTCGCATAAAACATACTTTTTGAATCGCGCCCCGCGCCTTGCAGAAATTCACCGTAAGCTGCGGCGTTGGCGTCGTTTTCAATCGTAATTTTCAATCGGACAGCAGTTTCCAGTTCGGTTAAAAAATCAATTTGCTCGTGTTCGGGAATATAAGTTGAAAAAGCAACTCGTTTCGTCTGCGCGTGAACAAGTCCCGGCACGGCAATCCCGATTTGGTCAAAACCGCCAAATTTATTCTTTAATTCATTGATAAAATTGACAAGTTGAGCAAAAGTTTCTTGATTTTTGTCCGTCGCAACTTGATAAATATCCGTCAAAATACCGTTTCTATTTATGCAAATGGCTTTCAGCGCAGAATTGGAAACTTCAACTCCGATAAGTTTTTCGATGTTCGCAGGGCTTTCGCTCATCACTTTATAAAACCTTAACTCTGTTATTATTTAGCTGAGAAACTAACGCGATTTTAGACACTCGTCTTAAAACTGTCAAACGAGGCAAGGCAACAATATCTTTTTGAATGGCTTTAAATATCTTTTACATAAATAAAGCTACCTTTTTGATAGTTTTATCTACCAAACAAATAGCTTTTCGATGTTTCTGCTTATTGAATTATTGTTTTGAAAGTATCTATTTTACTGCTGTTGATTTATCGGCAATCGGCGGATTTCCGCCAAGTAATTTCTTACCTTTTCGGCAAAGATAAAATCTCTGTCGTTTTCCAGTCTTAGCAAATTCAGTAATGCCTGCGAATAGTTTTTACGTCCAAAGTATACTTCTCCAAGCACAAAAGAACTACCCTTTGCGTAAACACTATTTGGAAATCTTGTAGTTATTGCTCCCAAAGTATTTTTCACCTTATTAAACTGTGCGCCGCTAAATAAATATTCTTTTGACGAACTGTTTTTTATCAAATTATATGCTTCGCGGTCTGATCCAGTCGGCTCTTGTATCTCAATACTTACTTTATTCGATTCTATGAACTGCGTTCTGTCGGCATTAGCAAGAACAGCTTGTATTTCATAGGTTCCCGGTTCGGGAAAATCCATATTCAAGCCAAGCGTTATCCATTCTTTTGCCGTGTAACTCGCATTGGGCGAAATTTCAATATTTTTGTACTCGGTTAAACTTGATAATGGAGTTAACTGACTAATCAGAGTTTTTTCATCGCTTCCGCTTTTTTGGACATATAAGTAAACAGGTATCTTACCAAAGCCAATTGATTTATAGCCAAGAACTGCCTGATTTGTTCTGTTGCTCTGCTTTAAAACAATCGGAATTGGTTGAAGCGGCAATAATGTTTGCGTCGGCACGGAAATCTCAAATGTTAAATCCGTAAAAGGTCGAACTTGTGAATTTGATTGTTGCGCTTGACTAATAATAGGAATGCTATGCTGTAACATCGCAATAAAGAAAAGAGCAAAACATATAAAAATAATTTTCGGTAACATATAATTTTCTCTTTTCATTAATTTCTTAGACTCCCATTATTAGTATTGTAACCTTCTGCGACAATTTTATTGAGCCGGAAAAACACGGAAAGCATATAGCAGCCAAAACAAAATATCAAGAATTTTTCTACATATTTCTACATATCAGAATTAAGGACATCTACGCCTATTTTGCAAAGTTGAAAATTTTCCTTTGACTCAAATAGTTTTGAAAGTTACTCTTTGATAGTTGTTTCTTGGAAATAAAAACTTTCATATATGGAACATATATCAGAGCTAATCGAAACTTACGGCATTTACGCGGTGTCTGTCCTTTGCACGGTGGAAGGCGATATTACCTTGCTTTTATCGGGCGCGATGGCGCACGGCGGTTTTTTCGGACCATACAGCTTTTTGAAGGTTTTTCTCGCCGGAACGCTCGGCGGTATGGTTGGCGATACCATCGGTTATACGATTGGGCGGACTTTCCGTAAGTCGGTTACGGATTATCGTTTTTATAAAATGGCGCAGCCGCGCATCGAAAAGCTGATTGACAAGTTTGGCGGATTTGCCATTATTATTTCAAAATACATCTATGGCATTCGGGTGGCGATGTGTCTTTCTTACGGCATCGGCAAGATGCCTTTTCCGCGCTTTTTGCTGCTCGACGCTATTAGCTGTTCAATTTGGGCTTTGCTGTTGGTGGGCGTCGGTTATTTTTTTAGCGGCGCGATAACCGGCATTATCGGCGATTTTAAGCAAATCGGCATTGCACTGTTTTTTATCGTGATGGTCGGCATAATAGTCTTTTATTTGATTGAACGTTACTGGCTTTCGGAAAAGGTCGAGGATGTAAAGCCGGAAACGATTCATAAGATAGAAGAAAAAATACACAATATAGAAGAGGTCGGCAAAGAAAAACTGCACGACCTCGGCGAACGGCTTCATTTAACAGGTTCGCCGAATAAAGAAGACGGGGAGAAAGGGAGAAAGGCGACGCGGAGAGGTCAGAACCGTCTGCGGTAGCGGGCTGCAATCTTCCGAGTACCGAAAATCCAAGACTAAAAACCGAAAAATTTATGATAATCGAATCGTGCGCCCCGACCAGAGTTGATTTAGCCGGCGGAACAATTGACATTCCGCCGCTTTTTTTGTTTCACGAAGACGCGGCGACCGTAAATTTTGCCGTTGATTTAATGGCACACTGTCGGATTGAAACGCGCGACGACGATAAAATCGTCATTGAATCAATCGACCGTGCCGAAAAGTTTGAAACTTCGCTCGGTAAAATCAGCCAGCTAAAAGACGAACTGCGTCTGGAACTGCTCTCGAAACTCGTTTATTTTTTCAAGCCCGAGGTCGGATTTACCATAACAACCAAATCGGAAGCACCGGCAGGCGCAGGGCTTGGAGGTTCTTCGACGCTGAACATCGCCTGCATCGGCGCGTTAAATCGTCTGGTCGGCAACCGCTACACGCCCGACAAATTTATACCGATTGCGGCAAACGTCGAAACGCAAGTTATCAAAGTTCCGGCTGGTTTTCAAGATTATTATTCCGCCCAATACGGCGGTGCGGCGTGTATTCATTTTCGTTCCGACGGCATTGAGCGCGAAGCGTTGGACTTTGACACAAAGACGCTCGAAGAAAGAATCGTTGTTTGTTACACGGGCGAGCCGCGCAATTCCGGCACAAATAACTGGGAAATCACCAAACGCCACATTGACGGCGACGTAAAAACATTTGTAGTTTTCGAAGGCATTCGTGATACGTCGCTCAATTTGCGCGAAGCGCTTCTGGCAAACGATTGGATAAAAACAGGTGAAATTCTGAAAGCTGCTCATCCGCAACGCAAAAGTCTGTCGCCGAATATCACAACTCCGCAAATGAATTTGCTGATTAAAAAAGCCGAAAACAATGGCGCGATTGCAACCAAAGTTTGCGGCGCAGGCGGCGGCGGCTGCATCGCTTTCTTTTGCGAAGAAGGTCGTAAAAATGATGTCGAAAAAGTATTAGCCAAAGAACTTGAGGCGGAAGTTTTGCAGTGGAATTTGTGCAAAGAAGGCTTGACTGTCAAAGAATTATAGCTGCTTCAAAAACTGTTTTGCGCTCGCGTCAGTGATTAGTGTCAAAGTTTCAAAACAAATGCAAAAACTTATAAGTTTGTGGAAACTTTTTCACTTGGTTGATGAACACTCATCGAAGTAAAATACTCGCTGAATGAAAAAATATATTCTCAAACGCGACCAAAGCGGTTTGCCGGAAAAATTAACTCGTTACCGCGAAGAATTAAACGAGGAACAATTTCGCGTCGTTACCGCGAAACCAAACGCGATGTTGGTCGTCGCCGGCGCGGGAACGGGCAAAACGCGCACGATAACTTACCGCGTTGCTTACCTTATCGAACAAGGCATCTCGCCGCAGAGAATTTTACTTGCAACATTTACCAACCGCGCCGCACGAGAAATGCTCAAGCGCGTCGAACTTTTAACCGGCAGCCAAAACGTCCATCGAATTTGGGGCGGAACATTTCACCGCATCGCCAATTTGATTTTGCGCCGACACGCCGTTTCAATTGGCTTTGATTCAAATTATTCGATTTTAGACGCGGAAGATGCGCGGGATTTTATCAGTGTCTGTATTGACGAAGCGGGAATTGATACAAAGGCAAAGCGTTTTCCGAAACCGCAAATCGTCCAAGACATTATTTCTTACGCGAACAATACGGACAAGTCGATTGAAGATGTGATTATCAAAAAATATCCGTATTTTGAGTTGCTAACGCAGCAAATCAAACGCATTGATGCGATTTATATGGAGCGCAAACGAGAACGCAACGTAATGGATTATGACGATTTGCTGCTAAATTGGAAGCGGCTTTTAATCGAAAAACCCGACATCGCCGCCGTTTATGCCGAACAGTTTCAACATATTCTGGTTGACGAATATCAGGACACGAACCGACTGCAAGCCGAAATTATAGATTTACTTGCGGTCAAACATAAAAACGTGATGGTTGTCGGCGACGATGCGCAATCAATCTTTGCGTGGCGCGGCGCGGAATTTACAAATATTTACGAATTTCCCAAGCGTTATCCGAATTCCGAAATTTATAAACTTGAACTAAATTACCGAAGCACGCCGGAAATTCTCGCTCTGGCGAATGTTTCAATTGCCTGTAACCGCAAGCAGTTTCCGAAAACTCTCGAAGCCGTGAAAAAACCGAAAGGCTTTGCGCCCGCGCTCGTTCCGTGTTCCGATGTCGAACAGCAATCGGCGTTTATCGCGTCAAGAATTTTGGAATTAAGAGATGAAGGCACGAGCCTTGAAGACATCGCGGTTCTGTATCGTTCACATTATCATTCCTTGGAATTGCAGCTTGAATTAACGCGTCGCAACATTCCATATCGCATTCAATCGGGCGTGAGATTTTTTGAACAAGCGCATATTAAGGACGTTGTTTCCTACTTGAGAATCATTGTCAACCCGCGTGACGAACTGGCTTGGAAACGCATTTTGAAAATGGTTCCGAGCGTCGGCAGCGCGACGGCGAACAAGATTTTTGAATCAATTGCTTATGCCGAAAATCCATTTGCGCTTGTCAGACGAGAAGATTTTCAATACAAACCGCGCAGTTCAAATGCTTGGACTTCGTTTGTTGATTTGCTTGAAAATCTTGTTTCAGACGCAAATCGCAATAATCCCGCCAAACAAATCGAACTGATTTTGACGAGCGGCTACGAACAGCATTTGCAGGAAACTTTTGAGAACGCCGAAGCCCGAACCGAAGATTTGCGCCAACTCGCGCTTTACGCTTCAAAATATGACTCGACCGAAAGTTTTCTCTCCGAACTAGCCTTGCTTTCGACGGAAAGATTCGGCTCGCCGCAGGCAATTGTCGGTGAAGATGTCGCGGAAGGCGGCGAAGAAGACGAACTTTTAACATTAACGAGCATTCATCAAGCAAAAGGCTTGGAATGGAAAGCAGTCTTTTTAATTTGGGCGGCGGAAGGCAAATTTCCTTCACCCCGTAGTTTGAATGAAATTGACAGCGAAGAAGAAGAACGCCGTTTGTGGTATGTCGCTCTAACCCGCGCCAAAGACGAACTTTATCTGACTTATCCTTTGATGATTACGGATTACAACCGCCAAACCGTTCTGCAAAAACCTTCACGTTATATTATGGAAGTTCCGCCCGCACTGTTCGAGGTTTGGAATTTGGAAGAAGACACGCCGCAATTTGATGCGCCTATAAATTTGCTTGATGAGAAAAAGCCGGATTTTATCAATTAATATTTCACTGAAAGGCTAATAATTAAATAAAGGCTGTATAAATTAATGTTGTGTGTTTTACCGGCAGTTTTTTCACCATAGAAGACATGGAGCAGACACGGAGTTTTAATCTGTCTCTGTGCCTACTCTGTGATTCTCTGCGATGAAATATTCTTGATTTATGCACAGTCTTCATTTAAGTAGAAGCAAAGTTAAATTAATCATAATACTCAAGTCCTAAATGCGTAATTAAATCTTCGCCTTGCAGATGCCGTAGAGTGTTTTTTAGTTTCATCAGTTGAATAAATAAATCGTGTTCGGGATAAAGTTCAGGTGCGGTTTGCGGGGCTTTGAAATAAAACGAGAGCCATTCCTGCACGCCTTTCATTCCGGCGCGTTGGGCTAAATCCAAAAACAATGCCAAATCAAGCGCGAGCGGCGCGGCAAGGATTGAATCGCGGCACATAAAATCAATTTTTATCTGCATTTTGTAACCGAGCCAGCCGAAAATATCTATGCTGTCCCAGCCTTCCTTGTTGTCGCCACGCGGCGGATAATAATTGATGCGGACGACGTGCGAGAAATTATCGTATAAATCGGGATAAACTTCCGGCTGCAAAATATGTTCTAAAACTGATAACTTGCTTTCTTCTTTTGTTTTGAAAGATTCGGGGTCGTCGAGAACTTCGCCGTCGCGGTTGCCCAAGATATTTGTCGAATACCAGCCGTCGAGTCCGAGCATTCTAGATTTCAAACCGGGTGCGAGGATGGTTTTCATCAAGGTTTGTCCGGTTTTGAAATCTTTGCCGCAAATCGGCACATTGTTGTCTTCGGCAAGTTTTGTCAAAGCGGGAATGTCGCACGACAGATTCGGTGCGCCGTTGGCAAACGGAACGCCCGATTTAAGCGCGGCATAAGCATAAATCATCGAAGGCGCGATACGCTCGTCGTCGTCATACAAACCTTTTTCAAACGCTTCGATGGTTTGATGAACTTCCGATTGTTCAAGAAAAATCTCTGTCGAAGCCGCCCAAATTATTACTAATCTGTCGCAATTTTTTTCTTCCTTAAAATTAGCGATATCGGCAATCAGCTGTTCGGCAAGTTCCATTTTGTTCTTGCCTGTTTTGACGTTTTCGCCGTTTAAACGCTTAACATAATTTTGTGAAAACACGGCTCGCATCGGCTTTAAAGATTCGAGTTGTTCACGTAAATCTTCAACCAAGGCTTTTTCCAAAACTCCGCAGTGAAGCGCGGCTTCGTAAGCCGAATCAGAAAAAATGTCCCACGCGCCAAACACGATGCCATCCAAACCGGCGAGCGGCACGAAATCTTTAATGAGCGGAACGCGATTTTCCGTCCGTTTGCCCAAACGAATCGTTCCCATCTGTGTCAAAGAGCCGATTGGTTTTGACTCTCCTTTGCGAATTGCTTCTACGCCTGCGACAAATGTCGTGCTGACCGCGCCGAGTCCGACCAGCAGTATGCCGAGTTTGCCGCTTGCCGGTGCAATTTCCACTCCTTTTTCAACCATTGATAATTGTCCTCCGATAAGTGCAAAAGTATAAAAGATTAACCGAATTGTAACAAGATGTGTTTGCGGATAATGTGATTTACCTGAAAATGAAGACTTTCTCTCTGCGCTTTGAGCGGTCAAAGGAAACCGTTAATCGTAAAAATGCGGAAACACGCACGACGAGTCGAGTGTGTCTTTGCGCCTTTTCTTCATGAGAGCTTTTGCAAAACTAAGTCCTACTGAATATAAAGACACGGGCAAAATTCCACTTAAATTCTTTAAACATTCCTGCGAATGTTTGTCATTTGAAATTTTAGATTTGGAATTTGTTTTTGTGAGATTTTATTCCGCATTGATGGTTTTGACAAAATCATTTTTGAGATATTCTTTGATTTCATCTCGCACCCGGCGAAATGCCGCCAGCCGTGTCTCTTCGCCGCCTTCAACTTCCGCCGGGTCTGCAAAAGAATGATGAATAAGTCTCGTTTTAGTAGGGAAATACGGGCAATTTTCCTGCGCGTTGTCGCAAACCGTCAAAACATAATCAATTTCTTCATTGACAAACTCATCAACTGATTTTGACTGATTATTTGAAATATCAATCCCGATTTCCCGTAGGACTTTTATTGCTTCAGGGCGCACAACACTCGGTCTTGTTCCCGCGCTAAAAATTTCATATTTGCTTTGACCGATGTATTTTAACAATCCTTCTGCCATTTGGCTACGCGCCGAATTTCCCGTGCATAAAATCAAAATTTTTTCAGACATTTTCTTTTTCTTCCTTCAAAAGCCATCTAAAAACAAAGGTTGCCGCAAACGCGCCTAAAATCTGCGCGAGTAAAAACATCGGAACATTATTTGGATTTATTCCCGCAAATGTGTCGGAAACCGAACGCGCCAAAGTAACCGCCGGATTTGCAAAAGATGTCGAAGCCGTGAACCAATAAGCTGCCGTGATATATGTCGCAACCATCAAAAAAACCAGATTCGGACGAAACTTTACGCCTGTTTGAATCACCATAATTAGTCCGAATGTGGCGACAAACTCACTTAAAAACTGCGAATTTCCGACTCTGGCTTTGGTTGAAGCAAAATAGATTGGCAAATCAAACATCAAATTTGCAATTCCGACACCGAAAAACGCGCCCGCAATTTGCCAAAAAATATACAGCGCACTTTCACGCCAACTCAGATTTCCGCGAAACGCTTCGGTTAAAGTTACAACCGGATTAAAATGTGCGCCCGAAATATCAGCAAAACTCAAAATTAAAAAAGCCAATCCTGCGCCCGTCGCAATTGTATTGGCAAGCAAAGCAATGGCGACATTTCCGCCCGAAAGATTTTCGCCCATTATGCCCGAACCAACAACAATCGCCAACAAAAATGCCGTGCCAATAAATTCCGCCGCCAGTTTTCGAGTTAAATTCATATCTGCTTTAGCGAATTTGTCAAATCCTTTATTACTTCGCTTGTCCGCGTGAACCGCCAAAGTAAAAAATGATTTTTCCTGCATTTTTTCTTCAAATTAACAACAAGATTTTTGAGTTTCGCGATTGATGCTAACCGTCTTGTCGGTTTCCGTGCAACAACCTGAAGTTGACAATTCCTGATGCTCAACTTTTTCGCCGCAAGTACAAGTGTTTCTTGCTTCGGTATTTTCTAAAACTACGAAAACTTCCCATTCGTTGCCGTCGGGGTCTCGCGCCCAAGTTTTATTTTGCAGAGCGTAGCAACAGTCAACTTTCATTTCGTCAACCGTCAAAAGTCCTTCGGCAAGCCATCTTTCACGAATTTTTAGAACATCTTCGGTTGATTCAACCTGTATTCCGAGATGCGAAAGCGTTCCGCCTTGACTGTAAGAAACTTCGTTCAAAACGAAATTTAATGGCGGATTTTGCACGTCGAATTTGGCGTAACCAAAACGCGGCTCTTCGCTTTCCAAACCTAAATTATCGCGCACAATCGAATGAACCGTTGTGTTTCCTTTGATAAACTTCATCGGTTCGATTCCGAAAAGTTTGCGGTAAAAATTGACGCTATCTTCGACATTTTGCACATTTAACGAAATATGCGGTTTCAGGGTTGTGACTTCCGTTTTTGACATAATTATTTTACTCCTTATTAAATTTCATATATGCCTTAGCATATACATTAAAACGAATGTATTCTCTATATTCATTTTTGTCAAGACAAAATTCCAATTTTGTGATAATTTTTTTGTATGAGTGAAAAAAACTTTTTAGCGGATATGGAAAACTTATTTTTGGCTTTGGCGGATAAAACGCGGTTAAGGCTTTTAAATCTGATGCGCGAAGATGAAATTTGTGTATGTTATTTTTCGGAGGTCTTAGGCGAAAGTCAACCGAAAGTTTCGCGTCATCTTGCTTATCTACGCAATGCTGGCATTGTTTCGGCACGGCGCGAAGGCAAATGGATGCACTACCAAATTGAAATGCCTGAAAATCCTTTTGCCAAAAAAATTTTACAGGATACGCTTGAATGGCTGAAAGCGCAGGACGAAATGCGCGGCGATTTTGAAAAATTGGCGGCGGTTTGTTGTTCGATGGAAGTTCCCGTAACGATTGCCCGTGCGCCGACACCCAAAACATTTGCTGAAGCGCATATAACTTCCAAACCAAAAGAAGAATTGGAAACTTTTTTACTTTGATTCGGCTATTTTATCTTTCGGATAAGGGCAATGACGACAACCGCTCCCACAACAATCGCCGCGTTTCTTGAGAAAATGGGCGGTTAAAACCATCAAGCCGTTCTCAAAATAATAATCAACGCCTTCAACAAATCTTGGTTTGTCGGTTTCCTTAACTTCTTGTAGATTTTTCATACAGAGCCAAAAATTCTTTATTACCGTCCGCGCCCAAAATCGGCGAATCAATTACGCCAGAAACTTTCAAGCCGCAAGTTTCGGCAAAAGAATTTATTTCCGCAACGACGCTTGCATGTTTTGATTCGTCGCGCACGATTCCGCCTTTGCCGACTTCACCTTTCCTAACTTCAAACTGAGGTTTTATCAGCGTAATAATTTTTCCGTCATCTTTTAAAAGTAAAATAAGTGCCGGTAAAATTTTAGTCACAGAAATAAAGGAAACATCTATTGCAATTAAATCAAACTTTTCGTTAAAATCCTCAGGTTTTAAATATCTGGCATTAACATTTTCACGGACTTCGACACGCGCATTATTTCTAAGTTTCCAAACAAGTTGATTTGTCCCGACATCAACCGCATAAACTATTTTTGCGCCGTTTTGCAATAGACAATCGGTAAATCCGCCGGTTGAAGCACCAATGTCAAGACAAATATATTCGTTTGAGCGAATGTGAAATTCTTCCAACGCTTTTTCAAGTTTTAATCCGCCGCGTCCAACGTATTTTGATTCAGCAGTTTGACCTTTAATTCTGATTTTTGTATTAACTGGAAAAGTTTCCGAAGGTTTTTCAATTCGCTGTTCATTAATAAGCACAACGCCAGACATAACAAGTGCCTGCGCTTTTGTTACTGATTCGGCAATTCCCTTTTCAAACAAAATTTTGTCAATCCGTTCTTTTTTCATTGCTCAATGTTGTCAGCCCAAAATTCCTTCAACTCAAAATTTTCCGCCGCGAAACTGATTTGAATTGGTCAGCAGCAAACTTCGTAGTCTTTGGTGTAATTTTGTTCGTCAATTAATAAATCCAAAACCATCGAATTTTCCTGCCAACAATATGGACAAGTAAAAAAATGTTCGATTTCCATTAAGTTTTTCTAATTTTGTGTGCCATTTAGGTTTCAAAATTTAAGTGTTATTCTATTTTTTGAAACCGATAAATTGAATTTAACAAAATGAACGCTGAATTAAAACTGTCAAAGTTCGCCAAATACGCTTGGTTTGTGTTGGCTTTTAATATCCTTGTGATAATTTGGGGCGTTTTCCTGCGTGCCTCAAAATCGGGCGACGGTTGCGGACAGCATTGGCTGACGTGCAATGGCGAAGTCATTCCGTCTGCACCGCAACTGAAAACCGTGATTGAGTATTCGCATCGTTTAACCAGCGGTTTGGCTTTTGTGATGGTTTTGATTTTACTGATTTGGGCATTCCGCAAATTTGTAAAAGGTAATGCGGTCAGAAAAACAGCGTTGATTTCGTTTATTTTTATTATCACCGAAGCACTTGTCGGCGCGGGTTTGGTTTTGACAGGCAATACGGCGGAAACTTTGACGGCGGCGCGTCCGTTTTGGATGATTGGACATTTAACGAACACCTTTATTTTATTGGCTTCCTTGAGTTTGACCGCGTGGTTTGCCAGCGGCGGCAAGACTTTTAATTTTAAGGCTCAACCAAAAGTATTATTATTGCTCGGCTTAGCAATTTTAGGCGTATTTTTTGTCGGAATGAGCGGTTCGGTGGCGGCTTTGAGCAGTATGCTTTTTCCGTCAGCGACGCTTTCCGAAGGTTTTACGAAAGATTTCTCTGAAACTTCGCATATTCTTCTTCGTCTGCGCGTCAGTCATCCAATTTTGTCAGTTTCGGTTGGAGTTTTTCTGATATTTTTAGCAGGTTGGTTAAAGTCGAAAGCAAAAGAAATTTTTTGGGTAAATCGCTGGGCAAATATTTTGACAATCTTGGTTTTGATTCAATTTGCGTCGGGCGCGTTGACGCTTTTAACACTTTCGCCAATTGTCATGCAAATTATTCATCTTTTTTTGGCAGATGCGGTTTGGATTTCGTTTGTTTTGTTGGCGGCAAGCGTTTTGGCGGAAGATAAAATCTTTGCAAAAAATAATTTGCAATAAACTCAAAAAGCATATCAAGAGAGGTTTAAGTTAAAATTTCTTCAATAAAAAAGCGGACATATTGTTTCGCGTCAGCTTTTTCCAAACAATAAAAATAAAGTTTATTTATTGACATTTACAACAGAATTTGAATTTACACTTATAGCCGACTGATTTACATTCATATTAACGGTATCAGCAATCGGCTCGGATTTACTACAAAACATAAAACCCAGAGCTAATAACAAAGCGAGAATAATCAGCGGTAAAATCCACCCCAAAGCCGAATTATTTTCGCTTTCGGCAACCGCGCCAAAATTTGCCTCAACCACTCTGTTTTCTTCGTTAATCGTTCCGGCGGCAGCAGTTCCCACGCGGTCAAAAGGTTCGCCGGGCGGTATGTCGCTGACAGTTCTTCCGATTCTCGAAAGCAAATTATTTTCTGCGGGCGGAACGCCCTCTGGGGTTAATTCATCAACGATCTGCGGAATCATAAAAGCAGAAACGGAAGTTGTCGTTTGGTAATCAAGTCCGACATTTCGGGAGATTTCATTGAGCGTATTTTCTCCCAAAACTGATTCAAGTTGTTCATTAGAAATTGGCGTGTTCACGCCTGAGTTTACCCAAGAAGAAGCCGTATCGCCCAAGCCTGCGTCGTTAAATCTTTGCAAAAACCCTGCAAAACCGCCATCGTCTTTATCAATTATCAAAGCCGACAAAGCCGAAAACAATGTTTCCGTCCTGTCGCCTAAATTAAATTTTTCCTTTGCTTGATTAATAATTTCATTAAATGACGGCATCTTTTTATTTTCTCCATTTGATTACAATCAAAAACTGACTAAATTTATCATAAACAATTCAAAGTTGTTATTACAAAAAGTCATTTTTCGCTTTCCCGCCATTGCTTCCCAAGTGTAGTCGTTTGGTCAAGTTTTTTTTGCAGCTCTTGGCGTTTATTTTCGACTTCCTCATCGTCCGCGTTTTTCGCCACATAAATCGGTTCGGCGATAAAAACTTTTGCCCGCGTAAAAGGCTTCGGAATTTGCAGTTTGTCCCAACTGTTGAGCGTCCAAAATTTTTCGGCTTCAACCAAAAACGGCACAATCGGATTTCCCGTCTTTTTCGCCAGCAAAATCGCGCCTTTTTTGGCAATGTAACGTGCGCCTTTCGGACCGTCAACCGTAAAACACATCGGCAAACCTTGCCGCATCAGGCGAATCATTTCAACCAGCGCACCAACGCCGCCGCGCGTTGACGAACCGCGCACCACACCATAATCGAAACGCCTGATAAATCGAGCAATATACTCACCGTCGAAACTCTGTGAAGTCAGCACGACGATGCCGCGATTTTTGAGAAAATAGACTGACGGAAAAATCCGATTGTGCCAAGTTGCATAAACCGGAATTTTGCCGTCGCGCTCTATTTTCTCAAAATTTTCCCAGCCTTCGGTTTCAAATCTGATAGTTTTACCGATAAACTTTATCAACAAATAAAATGTCCAATCGGCAAAATGAATCAAAATCCTTTGCTTGAAAGAGTAAGTGGACAAATCAGCACGGCGGTAGGAATTTTCGATTTTTTGCGTCATTTAATAGAAAATACCAAACTATTTGTTTAATTTCTCACTTGAGTTGTTAAAACTTGACTGTTTTTCTTAAATTTAAAAAAATTGAGAGATGAAATTCAATTCATATTTCATCTCTCAATTGCTCAATTCCAAATTTGATTTAACGGCTGGTAAAATCAATTCTTCTTTTGTTCAGAGTTCACGCAAAGAGCGTGTCTTCCTTCAAACAAACACAAGCTAAAGTTTGGATTCTAAACTTTTCTTGTCAACAATATGCACAATTTATCTTAGCAAAGCGTTATGTAAAAAACCTTACTATTAAATTTCACTGAAACATCTCAGACAAAAATTTGATTGTATTATTGAAAACATTTTGATAGTTTTTCCTTGCAATTATATTTTTGAGTTTTTTGATATCGGTTTGGAACTAAGATTTACAAAATGTGGCTGTGTCTGTTGAAAATTATTTAATTTTCAACAGACACAAAAAAGTAATAATTATATGGAAAATGAAATTGAAGCATTAGAGATATGTCAAATAATTAACTTTATTGAAGATGACACAATTTTTGGCTGTCTTGAACCAATTAAATACAAAGTCATTTTTGAAGGAATGGGAATAGAATTAGCTTCTTGTCAACATCACTATGAATTTATGAGAAGCGAAGTTGAAAAGAATAAAATGTCTGCCATGATAAAATTTATCGAAATAAATAATGACAACCCAAAGTATAGCCAAAAATCTCTGCAAAATATCAAACAGACAACTACAAAATAGAACTGTTGTTCGTTGCTGAATTTCTCTATTTCTCAAAATGCTCAAAAATTTATTCTTCGCGGCATCCTTCACAATAAAATTTTGCTTGCATTATTTTACTAATCTATGTTAAACATTAAGCAGAGCCGCAATTTGTATGAAATCGGTTCGCATTCCGATGGACGAAAGCCTTCCATAATCCAAAGTCCAGCCAACGTAAAATCTTTTGAAATCATCAATATAGACAAGAATTTGCCGTGAATCTTTCCGGCAAACTCAGTTTTGAAAATTCGTCTATATTTTGCAAGACGCTCGCAGAAAAAGCGTTCTTTTAACGGACGAGGAGAGAAAAGAAATGAAAAACGAAATGGCTAAAAAGAAAGAAACTACCGAAAAATTATTTTTGCTTGACCCGGATAAAAAGAGTCCGCGAGCCAAAGATTTTGAAGACAAACTTTCGGCTTTTATTGTCGGACAGGAACGCGCCGTCCGGCGGATGAGCGGAATTTTCCAAATCTATCTGGCGGGAATGAACAATCCGGCGCGTCCGCTCGGCACAATGCTTTTTCTCGGTCCGACCGGTTCGGGAAAAACCCGCGTGGTCGAAGCGGCGGCGCAAGTTTTGTTTGGCGAGCCGCATTCGGTTGTTAAAATTGACTGCGCCGAATTTCAACATTCGCACGAAATTGCCAAACTTATCGGCTCGCCTCCCGGATATTTGGGACACCGCGAAACTTCGCCGATGTTGACGCAGGAAAACCTCGACAAAGCGCACACTGAAGATACAAAATTAACTTTTGTTCTTTTTGACGAAATCGAAAAGGCTTCGGACGCGCTGTGGCAGCTTCTGTTAGGCATTTTGGATAAAGCGACACTGACTTTGGGCGATAATCGCCGCGTTGATTTTTCGAGAACGGTTGTCATTATGACTTCAAATCTCGGCGCACGCGAAATGTCGGAAATGATTTCCGGCGGCATCGGATTTGCTCCGACAAAAGCCGGAAAAAATCAAGATGATAACGAAATTGATACGAAAATTTATCGCACCGCGCTGGAAGCCGCAAAACGTAAGTTCTCGCCCGAATTTATGAACCGCATTGATAAAGTTGTTGTGTTCCGCAGTTTGAAAGAACATCATCTGCGCCAGATTTTAGAAATCGAACTGCGCTCGGTTCAAGATCGCATTACTGAATCCGCCGGAACAAAATTCGCTTTTGAATGCACAACCGAAGCAAAGGAATACTTGTTGAGTGAAGGTATTGATTTGAAATACGGCGCACGACACTTAAAACGCGCGATTGAACGCTTTTTGGTTTATCCGTTATCTAATCTGGTGGCAACCCAGCAAGTTGAAACGGGTGATATGGTAACGGTTGATTTTGATGAAAAACAAGCCAAACTTATTTTCTCGAAACAAGCGGGCAAGATGATTGTCAGCGAATATGAAGAAGATTTGACGGACGACGAACCCGAAGCAAAATACGATGCCGTCGGTTTGCCGCTTCCGCAAGCAAATACTACCGAGAGAAGTAAATCAACCAGCGAACATTACGAGAATTAATCTCGAAAAATCGTTGGAAAATGCAAATCCAACTTTTGACTGATTATCGTGAGGACAGTTTGTCCTCACTTTTTATTTTAAATACAGGACTATCTCAAAAATCGAAGATTCTGCCAGCAAACTATTAGCTGCCCACTATTAACTATCAACTGTCTTTCGGTAAAAAAGATTTTTATTTGCAAATCAGTTAATAATTTTGCTTTTTCTCTGTATTTTGAGAAAGTCCTAAAATAGTAACTGAAATATTTTGGAGACTTAGAGGCAAATTCGCAAAACTTCTGCTACGCTCCAAGCCTGTGCAATGCAGCCGCGCGGCGCGTGCGGCGCGTTGCCGTCAAAAATCTCGGAAATCTGCCCAAGTCCGGCTTCGGTTAAATGATTTTTGAAATTTTCTAAAATTTTGTTCACGCGATTTTCGGTTTCGCGCCCGTCAGCATTAACTTTGCGATAAGCGACTACAAATGCGCCGGTAAGCCACGACCAAACCGTGCCTTGATGGTAAGCGAAATCGCGCTCAAACGGCGAGCCGACGTAATACGGACAATAATTTTTGTTTTTCGGCGAAAGTGAGCGCAAACCGTATGGTGTCAGCAGTTCATCTTCAATCTTTTTCACGATTTTTTGCGCTTTTTCGATACTTACCATCATGTTTGGCAAACTAACCGCGAAAACCTGATTTGGTCTGACAGAAGCGTCTTTTTCTCCGCCGTTAATCACGTCAGACAAACATTCTTCCGCTTTGTTCCAAAATAAATCGTTAAAACTTTGTTGGGCTTTGTCCGCCATTTCCAAATATTTTTCTTTATCTTTTTTATCGCCGAATTTTTCGGCAAAATCCGCCATAACGCACAAAGCGTTATACCAAAGTGCTTGTATCTCGACGGCTTTTCCCGTGCGCGGCGTAAAAACCGTTTCACCGACTTTCGCGTCCATCCAGGTTAGCTGCATGCCTTTTTCGCCCGCGTAAAGCAAGCCGTCCGTGTCAATATGAATATTGTAGCGAGTTCCTTTCAGATGCCAGAGAATAATGTCGACAAGTTTTTCGTATAGACTATTGCGAATAAAATCGTAATCTTCGGTTTTTTCGGCGTAAGCGCGAATTGCTTCAAAATACCAGAGCGTCGCGTCAACCGTATTGTATTCCGGCATTTCGCCCGCGTCGGGAAAGCGATTCGGCAGCATTCCCTTGGAAATATGTCTGGAAAATTCGAGAAGAATACTTTTTGCAATCGAATAGCGATTGGTCGCCAAAGTCAAACCGTTTAGGGCAATCATGGTGTCGCGTCCCCAATCAGAAAACCAATGATAACCGGCGATAACGGTCTTGCCGTCGCCGCGCGAAACGATAAATTGGTCAGCCGCCAACACGAGTTGTTTGGTAAAATCGTCTTTCACTTTGGCGGTTTTTATCAATGCTTCACGCCGTCCGATTTCCGATTTTTGCAAACTCAAAACTTTCGATAAATCCTGCGGCTCAAGCGAAGCGATAACCGCTGCATCTTTGGATAAATCAAATTTCAGATTAAACGGCTGAAACAAATCTTCCAAAAAATCAAAACCGCGCTCTTTTTCAATGGCGTATTCAAAATTGCGATACCAAACGCCGGTTTTTTCAACCTTATTCGCGTTATTCGTAAAACAGAGCGAAGGCATTCCGTCAAATGGATGAATTGTTACAAGATTTTCCGAAACCTCAAATGACGGATTTATATCGTCGTTTTCGTGCTGAAGACTGTGATAATCAACAAAGGACAGAAGCGGTTTTAATTCTAATTCGATTTGGTTATTGTTGGTTCGATTTTTGATTGACCATCGGCAAACGGTGGTATTTTCTCCGTAAGCCATAAAAATTGACTTTTCAATTTCAATTCCGTTTATCTGATAATTCCAGATTGGAAAAGGCTCTAAGCGAAAGTTTTTCAGAAACTTATAGCCTTCGGGATAAATCGCATTAAGATATTGATTCGAAGAAAGTTCAAATCTTTCGCCGTCAATGACGAGGGTTTCTTCAAACTTTGAAAGCATCGTTACGCGCCCGAGCGGAGGATTGACGGCGGCTGTCAAAAGTCCGTGATAACGGCGCGTGTTCGCGCCCGAAATTGTTGACGACGCAAAACCGCCGATGCCGTTTGTTTCCAGCCATTCGCGCGAAGTTGCGCTTTGAAAATTTGTGCAGATTCCCGAATTAAAATTTATCATTTCGCTTTGTAACTTCCTTGTGCTGTTTTAGCTATCCAAAGCGTAACGAGAAGTGAGATATTTTGCAAAGTTTTTGACAGTTTTTGTGATGCGAGAAAATGAATCTGGAATTTGGAATGTAAAATTTGGAATTAAATCCTAAACAAACCTTCGGTAATACCCTTTTCGTAGATAATGTAAAGTCCGAGACCGATGCTGACAAATCCCGCTATGCTTTGCAGCAGATAATTAAAGCGATTAAGCCGCGAAGCTGTCAGGTGAAACGGCAATCCAACGAGAAGGCTCATCAACATCATTCCGCCGATTGAGCCGATGCCGAAAATTACGATGTAGAGCAGACCCATAACGCGCGATTCGATAGTTGGAATCACAATCAGCATCAACGCCGCGCTGCCTGCCAATCCATGAACCATTCCAATTAAAAGTGCGCGTGGACTAAACGAAAAACCGTGATGCGTATGCGGTTCGTCTTCGTGTCCTACTTCGTGAACGTGCGGATGGACGTGCGCGTGTTCGCCGTGTTCGTGTGTGTGAAAATGAAGTTTTCCGCCTTTGAGCAATTTTCGCAAAACATTCAAACCGAGAAAAACCAACATTATGCCGACGCCGAATTCCAACACCTGTTCGGTCTTTTCGCTGATTTGAAAATTCAGCAAAAGCACAAAAATTCCCGCGATAAAAAGCGAAATCGTATGACCCAAGCCCCATAATCCGCCGACAAATGCTGAACTCCAAAGGCTTTTGCGTTCGGAAACAATAGTTGAAACCGCCGCCAGATGGTCGGCTTCCGTCGCGTGTTTTAAGCCGAGAAAAAACCCGAGAAATAAAACGCCCGACGTTGAAGTCGCAAAAATCAATAAAAATTCTGTCATTGGAAAACTCTTTACCAAAAAATTAAAACTATATTAAAGAGTTATAGCAGATAACCGCGCCAACACAAGCTATGACAAACGCGCTGAAAACGGGCAAGGCTTTAATGATGCGATTATTGCTCAATTTAGGATTGTTAA
>MWZA01000145.1 GCA_002050455.1 Acidobacteria bacterium 5-1 | reverse complement strand
CCGCAATTCGCTCCTGAGTCTTGCGTGTCCCGCACAGAGATAAAAACGCCTCGCGTTCCAAATCCAACAAATGCCTTTCGCTCACAAAACTCTGATGATTCAAATCGCCGCCGCACATCACCCGCGCCAACTTCGTGCCGATAAGTTCGTCATGCTCGGAAATGTAACCGCCACGTTTCATTGTAAAAAGTCCTAATTTCAAAGTCGCAAATCCCGCTTCGCCGATTGCTAAAATATCAGTGCGCGGTTGCGGCTGAACGTAACCTTCTTTCGACAAACTTAAAACAATTTCCTTTGCGTCGGCAATCAAGCGGTCTTTGTTCATCGAGATTGAATCTTGCGGGCGAAGAAATCCCCAACTTCTCGCTTCCTGCGCCGAGGTTGCGACTTTGCCCATTCCAAGCAGTTCAAAAGTTTTGCGAATGAATGCGAAAGCGTCCGCGTCAGGCGTGCGTTTTGCCGTATCCATTGCCCGCAGAGTCATTTCCTTGGTGCCGCCGCCTGCGGGAATCAAACCGACTCCGACTTCGACAAGTCCGATATAACTTTCCGCCGCCGCGCGGACACGGTCGCCGTGCATCGCAATCTCGCAGCCGCCGCCCAAGGTTAAACCATACGGCGCGGTAACGACAGGTTTTGGCGAATAACGCAGGCGCATGACCACGTTTTGCAGAGCGCGAATCATCTGATTGATGTCGTCCCATTCTTCCTCCTGCGCTGCCAGAAGTAGAAGCATAATGTTTGCGCCCGCCGAGAAATTGCCGTCTTGGTTGCCGACGACCAAGCCTGTAAAATTTTTTTCCACTTCATCCAGCGCGAAGTTCATCATTTGCACGGTGTCGCCGTCGATGGAATTCATTTTTGAGTGAAATTCTAAACAAGCAACGCCGTCGCCGATGTCTATCAAAGACGCGCCCGCGTTTTTCTTGATAACACCGCTTCGGTCTTTAACCGATTTCAAAAAGATAACGCCTTGCTGGTCGGGAATCGGTTTATAATCGTTCGTCGCAAAATCAAAAAATGATTTTTGTCCGTTTTCGTATTTGTAAAAAGTTTCCGCGCCCGATTCCAGCATTTTCTCGACATTCGCGGGAATCGCCTGACCTTCTGCCCTCATTCGTTCTACCGATTCACGAACGCCGATTGCGTCCCACGTTTCAAACACGCCGATCTCCCAACCAAAACCCCATTTTATTGCGTTGTCAATCTCGACAATTGTGTCGGCGATTTCGGGAATACGGTTTGCCGCATATCGCAGAGTGTGCGAAGTTGTTTTCCAAAGAAATTCACCGACATCGTCTTTTCCCCAAACCAAAGTTTTTATGCGCGTCGGTAAATCTTCGATATTTTTTGCCGCTTCAAGTGAAGGAAATTTTGTTTTTTCCTGCGGTTTATACTCGAAAGTTTCAAGGTCAAGTTCAAGAATCTGTCGATTACCTTCCGCGTCCTTTGATTTTTTGTAAAATCCGCCGCCTGTTTTGTCGCCCAAAAATTTCTTTTCGAGCATTTTTTCAATTATTTCGGGAACTTTGAAAACTTCGCGGTCTTCGTCTTTGGGAACTGCCGGATAAAGATTTTTGTTGACGTGCGCGAGAACATCCAAACCAACCAAATCCGACGTTCTGAAGGTTGCCGATGAAGCGTGTCCGATTGCCTTTCCGGTCATCTGGTCAACTTCGGTCGGCGTAAAACCCATCGCCAGCATTTCGTGAACCGTCGCCATCATACCAAAAGTCCCGATTCGATTGGCGATAAAATTCGGCTCGTCTTTGGCAGGCACGACGCCTTTGCCAAGTCTCTGGTCGAGAAAGCCGAAAATCCCGCACGAAATTTCAGGCTTTGTCCACTCCGTTGGAATAACTTCGACGAGTCTCATATAACGCGGCGGATTAAAGAAATGAATGCCGAGAAAATGCGCTTTGAAATCGTCGGAAAAAGGCTCGGCGATAGATTTAATCGGAATTCCGCTCGTATTTGAAGCAATAACCGAACCAGCCTTGCGATGTTTTTCAACTTCCGCGAAAACCTTGTGTTTAATATCGAGATTTTCGACAACCGCTTCGATTACAAAGTCGCAATCTTTGATTCTCGCCATATCGTCCTCGAAATTTCCGACGCTGATAAGCGCAGCGTTATCAGCCGACATATAAGCGGCAGGACGCGCTTTTGCCAATCCGTCAAAACCCGAATTGGCAATGCGGTTTCGCACCTGCGGCGACGCGAGCGACAGACCTTTTTTTTGTTCCTCTTCGGTTAATTCCTGTGGCGCGATGTCCAGAAGAATCGTCGGTATTCCCGCGTTCGCAAGATGCGCGGCAATCGTCGCGCCCATCGTTCCTGCGCCTAACACGGCGGCTTTCCCAATCTTTAGCATTGTTTGTCTGTGTCCTTCCTATTTATCTAATTTTGAAATTTTGTTTAGATTATACTGAATGAATGCTCATTCAGCAAGGATTTGTCAAGAAATTTTGAATAAATGATATCAATCGAGAGTAGAGAATTGGATTAACTTTGCTTTCTTTACCGTTAAGAAAAAAATTTTACTGCAAAGAAAGTAAAGAGCAAGCGAAATTTTTATGGAGAAAACTTTCTGGCAGTAAAAAAGCAAAAACCGTGAAGCTGGATTAGCTTCACGGTTCCGCCGGTTATTAGTCTGCAACTACAAATTTGTAGTTCTATCTGTTGTTTGATCGGCAGTTCTGTTATCGTGAACCTCTACGGCACGTTTTTTCGGCAACAAGCCCGCTAAACCCAGTAGACCGAGCAGACCGAGCCATCCCCAATCAGTATCGTTATCACGCTCAACTACTCTGTCGGTTCGTGTTATAGTATTGCTATTAGTGTTGCCATTAATCTGGGCAGATACGGATAAAGCCGTTACCACAGCCAAAACCAAAATAAGCACGCCAATTCTCGCAGAGTTAAAAAGTTTCATAATCATTTTCTCCTGTTTACGATTGATTTAAGATACTAAAATTTGAACAGACCAAGGCGATTTACCGCTTTAGGGCATCAACGGCGGGCAATTGTCTATGGAAATCCAGACATTGTTGCCGCTGTATTTGAGCCTGTGGAAACAAAAACCATAGCTGTCCGGTCGTTATCCGCTGCACATTTACAACGAAGACTTATTTATATTATTATTTTGCGATTTATGCAATACAAATTTTACGCTCAAATACTTTTAAAACGTAATTCATTTTTTCTTCGCCTTCAAAATCCAATTGCTGATATCGTTTATTACTTCTGCCGAAACGTGATTAGTCTTTTTATAATCAGCCGGGTTTGGCACGTCTTCGCCGGACATAAATAAGTGGTTAAGCAACGGATAAGATTTAAAGGTTACGTTTGGTTTGTCTTTGAGCGCGTTTTTCCAGTTCTGAAAATCAGTCATTGTTACTTGATAATCGCGCTCGCCTTGCAGAATCAACATCGGTTGTTTCAAAGATTTTACGGCTGTCAGCGGATTGTAATTTTTCAAATCGAGGTAATATGAAGCGGGCGCGCCAAAATAAAACTCCGAAGAATTTCTATCGGTTTCTTTCAGAGATTTGATTTTAGCGGCGAGTTGTTTAAGATTGTCGAGTTCCGCTTGTTCCGCTTTGGAAATCGCGCCGTCGAGCATTGCAAAATATGTGTTTTGCTGAAGAATAACGTCTTCGAGATGCTGCGTCGCGCCTGCAAAAACGATAAATCCGGCAATCTGCTTATCTATTTCGCCGATGCGCGGAATCAGATATCCGCCCAAACTGTGTCCGAGAACATAAATCTTTTTGCTGTCAATCCCTTCCGTTTTTCGCAAAAGTTCAACCGCCGAAAGCGAATCGTCAATCGTCTCTTCCTTGACGGTAAATTTGTTGTCAGCAACAAACTTGCTTCCATATTGTTTGGTTCTTTTCTCATAACGCAGAACGGCGATGCCTTTGGAAGCCAAGCCCCAAGCCAAATCCTTAAAAGGTTTGTTCGCCGGATTTAAATGCGTTTCATCGCGGTCGTTGGCACCCGAACCGTGAACCAAAACAACTGCGGGAAATTTCCCGCTGCCTTTCGGCATTGTCAATGTCGCGGGCAAAGCCCATTCGCCCGTGCCGACCGTTAATTCTCTCTCTTGAAACAAATCAGGTTTTATATATTCAGGAACTTTATAAGTTTCCGCGTTTTGATTCGGAGTTTGTGAAGGCGTAAAAAACAATCCGCCAATCTTGCCGTTTTTATCAAGCGTCAGAGAGATGTCGAGATTTGCTCTTTCAAATTCGCCGACGATGACAACAACTTCAAAATCTTTGACTTTTTCCGTTTTTACATCGGTTTGGCGTTTAAAATTTCCGAACTGCGCGACGAGCGAATTCCAGACTTCTGCTAATTTTACCGCCGGAAGGTTTGCTTTTACTTCATCGGCAAAATAAGTTTCCGCCGCAGAAAAATCTTTTTTGGCAAGCAAATCAACAAATGCTCTCGCTTTAGAAACATTATCGGTTTGAGCAAAAATGGTTGAAAATGAAAATATAGCGATTAAAGAAAATAAAATTATTTTGAACATAGAAATTTCCTCGTCTATTGGAAGCAAAAGTTTAACGGACGAGTCGGATATATTATACACTGACAAAACCGGAGCAAATTTATTTTTACCAATCAACCGCTTTTTTTCTGCCTTCCTTCCGATTTGATTTTGGATAGATAATCGAAACCGTTGACAAGACCGTTAAAGTTAAAAAGAAAAGAGCGTTGGAAGGCGTGCGAAGCGGAAAGTCAAAAAAACTGTGAATTAAAATTCCGAAACAACCGGCGAGTGCGCCGATGGCGACATCGCGCCGAAAGTGGTTGGTTGTTTTTTCGATAACTTGCAAACTTCGTCTAAAGAGCAGATAAATAAACGCCGCGACGCAGGCAAAGCCAAAAATACCGGCATCTGCCAGAATCTGCAGATAATCGTTGTGCGCTTGTTCGACGCGGAAAATTCCACTCCAAGAGTCGTAACGCGTAAAAGCCGTTCCGAAAGCGTCAAGACCTGCGCCCAAAATCGGATAATCAAGAAAAATTTTGACGGCAATTTGCCAAAAATGAGTTCTGCCGGTAGAAAAGTCCTGCGTATTTGTCAGACCGACACCGCGCAAAAGCGATTCGTCGCTGCCGAGCAGTATCACGGCTCCGAATAAACCCAGAATCAAAGCCAAACCGCCCGCAATAAACGCGAAATTACGGCGGTAGACGCTTTCGGCGGTTTCCGAATCTTCTCCTTTTTTTCGTCTTTCAAGCAGATTTGCAGTCAAAATAAAGCCTAAAACACCCAGAAAACTCAGCAATCCGCCGCGTGAGCCGGTGAGTAATATAGCAATTCCCATCAAAACAGCGGCAATTATCAAAAGAAGTTTCTTTTGTTTTTCGGCTGATCTGCCAAAAAGAAGACCGAGCGTCAAGCCAATCGTCATTTCCATATAAGCGGCAAAATGATGTTGGTTGATGAATGAGGCGAACGGAATGGCTTGACCGGGCGGACGGAAACCATAAATCGCTTCGGGATTGGCAAGGCGTTGGGTAATTCCAAAAAACGCCATTATCGCACCGAAAATAATAATGGTTAAAGCACTTATCCGCAGACGCTTCGGATTATTGATAAAAACAAGTGCGGCGGCAAAAAAGATAAAATAAATAATCAATTGAACAACGGCAAGCCGCGTGTAATAAGGAGCAAGCGAGAGGGAAGTTGCCGCCGGAACGGAAAGCAAATCGGCGGAAACACCGGATGGTCGAAGCGGTAAAAGCTGGATTAAACCAATCAAAATCAGCGCGAGTAAAGGTATTTGAAGCGCGTTTGAATTAAAACGCATTTCTTTTTTAAAAAAAGCGTCTGTCAGCCAAAAAATCATGATTAAGCCTGCAAAAAGCGCGAGAACTCCCAACGCCCAAGTGTCAACCGCGCCAAAAGCGATAGCTGAAAAAACGGGCATTGCACAGACCAGAAAATAAACAAATCCGCTCAGACGCGAAGGTGTTTCGTCCGTGCCGACCTCGTTAAACCATTTGGTGGAATTTACAATTTCTTCTGTTTCCGACATTTTTTCAAACTCTAATCAATAAAATAAATTGTTTTATCTAATCTGCCTTTAGCGGCATATTTTATTTTTTTAATTGTCATCAGCCAAAATAGTTTGGACACGCCCAACTTGTCCGTCCGCCAGACGAACCTTTATTCCGTGCGGATGATTGGCAGATTTAGTCAACAAATCCTTGACGATTCCAATTGTCTGTCTGCCGGTGCGCTGGTCTTGTTTTAACACAACTGCCACTCGCATTCCGGGTCGAATATCTGTGCGCTGTTTTCCATTCATAAATTTGTTATTTTTCCTTACGGTATGGAACGCCTAAAGCCTTCGGCGCACGCGATAAACCAATAAATCCTGCCAAGACAATTATCGTCAAAACATACGGAATGATTTGAATAAATTGTATCGGAACATTTTCGCCCGAAGGAAGTTTGATGTTGCCAAGTTGAATCGTTAACGCTTCGGTTAAACCAAAAAATAGACACGCGAGAAGCACCGGAACAGGTCGCCATTTCGCCAGAATTAACGCGGCAAGTGCGATATAACCACGTCCTGCCGTCATATTGCGCGTGAAGAGCGAAGATTGTCCGATTGATAAATATGCGCCGCCCGCCGCCGCTAAAACGCCTGACAAAACAACCGCAAAATATCGCAACTTAATAACTTTCACGCCCGCCGCGTCCGCCGCCGCCGGATTTTCGCCCGTTGCGCGGAGTCGCAAACCAAACGGCGTTTTATACAAAACATACCAGCAAACCGGCACCAGCGCGAAAGCTAAAATCGAAGCGAGCGAAAGACGATTAAAGAATTCGGGCAGAAGATATACTTTATCAATTTGCGGAGTTGAACCCGACGAATCGTAAATCGCGCCGCTGATAACTGCGGGAAGTCCAATCATCAAAAAGTTTATCGCCATCCCGGAAACAACCTGGTCGGCTTGAAATTTGATACACGCAATCGCGTAGACAAACGCCAAAGCCGCGCCCGCAACCATTCCCGCCAGCAGTCCAAGATACGGATTTCCCGCTTCATAAGTGATAACCGCGCCGGTAAATGCGCCCGCCAACATTAAACCTTCAAGCGCAATGTTGATAACGCCCGAACGCTCGGAAAACATTCCGCCGAGCGCGGCAAAAATCAAAGGCGTGGCAAGCCGAATCGCCGAAAAAATCAATGCAAAAATAGAAATCTCGTTCATATTTTTCCTTTCGTTCTGGTAGTTTTAGAATACATTTGCAGACAAGCGACAAACAAAATAATAATCGCCTGCAAAACCCAACCGATGTCTTTGGAAATTTTCGGCGTGAATGCGTCAACGAAAATTTCGCCGCGTTGGAGAACGGCGAAAAACAACGCCGCGATGAAAACTCCAAGCGGATGATTTCTGCCCAACAGCGCAACTGCAATTCCCAAAAAACCCCATTCCGCGGAAAATCCGTCGTAATAGCGATGGCGATAACCCAAAACTTCGCCAATCGCCACCATTCCGGCAAGTGCACCCGAAATCGTCATCGCAATAATTATCTGCTTTTGCGGCGAGATTCCGCCGTATTCCGCTGCCGAAGGATTTTCGCCGACGGCGCGGAGTTCGTAGCCCCATTTTGTTTTCCACAAAAAGATATAAACCAAAACGCACATCAAAATCGCAATCAAAAATGCAATACTGAGCGGCACAAAATCCGGCATTCCGGGAATGAATTGGCTGATTCGCGGAATCTGCGCGGCTTCGCCGATTTCGGCAGTTTGCAAAATGGCATCGCCCGGAATTTTGTAATAATACTGCGTTAGATAACTGACCAGCGCAATAGCGATAAAGTTGAGCATTATCGTATTGATAACTTCGTGTGAGCCGAATTTCGCCTTTAAAATGCCCGGAATCATTCCCCAGATTCCGCCGGCGACAATTGCCGTTAAAATGCAGAGCGGAACAAGTATTATCGCGGGCAAACTCATCAAAGACCAATTTTCTTCCTTACCGAAAATGTTGACGACCGTGCCGCCAAACATAATGCCAACCCAAGCCGTCGCAAACGCGGCAACATAAAGCTGACCTTCCGCGCCAATATTTAAAAGTCCGCAGCGAAACGCCACCGCCACCGCCAAACCCGTAAAAATTAAAGGTGTGGCGTAAGAGAGCGTGTAGCCGACATCTTTTAACGAGCCGAAAGAATTGGAGAGCAGTAAATAAAACGTATTAAACGGATTGTCGCCGATCAGCCAAACGATAATGCCGCCGACAATAAATGCCGCCAAGACTGCGATTAACGGAGATAAAATTTCACGAATGATTTTCATTATATTACTGTCAAAAAATGAAGGATATATCTATTGCCAAAAGTAAAACCATAAAAATGCCCCAACAAAATTCTTTGTCAATATATTCTTTCGGCAAACCTATTCTCTGGTAAATTTTGCGATTGCGAAAAACGGTATAGGTCAGGTGAGTAATTGTTAGGTAAAAAAAGTAACTGATTGGAATGTCAGCCTCGAATAACAAATTAAGAAATACTAAAATAGTTGAAGCAGCAACAAAACTCCAGTTTTGCCAGTACTTGAGGCTGTTTTCCTCGCGTAAAACTCTCGCTTTTTTTCCCCTTTCTTCAGATGAAAGCAAATGCGCGTTTTGTTTCTGAAAAAAAATTACGGCGATAAGAGCTAAAATATTTAAACTCCAAAACGTCCACATTGGTATTCTTATCATAATTTTGCTCGCCGGAAAGATTTATTGAATGCGTAGCTAAATATACATTCCAAAACTTAATGTGTCATCTAAAAAGTTACAAAACTAAAATTTTTACAGAAAAAATTTCAAAACAACTTGACAAGTAGGCACTCATATTTTATTATGGTTTCAGACTAAGCAACTAAATTAAACAATTTGTTTAGTCAATTATTTTCAAAGAAATTTTTGGAGGTAAAGAACAATGAATATCGTTAGATATGATCCTTTTGGTGAATTACGGAGTTTGCAGGATGATGTGAACAGACTTTTTAGTTCGACTTTCTCACGCGGCGGCGAAAGCGATGAAATTATGCGCGGCGCGTGGCATCCGAGCGTGGATATTTTCGAGAACAAAGACCAAATTGTTCTCGAAGCCGAATTGCCGGGAATGAAACCGGAAGATGTGGATATTTCGATTGAAAACAACGTCTTAACTTTGCATGGTGAACGTCGTTTTGAGAAAAAAGACGAAGGCGACAATTTTCACCGCGTCGAACGCAGTTACGGTTCGTTCACTCGCTCGTTCACATTACCGCCGACGGTTTCGAGCGAAAACGCCAACGCCGAATTTGAAAATGGCGTGCTGCGCCTGACGCTGGCGAAACGCGAAGAAGCTAAACCACGCCGCATCGAAGTCAAAGCGGGCGGACAAACTTCCGAAGTTAAAAAAATTAACACGGAAAATAAAACCGAGACGGCAAATGCTTAATTCTGAATAATGTTCTGAATAATGTAAGGATAAACGGTGAATGATGAGAAAATTCATCATTCACCGTTAAACATTCACACCTAAAAAATTATGAGATTTGACAGATTTACAATTCGCGGACAAGAAGCGGTTCAAGAAGCAATCGGAGTTGCGGAAAAGAATCAGAATCAACAAGTCGAGCCGGAACATCTACTCGCTGCGATGCTTGAGCAGAAGGAAGGAACGCTGCGCCCGATTCTTGGAAAAGTCGGCGTGAATGTTTCGACAATTATCGGCGAAGTCGAAGCGGCAATTGCCAAGTTTCCGAAGGTTTCGGGCGGACAACAGTATTTTTCATCACGCTTTAACACAATTGTCCAAAATGCGCAAAAAGAAGCCGAAAACATGCAGGATGAATATGTTTCGACCGAGCATCTTTTGTTGACGATTGCCGAAGAAAAGGAAGGTGACGCGGGCAGAATTTTGCGTTCGCACGGCGTTACAAAAGAAGATTTACAGAAAGTTATCGAGCAAATGCGCGGCGGTTCACGCATTACCGACCAAAACGCCGAAGAAAATTTTCAAGCGTTGGAAAAATACGCGATGGATTTAACTGAACGAGCCAGAAAGGGCAAACTCGATCCAGTAATCGGGCGCGACGACGAAATTCGCCGCACGATTCAGGTTTTATCCCGTCGCACGAAAAATAATCCTGTTTTAATCGGCGAGCCGGGCGTTGGTAAAACGGCGATTGTCGAAGGTTTGGCACAGAGAATTGTTTCGGGCGACGTACCTGAAACTTTAAAAAACAAAAAGCTTGTCGGGCTTGATTTGGGTTCGATGCTCGCGGGCGCAAAATATCGCGGCGAGTTTGAAGACCGTCTGAAGGCAGTTTTGAAGGAAATCGAAAAAAGCGACGGGCAAATTATTTTGTTTATTGACGAACTGCACACACTGGTCGGCGCGGGCGCGTCGGAAGGCGCAATTGACGCATCGAATATGCTTAAACCGGCACTGGCGCGTGGAACTCTGCGCTGTGTCGGCGCGACGACGCTCAACGAATTTCAAAAGTATATCGAAAAAGATAAAGCGTTAGAACGCCGTTTTCAGCAAGTTTATGTCGGCGAGCCGAGCGTTGAAGATACGATTGCTATCTTGCGCGGACTCAAGGAAAAATATGAAGTTCATCACGGCGTTCGCATCAAGGATTCGGCGATTGTTGCCGCCGCAACTTTGTCGAATCGTTATATCACGGACAGATTTTTGCCCGACAAAGCGATTGATTTGATTGACGAAGCGGCAAGCAAAATTCGGATTGAAATTGATTCGCTGCCGCAGGAAATTGATGAACTTGAACGAGAGATTTTACAGCTTGAAATTGAAAAACAGGCATTAAGCCGCGAAACCGACGAAAAATCAAAATCACGTTTGGATGATATTGAAAAACGTATCGCCGATTTGCAGGAAAAATCCGGCGCGATGAAGGCAAAATGGCAATCGGAAAAAGAAGAAATCGAGAAAATGCGCGGCGCGAAGGAAAAGCTCGAAGAAGCAAAATTGCATCTCGAACAGGCACGAAACGCCGGCGATTTAAATAAAGCGGCGGAACTACAATACGGCACGATTCCCGAACTCGAAAAACTTCTCAGCGACGAGCAGGAACACTTGTCCGAACTGCAAACAGACGGCGTTTTCTTAAAAGAAGAAGTTGACGAGGAAGACGTGGCGGAAGTCGTGGCGAAATGGACGGGCGTTCCCGTCTCGAAAATGCTCGAAGGCGAAATGCAGAAACTTATTGCGATGGAGGAAAATTTGCGCCGTCGGGTTATCGGGCAAGACGAAGGTTTGATGGCGGTTGCCAATGCCGTCAGACGTGCGCGAGCCGGACTACAAGACCCGAATCGTCCAGTCGGCTCATTTATATTTCTTGGTCCGACGGGCGTTGGTAAAACCGAAACCGCCCGCGCTCTGGCAGAATTTTTATTCGACGACGAACGTGCGATGATTCGGCTCGATATGTCGGAATATATGGAAAAACATGCCGTGGCGCGGATGATTGGCGCGCCGCCCGGATATGTCGGTTACGAAGAAGGCGGACAACTGACGGAAGCTGTGCGCCGCCGCCCGTATTCGGTTGTGTTGTTTGACGAAATCGAAAAAGCGCACTCGGACGTTTTCAATATTTTGCTGCAAATTCTCGACGACGGACGACTGACAGATTCAAAAGGACGCGTTGTGGATTTCAAAAATACGGTTTTGATTATGACGAGCAATCTCGGCTCGCGCGAAATTCAATCTTCCGCATTGGTTGATACTCCGATGAAAGATATGATTTTAGATGTTCTGCGGAATCACTTTAAGCCCGAATTTTTGAATCGAATTGACGACATCGTTGTTTTCAAACAACTTTCACGCGAAGAAATCGCGCAAATTATTGATGTTCAGCTTGAAAAATTACGCAGGAATCTGGCTGAAAGAGGCATTGTGATTACATTGGAAGATTCGGCTAAAGAACTGCTCGTCAAAGAAGGTTATGACCCGAATTTCGGCGCACGACCTTTGAAACGCGCCATCCAAACGCTGATTCAAAATCCGCTTGCCGTCAAATTATTGAACGGCGAAGTCGGAAGCGGTCAAATCGTTAAAGTTTCGGCTGAAAATGGCGAAATGAAGTTCACGCCCGAAACGGCAACCGCAACGGCGTAAGGAATTTTAACAGGGATTAACGGGATAAACAGGATTAAAATTTTTATCCTGTCCATCTTGTTTATCCCTGTAAATTTTCCATATGATAAATCGTTTGTTAGACTATGTTTTTAGCAAAAAAGTATTTATCAGAATTTATATGGGTTGGTTTAAGAGTAAAAAAATGAACGAACAAGATTTTAATAACGAAGAAATTATTGAAGAAGAAACGGCGGAATCTCCTGTCAACGATAAACGTCGTTTTGACGAAGAAGGCGAAAGATTAAAAACTGATGAAAAACCCGAGAAAACAAAATCGGCGGAAGTCATCAGTTTGGAAAAACAGTTAAACGAAGCGCGGGCGCGTTATGAAACGGCGGAAACGAAACTCGTTGATGTGCAAAGACGATTTGACCAAGCCAAAAATAATCTTGAACGCGAAACCGCCGAAATGCGCCAGCGTTTGACTAAAACTCTCGAAGACCGCGCCAAACAAGGGCAATTTAATTTTCTGACCACGCTTCTTCCGGTTTTGGATAATTTGAATCTGGCGATTAACGCGAGCGAGCAAGATTCATCGTTTGAGCATCTTTTGAGCGGTGTCAAAGGCACGGCGCGTTCTTTTGAACAAGCATTGATAAGCGTCGGCGTAGAGCCGATTCAAGCCGTCGGCGCGGAATTTAATCCCGAACTTCACGAAGCGGTTGATATGATTGCGGTTGAACCGGAAAACGACGGCAAAATCACTGCCGAATACGCGCGTGGTTATAAATTCGGCGAAAAATTATTGCGTCCCGCCAAAGTGCAAGTTGGCAAAGCGATGACGCAGCAAGCAACGAGCAATTCTATGAAGGACTAGAATGGATTCACAACTGCTTAGAGCCGAAGAACTCGGCATCAGATTGGAATTTGTCGCAGGTTTGCCGATTTGGGAAGCGTCGCCCGTGATTGCTCATCAAGAAGCAGTTGACCGAATTCGTGCCTCAATTAAAAAATCCGGCAATAATGAAAAACCTTGCGAATGTTTGCATTATGCGGATATTTACGTTCAATTTCCCGACGGTTCTTTGAAACGTCCCGATGTTTCGATTTTTTGTGAAAAGCCAATTGAAAGAGAAGAAGCCGTAACTAGAATTCCAGATGCGGTAATTGAAATTTTGAGCAAAAGCTACGAAGCCAAAGATTTGGAAATCGGTGTTCCATTTTATCTCTCACAAGGCATAAAGGATATTGTCGTTTTCAATCCTTATACGGATGAAGTTCTACATTATCGACAAGAAAGGTGGAGAAAATTGTCTTCACCCGTCAAGATTAAATTAGAGTGTGGTTGTGGTTGCGTAGTTTAGAAATTATGAAAAATTTTTCAATCTTATTCGCGCTTTTACTTTTGGCTTTTGGCTTCGGCGCAACATCAGCTTTTGCACAGGAAGTAGATAAATCAAATAATACTATTGTGGTCAAAGTAAGTATTCCTGAAAATCCATCAAAGCCTAGTAAAGTTAAAATTGCAAAGCTCGTAACTACTGCCAATAAAAGCCTTGATGATTATGCTCACTTAGGAGAATCTCCGCCTTGGAAAATATTTGCAACAACTCATTGTATTGATTGTCCATTAGCCAATTTTGGCTTTGGAATTACATCAAACAAAAGTCTTAACGAGGATAAGGTTGAACTTAAAATTCAAATTGACTTTGAGGACAAAGAAAATTGTAGCATAAAAAAGAAAATCTTTGTGATTCGTGGAGAAGAAACTGAAATTAGATTGAAATGCGGTATAAAACTTATTGCTCATTATGGTTTTGAATTGAAAAAAATTGAAAACAACGAACAACCGACAACAAACAACTAACAAAAACAATGTATCCAGAACTTTTCCGCATTGGCAGTTTCCCGATAAATACTTATGGCGTTTTGCTTGCCGTCGGCTTGCTGCTGGCGTTGTTTGTCGCCGCAAAACTCGCCGAACGCGACGGTTTGCCAAAAGAACGAATTTACGATTTGGGCTTGTGGACGATTATCGGCGGTCTGCTCGGCTCGAAAATTCTGATGTTTTTCACCGAAGATAACGTCAACATTTTCTCGCTCGATTTCTTTCGTTCCGGCGGCGTTTATTACGGCGGTTTTTTGGGCGGATTTCTCGCGCTTGCCTTTTTGATTCATTATTACAAATTCAGTTTTTGGAAGGTTGCCGACGCTTTTGCTCCGGGCGTTGCGCTCGGACAATTTTTCGGGCGGCAAGGTTGTTTTTCTGCCGGATGCTGTTGGGGAAAACCGACTGATTTATTTTGGGGCGTGCATTTTACCGAAGCCGCGCACGAAAATACGGGCGTTCCGATAATAAGCGCGGACGGCGGCGCACTTCATCTTCATCCGACACAGCTTTATGAATCGTTTGCGATGCTCGCCGTTTTCGGCATTTTAGTTTATCTGCATAGAAAGAAACGTTTTAACGGGCAAGTCTTAATCGGTTATATGATTCTTTACCCGATTATCCGTTTTACGATTGAGTTTTTCCGCGACGACCCGCGCGGCAATCTGTTCGGATTAACAACACTGACAAGTCTTTCGACTTCGCAAATTATCAGTTTAGTTGTGGCGGCAGGCGCAGTTATTTTTATGATTTGGCGTTTGAAACAAGTCCAAAGTCCCGCGCCCGCCATCCAGAATCATTTTGAATAATTATGGATTTGAATGAGGTTGAAGAAAATTCATCCTTCATCCTTCATCCTTCATCTTTTGATGAGGGAAAACGGCTCGATGTTTTTTTGTCTGAGAAAATCGAAGATTGGTCGCGGTCGCGGCTTCAACGTCTGATTGATGACGGCGATGTTTCGGTCAATGACGAAACAGCTAAATCTTCTTACAAACTCCGCGAAACCGATGTCGTTGAAGTCGAACTAATTGAAACTTCACCTGAAAAATTTGAGCCTAAAAACATTCCGCTTGAATTTGTCTACGAAGACGAATACTTGGCGGTTATCAATAAACCGGCGGGAATGGTTGTTCATCCGGGCGCGGGAAATTCGAGCGGAACGCTGGCAAATGCAATCGCTTACAAATTCAAAATTCGAAATTCGAAATTCAAAATCGAAAATTCATTGAACGAACAATCCAAAATCCAAAATCTAAAATCCAAAATTGGCATCGTTCATCGTCTCGATAAAGACACTTCGGGTTTAATCGTCGTGGCAAAAAACGAAGAAATTCACGAAAAATTAAGCGGGCAATTCCGCAACCGCGAAGTTTATAAATCATACATTGCGCTGGTTCATGGCGTTGTTCGCGGAAATAACGGGAAAATTGATGCGCCAATCGGACGCGAAAAGTTCAACCGCACAAAGATGACAGTCGTCAAAAACGGACGCAATGCTTTGAGTTTGTGGCGGGTTCGGCAGAGATTTGAAAAATTTACGCTGCTTGATGTCGAAATCAAAACCGGCAGAACGCATCAGATCCGTGTTCATCTCGCTTTTCTGAATCATCCGGTTGTCGGCGACGAAACTTATAACGAAGGTCGTGATAATACGATTGCCGATGTGAAAATCCGTCAAGCAGTTCATGACGTGAATCGCTTTTTCCTGCACGCCGAAAAATTATCTTTTACGCATCCGAAAACAAAAGAAAAGATGGATTTTTACGCGCCTTTGCCGGAAGAGTTGGCAAATCTGCTTGAATTAATTCAATAACAATTTGCTATTCCGATAGATTGATAACTCTGCCCGAAAGCCAAAACTGACCGCTGACAATTCCGCCGATGTTTGGCTTGTTCGGAACTAATTTCACATCCGCGACAACATCAATTTCTCCGCCGACGGTTTCCACCAAAAACCAGTAAAAATTTTCGTTCGACAGTTCGTTTGTTTTCAACTCAAACTCTTTTATTTCGCCCGCAAAAATTCCAATCGGACGCGGCGTTTCGGTAGCAATCGTTTCATCTTTGGTTAAAAACAGTCCGCTTGGAAAAAATGATTTTGCCGACATTTGGGCTTCAGCATCTTGCACATAATAAAAATCTACTTCGCCCCTGAAAACCTTGAAATCATTTGAAGCAAAAGCCGTTAACTGAATTTCGCAGATTTTCGGAAAATCAATTTCGCCAATCGTGCGGAAATCAGGCGCGTCGAAAACAAACTGATATTCGCCCGATTCCGCGTCATCATTTTTCGGATTTGCCCAAACGTGAAAACCGCCGTCCAGTTCCGACGAATCGCGCTCAATCGCTTTCGTTAAACTAACTTTTTTTCTGCTTTTGCCGTCATAATGCGGGTTAAAACCGATAAGTTCCTGTTCTGGATTTCCTTGCAGATAAATTTCCGCGCCGGACGCATCGGCAAATCTTAAATAAAATCCTTGTGGACATCTGATTGATTCGACATATTTGATTGTTTCGGTTATCAGAACATTAACGTCCTGTTCGTTCTGCACGGGAAAACCGATGTCGGATAAATTGCTCATATTATTAGAAAATTTTAGCCACGAATTACACGAATATCATGAATTATTTTTTTATCTTTATTCGTAATATTTCGTGTAATTCGCGGCTAATAAAATTTAACTTGCCGAAATTGATTCCCTTTTTTCATCACGCAGACGGTGCGCGTAAAGCGGAAATTTCTCGGTCAGTTCCGCCACATTTCTTTTAACTCGTGCCTTCACCTCTTCCGATTCAGATTCGCGGATAATCGAAGCGATTAAACCTCCAATTTGCTTCATATCAGATTCCTTCATTCCGCGGGTCGTCAACGCGGGCGTTCCGAGTCGTATGCCGGAAGCGACAAACGGCGAATTTGTATCAAACGGAATCGTGTTTTTATTGACCGTGATGTGAACTTCATCCAGAGCCTTTTCCGCGACTTTTCCCGTAATTCCTTTGCCGTCTTGAAAAACGTCAACCAAAATCAAATGATTGTCCGTTCCGCCCGACACAAGCCGCAGACCTTGATTTTTGAGTTCTTCTGCCAATGCTTGTGCATTGTCTAAAATTTGTTGCTGATACGCCTTGAAATCTTCGCGCAATGCTTCGCCAAACGCGACGGCTTTTGCCGCGATAATATGCACCAGCGGTCCGCCCTGAACGCCCGGAAATACGGCTTTGTCAACCGCTTTAGCAAATTCTTCGCGGCACAAAACAAGTCCGCCGCGCGGACCTCGCAAAGTTTTATGCGTCGTCGTCGTTACAAATTCGCAATGCGGAACGGGCGACAGATGAAGTCCGACGGCAACAAGTCCGGCGATATGCGCGATGTCCGCCATCACAACCGCGCCAGTTGATTTGGCAATTTCCGCAATTTTTTCAAAATCAATTTTTCGGGGATACGCCGACGCGCCGCAGATAATCATTTTCGGCTTGTTTTCTTCAGCGGTTCGCTGCAATTCGTCGTAATCAATTTGCTCAGTTTCGCGTGAGACGCCGTAATCAGAAACTTCATAATTGATGCCGGAAAAGTTCATCGGATGCCCGTGTGTCAAATGTCCGCCGTGCGACAAATTCATTCCCAAGATTTTATCGCCGTGCTGCAAAGAAGCGAGAAAAACCGACATATTCGCCTGTGCGCCCGAATGCGGCTGGACATTGGCGTGTTCCGCGCCGAAGATTTCCTTCGCACGGTCAATCGCAAGTTGCTCGACAACATCGGCAAATTCACAGCCGCCGTAATAACGTTTTTTCGGATAACCTTCGGCGTATTTGTTTGTAAAAACCGAACCCATCGCTTGCAGCACGGCTTCGGACACAAAATTTTCCGACGCGATAAGTTCCAAACCATTGGCTTGGCGTTTCGTTTCATTATTTATCGCTTCCGCGACGACCGAATCAATTTCGACTAAATTTGCATTAAAAAAATTGTTCATTATGTTTCCTCTGATTTTTTAATTTTATCACGCAGCCAATTTTCAATCTCGTCAATTTTCCAAGCATTCTATACCAACGTTCCAATTACAAACAAAAATATACCCTTCAAATTTCAAAGGTTAAACTACTGAATTTAAGAACAATTGTATTTTACAACAGGTTTGGCTTATTTACGATTTTCCATTTCCGCGTCGGCGTAGATTTTTTCGATAATTTCGCTGTATTTTTCACTGACGACGCGGCGTTTGACCTTCAGCGTCGGCGTGAGTTCGCCGCCTTCGACGGTTAATTCGTTTTCGAGAAGCGCAATGCGTTTTACTTTTTCATATTGGGAAAGATTTGCGGTAAGTTCGGCAATTTGTCTTTCAATCAAATTGATAATGCGCGGATTCTGGCAAAATTCGGCGCGAGTTTCAATGTCAAGATTTTTATGTTTAATGTAACTTTCGAGTTGTTCAAAATTCGGCACAACGAGCGCGGCAGGAAATTTTCTTTCGCTGCCGACGAGAACAACTTGGCTGACGAAACGCGAAGCCACAATCATCTGCTCAATCGGCGACGGCGCGATGTATTTTCCACCCGAAGTTTTGAAAAGTTCCTTTTTGCGCTCGGTAATTCGCAGAAAACTGTCTGCGTCAAGCGAGCCGATGTCGCCGGTTTTAAACCAACCGTCTTCGGTAAATGCTCTTTGTGTCGCTTCCGGTTTGTTGTAATAGCCGAGCATTACATTCGGACCAGAAACTTCGATTTCGCCGTCTTCCGCGAGGCGAACTTCGACATTCCGAATCGTTTTTCCAACCGTTCCCAGCCGATGATTTAACTGATTGTTTGAAGAAATGACGGGCGAAGTTTCGGTTAAACCGTAGCCTTGCATAATTGAAATGCCCGCGCCGTTGAAAATTAAAAAAATATCATCGGATAAAGCCGCGCCGCCCGTAATGCAGAAACGCAGTTTGCCGCCGAAAAATTCGCGCAGTTTTGAGAAAACAATTCGGTCAGCGATGCTGTGTTTGATGGCTAAAAGGCGCGGAATCGGTTGTTTTTTCTCAATGCGGTAAGCGTATTTTTTGCCGACCTTAATCGCCCAATCAAAAATCATTTCTTTGATGCGGCTTTTCTGCGCGGCTTTGACTTTCGCTTTGGCGTAGACTTTCTCGAAAATTCGCGGCACACCGACAAAAATTGTCGGCGCGACCTCACGCAGATTTTCCGCCGCTTTGTCAATTGATTCGGCGTAATAAACCGCCATTCCGTTTAAAATATAAAGATACATTCCACCGCGCTCAAAAATGTGCGAAAGCGGCAAAACGGAAAGCGGTTTGTCTTTGTGCGAAAAATTAAATTCCGCACCCGCGTCCAAAGCGTTGGAAACAATATTTGCGTGCGTCAACATCACGCCTTTCGGTTCGCCCGTCGTTCCCGATGTATAAATCAATGTTGCGACATCATTCGGCTCAATCGCGTTTGCCAATTCCTTTATCAAATCCGGCTTTTCAGCTTTTAACTGTTTGCCTTGATTTTCTAATTCTGCAAGCGACATCGCATTTTCCGTGTCCGTTTCGGTGAAATCAAAAAAAACGAGTTTTTCGAGCGACGAACATTCGGGCAAAACTTCCCTGATGCGTTCAAAACATTCTTTGTTTTGGAGAAAAAAGACTTTCGCGCCCGCGTCTTTGATAATG